>JAZRXT010000090.1:0-2689 GCA_045600365.1 Kiritimatiellia bacterium | reverse complement strand
TGCTGTGCAGCACCGTCTCCGACGAGCTCGTGTACTTCCCTGCGAAATCCTCCACGCCGGGCGCGGCGAATGCGCAGGAAGGCAAGATGGGGCCCACTCCGGAAGTGGTGTTTTCGGTGCCCCATGGTTGGAAGACCCAGGCGTTTACGGTGGAGCTCTCCTGCCCCGCCGATCCCAATGCGATCATCTACTACACCACCGACGGTTCTTCGCCGAAGACCTCCTCCACCCGCTACACCGGCCCCATCACCGTCAATCGCACGACGTGTCTCCGCGCGGCAGTTCCGAATGCCGACAGTCTGCTCCAGCTGGACTCGTCGGCCACCTATCTCTTCGCCAGCGACGTCATCACGCAGTCGACGAGTGTGCCCACGGGATTCCCGAGCAGTGGGTCCGTCAACAACCAGGTGATGAGATATGGCATGAACTCGACCATCACGTCCAACTATCGCCAGAACGTGTTCAATGGCCTGACCAACGGCATTCCCACCATTTCCATTGTCACCGACCTCAAGAACCTGTTCGACAAGTCGAGCGGCATCTATGTCAACGCCAGCGGCAATGGACGCACCTGGGAGCGTCCCATCATGGTCGAGCAGATTTCGCCCACCAACACGGCGCATGAGTTCTCCCTGCCCGCCGGCATCCGCATCCGCGGCGCCTATTCACGCGGAAGCACCTATCCGAAGCACTCCTTCCGTTTCTTCTTCCGCAACGAATACGGGGCGAGCAAGCTCAACTTCAAGCTGTTCGGCGATGAAGGCGCGGACTCCTTCGACAAGGTCGACTTGCGCACCGCCCAGAACTATTCGTGGGCGAACGGCAGCGACCAGTTCACCTTCATCGAGGAATTGTGGTCCCGCGACTCCCAGCGCGACCTCGGACAGTCCTATCACCGCACCCGTTTCTACAACCTCTTCATCAACGGCATCTACTGGGGCGTCTACCAGACCGAAGAGCGGACCTGCGGTGAATTCGGCGAGTCCTACTTCGGCGGCACCGCCGATGACTACGACGTGGTGCGCACCTCGCAGCCCGGCTATGTGACCGGCGTCGTCGAAGGCGACCCCGCCGGCTGGCGTAATTTCTGGGATCTTTCGGTCAACCAAGGTTACGGCAGTTCCTATCCCAACAACTACAAGAAGGCGATGGGCCTCAACCCGGATGGCACCCGCAATCCGAACTATCCCATCTACCTCAACCCCACCAACGTGTTCCTCTACATGCTCACCGCGCATTACGCGAGCGATGCGGACTCGCCTTCGGCCTCGGGCAGCGACAAGGCCAACAACAACGCCCAGCTGTGGAACCGCCACTCCGGCACCAACACCCTGAGCGGTGTCAAGCAGACCGGCTGGATTTTCCACCGCCATGACGCGGAACATTCGCTGGGCACCAGCGACGGCGTTTCGGCCAACAACCTCCTCCGCGGCACCCATGCCAAACACTCGAACATGGCCAAAGCGGAGAATTTCTGCGCGTCCGAACTCAACTACAAGTTGATGGACAACGCGGAATACAAAATGCTCGTGGCGGACCTGTTCTTCAAGCACTGCATCAAGGAGGGCGGCGCGATGACCGCGGCCGAGGGCGAGAAGCGCTTCCGCAAGCGCATGGACGAATTCGGCGACGCCGTCGCCTGCGAGGCCGCGCGCTGGGGAGGCGGTGGACGTACGCCCGCGACCTGGACGAATGCCTGCAACAACCGCATCAGTTTCATCGTCAACCGTCCGTCCTATCTGCTGCAGCATTATCGTTCACAGGGCTGGTATCCCTCCATCGACGTTCCGCGCGTGTGCGAGCCGAACGGTGCGCATGTGTTCGACGGCAAGGTCTTCACCTATGGCGACCAGCTCTACCTCTCGACCCCCTCCGCCGGCACCATCTACTACACGCTGGACGGCACCGATCCCCGCCTGGAGGGCGGCGCGGTCAAGACCGACGCGATCACCTTCACGGGCACGGCCCCCGGCATCACCTATCGTTCCGCCTTCGCGAAGAAGTCCTCCTGGCAGTACTACGACTGGGGCAACCAGCCCGCCGCCGACTCTTCGGGACGTGCCTGGTATGCGAAGGACTATGTCGCCAGTTCCAGTTGGGGTTCGGGCAACGGCATCCTCGGCTTCAACGGTTCCACCGCCTACGAGACCATTGGTACAACTCTTTCCAATTACGTTAACCATGCCTCCTCCGGTACCCAGGTCTATACCTATTACTTCCGCAAGACCTTCACGCTTCCCGCCGAGGCGGCCGCCAGCACCAGCATCCGGATCAACGTCCTCTACGATGGCTGCTATGCCATCTACGTCAACGGCACGGAAGTGGATCGCCTCTACCTCGCCCGGAACGCCACCTATTCCACGTTCTCCGATGGCGGCACCGCCCACAAGGAGGAAATCAGCCGCACGGTCGCGATTCCGGCGGGACTGCTCCGCGAAGGTGCCAACACCATCGCGGTCGAAGTCCATCAGAACCAGGAAAAGTCGAGCGACATCTACTTCGACCTTGGCCTCGACTACGCCACCTACAGCGGCGGCACGGGCGCAATCGAGGTGCCGGCCACCGGTGCCAAGATCCGTGCCCGTCTCCGCACTCCCGCCGGCGTGTGGAGCGCGCTGGAGAGCGTGGACCTGCCCGCCACCGAGGCGAGCGTCGAGTCGAAGCTCGCCAACGGCCTGCGCCTCGCCGA
>JAZRXT010000089.1:0-6520 GCA_045600365.1 Kiritimatiellia bacterium | reverse complement strand
AGGTGAAGGAGTGGAGATTCCGCAGGACGTGAAGGAGCGCGTGCAGTTCGAGCTCGACACGATCAAGCTGATGGGCTTCCCCGGCTACTTCCTCATCGTTCACGACTACATCGCCGCCGCCCGCAACATGGGCGTGTGGGTGGGCCCGGGCCGCGGTTCCGCCGCCGGCGCCGCCGTCGCCTACGCGCTCGGCATCACCAACGTCGATCCGGTCAAGTACGACCTCCTGTTCGAGCGCTTCCTCAATCCCGACCGCATCTCCATGCCCGATATCGACGTCGACTTCGACGACGCCGGTCGCGGCCGCGTGCTCGAATACGTGACGCAGAAGTACGGGCAGGACCACGTCGCGCACATCGTCACCTTCGGCCAGATGGCCGCGAAGAGCGCGATCAAGGACGTCGGACGCACCCTCGAGTACCCGCTGGCCGACACCAACAAGCTCGCCGGTCTCGTGCCCGACACGCCGAAGATAACCTTCAAGGCGGCGATGAGCCCCACCGACAAGAAGGGCGAACCGAACAAGGACTTCTCCCAGGGCCTCGTCGACGCGATGAAGGACGGCACGGTGTTCTATGCCGAGTCGGACAGGGAGACCAGAAAACACCCCCACACCGTCGCCGAGCTCATGGGATTCGCCTGCCGCCTCGAGGGCTCCATCCGCCAGCCCGGCGTCCACGCCTGCGGCGTCATCATCTCGCGCGACCCGCTGATCGATACCCTGCCGGTAATGCCCACCGAAGGCGAGTCTCTGCTCACCACCCAGTATGACGGACACTTCGTGGAGCCGGTGGGCCTGCTGAAGATGGACTTCCTCGGCCTCAAGACCCTCACCGTCGAGAAGGAATGCGTCGAGCTCATCGGCAAGTTCCGCACCCCTGAGGAGCGCTATCCGCAGGACGCCTTTGCCAAGTCGCTCAATCCCGACGACATCCCAGACGATGACCGCGAGACCTACGAGCTATTCGGCCGCGGCGAGACCACCGGGCTTTTCCAGTTCGAATCGGACGGGATGAAGAAGTACCTGATGGAGCTCCAGCCCGAGCGCCTTGCCGACCTCGTGGCCATGAATGCCCTCTATCGCCCCGGTCCCCTCGCCTACATCCCCACCTTCGTCGCCCGCAAGCTGGGCAAGGAGCCAATCAAGTACGACCACCCGCTGATGGAGAAGTACCTGAAGGACACCTACGGCGTCACCGTCTACCAGGAACAGGTGATGCTGCTGTCGCGTCTGCTGGGCGGCTTCACCCGCGGCATGTCGGATGCGCTCCGCAAGGCAATGGGCAAGAAGCTGCTCGCCATTATGGAGGAGCTCAAGGTCAAGTTCATCGATGGATGCCTTGCCAATCCCGAGTTCCGCATTGACAAGTGGAAGGACGAGAAGGAGGCCCGCAAGCTCATCGACAAGATCTGGGACGACTGGAAGGCGTTCGCCTCGTATGCGTTCAACAAGTCCCATGCCGTTTGCTACGCCTGGGTCGCCTACCAGACCGGCTACATGAAGGCCCACTATCCGGCCGAGTTCATGTGCGCTCAGATATCGTCCGAAATCGGCAACTTCGACAAGCTGCCCGGCTTCGTGGCCGAGGCGGCGGCGATGGATCTCGAGGTGCGTCCGCCGGACGTCAATCGCGCGTATGCCCGCTTCTCCCCCGTCAAGGGCGAGAAGGCGATCATCTACGGGCTCGCCGGCGTCAAGGGCGTGGGCGAGGCCGCTGCGGAGGCGATCGTCGCCGAACGCGAGAAGAACGGTCCCTACAAGGGGATGGTCGACTTCGCGGTGCGTCTGGGATCGGCGGCGGTGGTGAACAAGCGGGTGATGGAGGCGCTCGTCATGTGCGGCGCGTTCGACTCCTTCATCGAGGCGGATCCCTCCTTCCACCGCGCCAGGTTCTTCAACAATGTCGAGTACGCCGTCAGGCACGGTTCCCAGCGGGCAAAGGACAAGGCGAGCGGGCAGATGGACATGTTCAGCATCCTCGCCCCCGACGAGGACGTGAGCGATGCCGCGCTCCGGGACTGTCCGCGCTGGCCCTCTGCCAAGGGTTTCAAGGACGAGCGCGACCTCTGCGGCGTCTACCTCACCGGCCATCCCCTCGGTGCCTACAAGAAGGTGATCGGTTCGCTTTCCTCCTACCGGCCCTGTGAACCGCCGGCGATTCCCTTCATGGACGAGGTTCGCGCCGAACGCCAGATCCGCGTGCCCGTTCGTCTGGCGGGAATGCTCGAGAAGTGCGATGTGCGCATGGGCAAGCCGAAGCCGAAGCGCGAGCGCGGCAAGGTGGTGAAGGACGAATACGGCAATCCCGTGATGCTGCCGCCAGAACCCTGGGCCATCCTCTCCATCGACTGCGGCGACAACGGAACCACCGAGGCGCTCTGCTTCGCCAAGACCTACGCCAAGTACAGCTCATGGCTCGGCGGCGAGGTGGATAAGCCGGTGATGGTCTGCGGCGAGCTTTCGCACAGGACCGACCGCGAAGACCGCAGCATCGAGCTTGCGGAAATCCAGTTCATCGTCCGCGAGGTCCATCGGATGGACGAAGGGGTGAGCGGCTTCTCCAAGGCGCTGCACGTTTCGTTCTCCTATGAGGATCCGTCGCTCGAGGCGAAGATCATCGAGCTGCGCAGTCTGGCCCAGCAGCATCCGGGCCGGGTGAAGATATCGCTCGACCTGACGTGGGTTGACGGTACCTCGGCCGAGATCGACTCGGGTATCGCCGGGGTGAACCTGGACGGCGACTTCATGGCGGCGCTCGACAAGATGATGAAGGGCGAGGGGTATCGCCTGGAGACCATCAAGGACGTTTTTCTCGAACCCGAAGAGGTGAAGCCGTGGGAGCGGCGCTAAAGGAAAGGACTGGCGGATGGACGATTTTCTGGCAATGGCGGCCGAGGTGCTGGAGGTGCCTTCAATCGGGGCGGATGACGACTTCCGCGCCGTTCCGATGTGGGGTTCGCTCGCTGCGTTCGCCATGTCCACGATGTGCGCCCAGCGCTACGGACGGCGTCTGACCGCGGCCGACTTCGCGGCGGCGAAGACGGTGCGCGACCTTGCAACCGCCGCGGGGGTGGAGGTGTGACTATGGCGGATGGCTGCTACGTGGTGACCGGCGCGTCGAGCGGAATCGGCGCCTGCGTTGCGCACCGACTGCTGGAACGCGGCGAGAATGTGCTGCTGGTGGCGCGCGATGCCGGCCGTCTGGCCGAGGTCGCGTCGGTCGGGGCGAATGGCGTGGCGCTCTCCCAGGAGCTTGACGCGCGCGATGCGGCGCAGCGCGTGGCCGAGGCGGTGAAGGGGAGCTTCGGACGGGTGCGCGGGTTCGTGCATGCCGCCGGCTTCACCGCCCTGGCACCGCTTTCACTCCTCGACGCCGCCACCTCCGCCTCGATGTGGAATGTCCATGCGTACTTCCCGATGGCGTTCATGGGCTGGCTCGCCAAGGCGCCGAACCACACCGAAGGAGCATCGTGCGTGCTGGTGTCTTCGAGCGTATGCCACGAAGGAGACGCTGGCAATGCCGCGTATGCGGCGTCGAAGGGCGCGGTGGAGGGAATGCTCAGGAGCGCGGCGGCGGAGCTTGCCGCCCGCGGCGTTCGGGTGAACGCGGTCGCTCCGGGCATTGTCGACACCCCGCTGGCGCACAGGGTGTGGATGGACGGCGCCGATCCGAAGACGCTGGAGCGGATCCGCGGCCGCTATCCCTTCGGCTTCGGCACGCCCGAAAAGGTGGCCGACGTGGTTGACTTCTTCCTTTCACCGGCATCCGCGTGGGTGACGGGTCAGTGTCTGATCGCCGATGGAGGGAGGTCGTTCTCGTGAAGAATCTGCTAATAGTCGGCGCGGGCGGTTTCGGGCGAGAAATGTATTCCGCCGCCATTGAGGCGGTCGGGTACGGCGAACTGTTCACCGTGGGCGGTTTCCTCGACGCGCGCTCCAACGCCCTGGACGGCTTCGACGGCTATCCGCCGATCGTCGGCACGCCCGACGACTACGTGCCGGGGCCGCACGACGTGTTCATCACCGCGCTCGGTTCGATTGCCGCCCGCCGCCGCTGCGCGGATGCGATCGCCGCCCGGGGAGGCAGATTCATTTCGGTAATCCACCGCACCGCCTCGCTGGGCATGAACGTGGAGGTGGGCGAGGGATCCTTCATCGCCCACAACGTGGTGCTCACCGCCGACATCGAGGTGGGCCGCCATGCGTGCGTGTTCCACAACACCTCGATCGGGCACGACTGCCGCCTCGGGGATTTCTCCCACGTGTATGCGCAGTGCACGCTGGGCGGCGCGGTGATGGTGGGCGAGGGCGCCTCGGTGTTCCCCGGCTCCCGCGTGGTGCCCCGTCGCACGATCGGCGCCGGCGCCACGGTCGGCATCGGCTCCGTCGTGGTGCTGAACGTGCGCCCCCGCACGACCGTCTACGGCAATCCGGCGCAGGAAATGGAGTAGCCGGGACCGGTTGCAGCTTTCACTGTGCCCGGGACTTCGCTTTTCATGCGTAAAGAGGCGGATCGAAGCCGCTTGACTTTGCATCGCAACCTGTGGTATACTAATTGCGGTTTGGCGCGAGGAGAGTTGTCTGGACGGGCGTCCAGATCCAAACGCCCAGGGTGTGGATTAAGTGGTAAAAGCCGCATATAGTCCAAGTCAGTTGGGATAGTTGTGATGAAAATCTGTTTCGCTGGATTTGTTTCGGCCATGACGGTTGCCGTCGGTGTCTCGGCGGCTTCTGCAGCAACCTACTACCCAAGGCGGCTGGGACCTACGGCTCAACGGAGTCCAATGCCAAGCACAAGGACGACCGTTTCTTTGCAGGTCCGGGTGTGCTTTCGGTCGGCCGCGCCAGTTTCCATGTCCTGCTGAGGTAGGTTTTGTCTGATTCCAGTTTCTCCCGAGTGCCACTTGCAAGAGTAAACGCAGGGAACCGAAGCGTTTACTCTTGCAAGTGGCATTCCTGCGGTGAACCGACGATTGTGCTTTACTTTTGCCGGAATCTTGGTAAAATATATTGTGCTTTGGAAACTAGCATTCGGCCCGAATAATGTTCGGTTCGAAAACCACAAAAGGAGAAATAAGATGAAGAAGATCATGACGTTCGCGGCCGTTGCCGTGTGCGCGCTTGCCACCCTCGTTTCGGGCTGCAAGGAAGAGACCCAGCAGGAGAAGGCGGAGAAGGCCGTAAACCAGGCTGCCGCCGATGCGGGCAAGACCGCTGACGCTGCGATGAAGAAGGCCGGCGAGGCCGCCGATGCCGCCGCCAAGAAGGCTGGCGAGGCCGCCGACGCCACCAAGAAAGCGGTGGGCGATGCTGCCAAGAAGCTTGGCCTCTAAGTAGGCATTGGCAGTTATTCATCCGCCCGCCTTCCCCAACACGTCCACTGGACGCGCTCGGGATGGCGGGACTTTTTTTGGCGCAGAGGGCCCTCCTAAGGGGGATGCGCTTCCGCGCATCCACCACTCCACGAGGGGAAATGAAAACTCCACAAGGGGAGGCGCGTTTCTCCACGAGGGGAGTTGAGACCTCCACAAGGGGAGGCTCGTGGTCCCACGAGGGCAGAGTGTTTCACCCACTGGTAGGGCGGCGAGACCCCCTCGCCGCCGTGTCCCGCCCGCCAACCGCCGCCACCAGCCCGTCAACCAACCGCTCAATCGCTCGACACACACACCCTCTAATTTATATAAGAAGTCAAAAGGGCAAAAGTGTAAAGCAGCCATGTCGGTTTTCTGATGCCGGAGCACGCTGCCGCCCTAGTAGATATTGGGCGAAACGACTTTTTCAAAAAAATTCAATCTTCAGTCTTCAATTTTCAATGCCACGGAACATTCTTTAAGAACCTGGGGCTTGTTTCTTTTCTCGTTGCTTTTCTCTATAGGGGTTGTAGGGGATAGGGGGGTATAGGGGGGGAGGTCTCTTTTCCTAACCCTTTTCTTTACACATCCCATCATCTGAAGATAACCTGTTCGCAAGTCTGTAGACAACTGCCCGGTTGCCCTGTTGCTCGGTTGTCCGATGACTAATCACATCCCAGCGTAGTTTACGCTGAATCGCGATTGGCCATCGTTCATCCGAAGTCCATGTGCAACGATAATGACCAAGGCATTCACCGGTAGGGGGCGTTCCCCAAACGTCCTGTGCTACCGCGCTTATACTGGGCGGTCCTCCAACGCGAAAGGATAGTGCTTTAGCATTTTCTCTTTCACGTACCAGCGCTTCGGTCTAATGGACCTCGCTCCAGGACGGCGCCTACGCACCCCAGTTCCACGATCCGCCCGTGATGGAGCCGGCGCTTACGCGCTCCAGGTCCTAGATCGCCTCGAACGCGGTCGAGAGGATTGTCTACACCTGGATGGAGGGCGGACCGCACTTTGCCGTCATGAACTTGGTGTTTGCCATGTTGTGGCATCCTTTCTGTTTCTGTTCTTTGAACAATCCCCGGCCACCCGGTGGGGGGAAGGCGTGTTTGCCCCACCTTGGGTGGCAGTGACTTTTCAAGATCTGCCAGTGGCTCTTCCGTTT
>JAZRXT010000088.1:0-9241 GCA_045600365.1 Kiritimatiellia bacterium | reverse complement strand
GGTGGCTGTAGCCGCAATCTTCGCTTGTCTGGAAACACGTTACGTCACAATGGTGGCGGAATCTACGTGGCCGGCAACAACTGCCGCCGCAAGCCGCTGCCTGCGGATGCGCATCGCAACATCGCAATCGTCGGCAACCGCTTTGAGGGCGGTGGCTTCGGCGTTGCGGTGACGGGCTGCACGGGGCTTGATCTGCGCGGCAATGAATTCTCCAGCTTCAAGGGGGAGCGCTACCGTCTCACCAATGTTGCCGATGTGAAGCGTGATTGAAAAAAGGAGTTGATATGAAAAAGGGCAAAGTGTTTCTCGTCGCGACGATCGCTGCGGCCGTGGCCAGCGCCGCTAGTATTGAAGAGCTGAAGGAGAAGGCGGCATCTCTCGTCGCGAAGATGACGCTTGATGAGAAGTGCGCCCAGCTGATGAACGGCGTGCCTGCCATCCCGCGTCTTGGCATTCCCGGCTACAACTACTGGGGCGAGGCGCTCCATGGCGTCGGACGCAACGGGCGCGCGACGGTGTTCCCGGAGCCTATCGGCATGGCGGCCAGCTTCGATCCGGAGCTTGTGCGCAAAGTGGCGTCGGCAATCAGCGACGAGGCGCGCATCAAATATGTGGCCAGCGTGGCGGACGGACGCGAAACCGAGCTCAATACCGGGCTCAACGTCTGGAGCCCCAACGTGAACATCTTCCGTGATCCGCGTTGGGGGCGCGGCATCGAGACCTGGGGCGAGGATCCGTTCCTCACCGGCACGATGGGGGTCGCGTTCGTCCGTGGCATTCAGGGCGATGACCCGGTCTACCTGAAGGCCGCTGCGTGTGCGAAGCATTTTGCCGTGCATTCCGGACCCGAAAACCTGCGCCACACCTTTGACGCGAAGCCGTCGAAGAAGGACCTTTTCGAGACATATCTGCCCGCCTTCGAGATGTGCGTGAGAGAGGGCCGGGTCGAGGCGGTGATGGGCGCCTACAACCGCGTCTACGGCGAGAGCGCGAGTGCGAGCGTGTTTCTTCTTAAGGACATTCTCCGCGGCAAGTGGGGATTCGACGGGCACGTGGTCAGCGACTGCGGGGCGGTATGCGACATCTGGCGCAGCCACAAGATCGTGAAGACGCCGGCCGAGGCCTGTGCACTCGCGATCAGGAACGGGCTCACCTTCGAGTGCGGCCCGTGCTTCAAGCATCTCAAGGAGGCGGTCGAGCAGGGGCTGGTGAGCGAGAAGGAACTCGACGTGGTCGTGGCGCGGCTCTTCACCTGCCGCTACCGCCTGGGCATCATGGAGGAGGACCCGGCATGCCCGTACAATCGCATCGATCCGTCGCTGCTGTCGTGTGATCGCCACCATGAGCTCGCGCGCAGGATGGCCCGCGAGTCGATGGTGCTCGTCAAGAACGACGGCGTACTGCCCCTCAATCCGCACAAGGGCCGCTATTCCGTCTCCGGCGCGGCGGCGACCGACGTCTTCACCCAGCTCGGCAACTACTATGGCGTCTCCGGGCGCATCGGCACGTATCTGGGCGGACTCACCGCGGCGGTAGACGCCGGGGTCTATCTCGCCTACTCGCACGGCTTCTTCTACGAGTGCGATCGCTGTGCCGGGGTACCCTGGCCGCACAAAGAGGACGTGGCGATCGTGTTCCTCGGGCTCACCCCCGCGCACGAGGGCGAGGAGGGCGAGGATGCAATTCTCTCCCACGGCAAGGCCGATCGCGTGACGCTCAAGCTCCCGAAGGAGCAGCTGGAACATCTCCGCAAGGTGGCCGAGCGTCGCAAGGATGGCAGCAAGGTCGTCGCAGTCGTGACTGGTGGCAGTCCCGTGGAGCTCAAGGAGATTGCCGGCCTTGCCGACGCCATTGTTCTCGCCTGGTACTCCGGTGAGGCCGGCGGCGAGGCGCTGGCCGATCTCGTCTTCGGACGGGAGGATTTCACCGGGCGCCTACCGGTTACGTTCCCCGAGTCGGCCGAGGTGCTGCCGCCGTTCGAGGAATACTCGATGGCCGGCCGCACCTACAAGTACCAGACGAGCGGCATCGCCTATCCGTTCGGATTCGGCCTATCCTACGCCAAGTTTGTGGCTTCAGAGCCGAAAGGCGGCGCGGGGCGGGCGCCGGGCGCCGCCGACAGGGTGGAGATGGTTGTAAGAAATGTCTCGAAGCGCGCCGGCACGGCGGTGGTGCAGCTCTACGCCTCGACGCCGAATGCCGGGAAGGGTGCGCCAATCAAGTCGCTGGTGGCGTTCCGGCGCGTGCCGCTTGCCGCCGGCGAGGCGAAGAACGTCGCCTTCGACGTGCCCGCCTGCCGTCTGGTCGAGTTTGACGCCAACGGTGCGCCGCAGACGGTAGCCGAGGTCAGCTATAGTGTCGGACTTTAAACCCGAGCCGAGGATTGCCATGAAAAAAGACAGACTAGCTTTTCTCCTCCCAATTCTCTTCGGATTCTTCGTGATGGGATTCGGCGACATCATCGGCACGGTGATGATCCAGGTGAAAGAGGAGTGTGCCGCGCATGCGGACGCCATTTCCTGGCTGATGCCGATCTTCGCCTACTGCTGGTTCCTCGTGATTTCGATCCCGACGGGAATCCTCTGCGGCCGGCTCGGGCGCAAGAACGCGGTGCTCCTGTCGCTCGCGGTGACGATAGCCGCGATGTTCGTGCCACTGGCGGCGTCCGCAGAACGCTGGTATCTCTATGTCGTCGCGTTCGCCTTGATCGGCATTGGCAACACCATCATCCAGGCGGCGCTGCCGGCGCTGATGTCGAATGTCGTCGAGAAAGACCAGATCACCTCGCGAATTTCGCTCGGACAGTTCGTCAAGGCGCTCTGCGCCGCGCTGACGCCCATCTTCGTCTTCCTTACCGCGACAATGCTTGGAAACTGGAAGCTGCTGTTCCCGCTTTACGGCGCGTTGACGATCGTCGAGGCGATTTGGCTGTTGGTCACGAAGATTCCCGATGAGCGCAACGCCGTCGCGGCGGGTTCGGAGGATGCGCCCTCACGGACGACTTTCGGCTCATGTCTGGGGATGCTGAAGAATCCCTATGTGGCGGCGATGACGGTTGGCATTCTCTTCTCGGTGGGGGCGGACGTCGGCTTCTCGGTGGCGATCCCCGAGTATCTCAAGAACGTCTACAAGGTGGATCTCAACTTGGCCGGCATGGGACCGACGGTCTATTTCATCGCCAAGACCATTGCGGCGTTCCTGGGCGCGATCATCTTCGCGAAGGTTTCGGCGGCGAAGTGTTTCCCGTGGTGCATGGGCATCGGCATCGTCGCAACGGCGGCGATTCCGCTTGTGGCATCGCCGATCACCTTCCTCGTCCTGGTGTTCATCGTAGCGCTGATGACCGCGAACTCGTTCGGGATGTGCATGGGACTGGCAATCAACAAGGTGCCGGAGAAGACGAACGAGATCACTGCGCTGATGGTGATGGCCATTGTTGGTGGCGGACTTGTCTCGGCGCTCCTTGGTATCGCCCAGAAGTCATACGGTGCCATTGGAATCGTCTCGGTGCTGCTCGTCTGCATCGCATATCTCTTCTGCCTCGGCGTCTTCGCGAGGAAAAACGGTTGAATGGAGAATGGAGGCCGGTCGTGGGAAAACCGATTAAGGCGATAGTGTGCGATTTCGACGGGACGTTCTCGACGCTCCGCTGTGGCTGGGAGGGCGTCATGAAGAAGATGATGCTCAAGTATCTGCCCGGCGAGGAAAAGTGGATTGACGAATTCATCGGCGAGACGACTGGCATCCAGACCATCCTCCAGATGAAGGGTTTCGTCGCGGAGCTTAAGCGGAGGGGACTAGTTGACGGACGGTGCCCGCGAAGGTGCGCGGCCCTCCTGAAACAATCGAACAATCGAACAATCGAACAATCGAACAATTTTCTATCGGATCCGTGGTTCTACAAGAACGAATACAACGAGATGCTGATGGCGACCGTCGCGAAGAAGCGGCAGGACGTCATCGACGGCAAAGTGGGGCGCGAGGCGTACCTCGTGCCGGGAGCACTGCATTTCCTCCAGTGTCTGAAGACACACGGAGTGAGGATCTTCTTCGCGAGCGGCACCGATCAGGCGGATGTGAGGATCGAGGCGGCTGCGCTTGGGCTCGACCAGTACGCCGAGGCGATCGAGGGTGCGCTTCCGAAGAGTGTAAAGTGCGCGAAAGAGGCTGCAATCAGGCGACTTGTCAAGCAGGCAGGAGTTAAGCCGTGCGAACTTGCGGTGGTCGGTGATGGCAAGGTCGAGATCGCGCTCGGCAAGGCGATCGGTGCGCGCACGATCGGCCTGGCGACGAACGAGCGCGACTTCTCCAAGCTCAATCGGGAGAAGTCCACGCGGCTGAAGAAGGCCGGTGCAGGACTTGTCGCCGGCGATTTCACCGATCTCCATCCGCTGCTCGACTATCTTGGACTCGACCGCAATCCGGACTTCTCGTTCGAGAAGATCAGAACGTACGACTTCCACGATCGCCACAACCTGGTGACGATCGAGTCGATGCTCCGCCCGGGAGTGGACCCAGTGCCCGAATGGCCGCGCCGGAAGACGAAGAAGGACTATGCCGACCAGCAGGCCGACTTTGCGGAACTTGTCGACCGCGTCGCCATGTCGCGGCGCAACGCGCGCCCGGTCATCTTCTCGATGGGTGCCCATGTCATCAAGAACAACCTCTCGCTCTATCTGATCGACTTGATGGAGAAGGGCGTCTTCACGCACATTTCCGGCAACGGTGCCTGTTCGATCCACGATTTCGAGCTTGCTGCGCTCGGTGGTACGAGCGAGGATGTGCCGACGGCCATCGAGGACGGAAGCTTCGGCATGTGGGAACAGACCGGTGGATGGATGAACGAGGCCATCCAGCGCGGGGTGAAGGCGGGCTATGGCTACGGTGAGTCGATCGCCAGGTACATAGACGCCAACAAGAGGAAGTTCCCCTACCGCGAACAGTGCGTGGCCTACATGGCATGGAAGTTCGGCGTGCCGGCAACCTACCACATCGCGATGGGTACGGACATCATCCACCAGCATCCATCCGTCGACTTTGGCGCGATCGGCCTTGCTACTGGGCGCGACTTCCACACCATGGTCAACGCGGTGGCGCAGCTGGACGGCGGATGCTACCTCAACTTCGGCTCGGGAGTGATTGGCCCCGAGGTGTTTCTGAAGGCACTTTCGATTAGCCGTAACCTGGGGCATCCGACGTTCAGGATCACCACCGGCAACTTCGACTTGAA
The DNA here is from genome assembly GCA_045600365.1 of Kiritimatiellia bacterium. Taxonomy (GTDB): domain Bacteria; phylum Verrucomicrobiota; class Kiritimatiellia; order RFP12; family UBA1067; genus RUG572. Next base: position 4,011 of record JAZRXT010000088.1, on the reverse strand, counting down.
ACCGCTCGGCGACTACCGCTGCAAGATCGGCTATGCAGATCCCAACTACTACTACAGGCCGCGCAAGAACATTGTCAACCGACCGGTCTCCTGCGGTGGCAAGGGCTGGCACTTCGAGGGTGACCACAAGGAGACGATCCCGAACCTGTGGCTGGGATTGAAGGAGCGAGGGATGGTTTGATTGTTCGATTGTTCGATTGTTCGATTGGTTGGATTGTTCGATTGTTTGATTGGTTGGAGGTAGAGACATGAAGTTTGACCTTAGGAAGCTCGGGAAGGGGCGGATTGGTGTCATTGGCGACTTCTGCCTGGATGTCTACTGGCAGGCGGATATGACGAAGAGCGAGCTCTCGCGTGAGACGCCGCACTTCCCGCTGCCGATCGTTGGCGAGCGGTTGTCTCCGGGCGGAGCCGGCAATGTCGTGATGAATCTGCTGGCGCTGGAACCGAAGTCGGTGGCTGCCATCGGCGTTTTCGGCGATGACTGGCGCGGCAGCGCGCTCAAGAATCTGCTGGTGGAGGCCGGCGCCGATGTCTCGGGCGTCGTGACGGATGGCTCGCGCGTCACCAATACCTACATCAAGCCGCTGCGCAGGGGATTCGCCGAGAATGTGGTCTACGAGGATCCGCGGCTCGATTTCACGAACTACGATCCGCTTGGAAAGGCGACGGAGATGCGGGTGATGGCGGCACTGGATAGAATCGCGAAGAAAATCGACGTCCTCTGCGTCTGCGACCAGATGCCGTATGGATGCGTGACGGCGGCAGTGCGCGAGCGGATCATCGAGCTTGGAAAGGGCGGGCTCACCGTCATCGTCGACAGCCGCGACCGCATCGGTCTCTACACCGACGCGATCGTCAAGCCCAACGAGATCGAGTCTGCGCGAGCTTTCAGGGGTAAGATCCCCGAGTCGGCATTCGAGAAGCTGGCGATGGCGCTCGAGAAGCGCACTGGCCGTCCCGCGATCGTAACGGCGGGAGACAGAGGCTGCTACGTGTGCGAAAGCGGGAAGGTCACGCATGTGAAGGCCTGTGAGGTGATGGGCGAGATTGACTTCTGCGGTGCCGGCGACACGTTCCTCTCGGGCCTTGCCGCATCGACGGCGGCCGGGTTCAAGCTCACGGACGCCGCCACCATCGCCTGCTGCTGTTCCGCCGTGACGATCAAGAAGCTGAAGACAACCGGCACCGCCAGCCGCGAGGAGCTGGCGGCGTCGCTTGCAAAGCGCATGGGAGACTGCCAGTGAAAAGGCAAGTTTGGTTGGCGCTGGTGGTTGCGTTCTTTGTCGTGCTTGCGCGTGGGACAAGCCCGGAAGAGGTGTTTCTCAATCCGCCCCGCGAGGCGTCGGTTGGGGTCTGGTGGCACTGGATGGGCGGACAGGTCACCGAGGAGGGTATCCGCAAGGAACTTGCCTGGTTCAAGCGCATGGGGATCGGCTATGCGACGATCTTCGGGATGGCCGACAGCACCTCGCCCTGGGCGCGGCGCATCGGGAACGTGCCTACCGGAGGTCTGCACCCGTATTCCGATGCCTGGTGGAAGCTCGTCAAGTTTGCCTGCGCCGAAGGTAGTCGGCTGGGCATCGACATCGGTCTGCACAACTGTCCTGGCTACACCTCCACTGGCGGGAAGTGGATTCCCAGCCGCCTGGCGATGCGTGAACTCGTCTTCGACGTCACCAACGCCGAAGCGCAGGTGTCGCTCAAGCCCAATGCGCAGTTCCCGGTCTATGACGAGGATGCGAAGTGTGTGCGCTTCCCACCGCAGCCAGCGCGGCGTACCGACATTGCCGAGATTGGCGTGGCGCACGGTGTGCGTGTGGCGCACATACCGATGGGTTCGTTCATCCAGCCGGCCGACTGGGATTCGTTTGGGCTTGAATGCGACAAGATGTCGCCCGAGGCGGTGGCCTTCCATCTTGACCATGTGATCGCCGAATGGAAGCGCCACCTTGGCGACGATCTTCCCGCAGCGGGGTTGAAGCACATACTGCTCGACAGCTACGAGGCCGGTGTGCCTACCTGGACGCCGAAGATGCGGGAGGAGTTTACGCAGCGCCGTGGTTATGATCCGCTTGAGTTCCTGCCGATTCTCGGCGGTTACACCAATCTCTACACTGCGGCTGAAATCAAGCGCTTCACGGTCGACTTCGACCGTACGCGCAAGGATCTCTATCGCGATGTGCTGTTCAAGGTGATGTCTGAGAAGCTCCACGCGGAGGGGCTGGAATTCTCCTGCGAGCCATACTGGGGTCCGTTCGAGCCCGCAGAAGTCGCACCTTGCATTGACCGGCTCATGTGCGAATTCTGGAACGGCGGCAGGAAGGGCGCTGGCGTGGCTGCCGTTTCGCGCGCCTGGACCGAATTCTCCGCTCCTGGCGGTGGCCGCCACAACATCATCGAGGCCGAGGCGTTCACGGGCGCGCCGCAGCACGGCAACTGCATCTGGAACGAGACGCCTGGCACGCTCAAGGCCTCTACCGACGATGCGTATCTCGGATTCGTGAACCGCTTCATGCTCCACACCTGCCCGCTCCAGCCTTGGGCGGATGACGTGCGCCCTGGGGTGACAATGGGCCAGTGGGGGACGCATTTCGGTCGCACGCAGACCTGGGCCGAGAGCGGAAAGTGCTGGTTCGACTACTGCCGTCGCTGCCAGGCGCTGCTGCAATGGGGGCGGCCGTCGAAGGATCGTCTTGACGTGCCGCTGGCGCAGCTGGCGCGTCGGGATCGCGATCGCACCGTCTTCTTCCTTGTGAACAAGGCGTCGACGAACGTTGTCCTCTCGCTCTGCGGGAAGTGGTATGATCCCGTTACGGGAGGAATCGGCGTGCCGCCCAACGTTCTTGTACCTGGTCAGAGTGGATTCTACGAAGTCGGTCGGCAGAGGCAGCAGCCGTCCTACGAGACGGTCTCGCCCATTGTCGGTTTTGCCCCCGAGCTTGGCGACTGGACTAAGTCGTCCGACCCCACGGTGCGCTATTTTTCGGGTACCAAGACGTATAACGCGCGTTTCGACCTTCCGGTAGGGGCCACTTCCTGCGATCGTTTCGCGCTCGACTTCGGCGATGGGCTCGATCAGATCCTGGAGGTGAAGGTAAACGGGGTGGCCATTGGTACGGTATGGTGTGCGCCGTGGAGGGTTGGGATTCCTTCGGACGCGCTTAGGCCGACAGGAAACGCGCTGGAGGTATCTGTGACCAATCCCTGGATGAACCGTCTCATTGGCGACGAGCAGGAGCCGGCAGACTGTGAATTCGTGGCGTCCGAGGGGTACGGCAAGATGCTGGGATGCTATCCCGACTGGTTTGCGGCGGGGATGGCGAAACGACCGTCCAGAAACCGCCACTGCTTCGTCACGTGGAACTATTTCACCAAGGACTCCCCGCTTCTGTCGGCTGGCCTAGTCGGCCCGGTGCGGTTGATGAAGGAGGGGAGCGTATCGCCTGGTGCATGCAGCGGGCGCAAGACGGTTGAGTTGCCGCCGTATCTCGAAGAGGATTTCGATGCGGTCTGCCGCCGCGCCAAGGCGGAAAACAAACTGCTGCTGGTTTCGCTGGGGCGCGAGATCTGCGGACGCTGCCAGAAGTTCTATGGTTTCGTGAAGAATGGTGAGGTGGAGATTGATCCCGCAAAATGTGTTTTTGTGCGGCTTGACGTGGACAATATGGAGCATCGCGAGTACTTCTTCTCCACCTTTGAGCCCGAGGACCGTCATTTGCCCTACGTTGGCGTAATGAACGGCGACCGCGAGGCGGTAGGCCGGGTTCTTTCCGGTGGACACAATGCCGCCGAGTATTCGTCGCTGCTTAGCGTCGGCGAATGAGGAAAAACATGATAAAGCGGGCCATACCCGTTTTATCGAAATTTGTTATCATCGTCGATTGACGTTATGATTCCAAGTTGAGTGTCCCTGTCAGATAGCTCACTTCACGTATCGAATTAATGGGATTGTCTAAATGTGCAAATAAACGCTCAATTTATTTGCAAAACTGCGGACATATCTGTAAT
>JAZRXT010000087.1:0-9203 GCA_045600365.1 Kiritimatiellia bacterium | reverse complement strand
TCACCGATCAGTATTGCTACATCACGGATCCCGTTCGACTTGCATGCCTAATCCACGCTACCAGCGTTCGTTCTGAGCCAGAATCAAACTCTCAGAAAAAAGAATTTGAGTTTTGAGCTCCTCACACAAACATTTACTGTTTTCTCAACTACCGACTTTCAAAGAGCGCGTTGCTTTCGTTTCGGTCTCTCAACCTCATCGGTCGCAACGGGTGTATAGTATATCACTTTTTCCTTGCAGTTGACAAGGGGGAAATTGAAAAAAATTAATTTTTTTTACTAACTGCATAAAAAACACTAACAACTGCACTTTAATTCAAATTTTACTTTCGATTTTTCAACGCCATTGCCAGCATTACGCATCCAATGAAGGCGCAAAACGAAGTTGAGGCGGCCAAACCGACATGTCGGTACTCGACAGGCAGCGTCAAAACGGCGAGAATATTCAGCGTGGCGTTAAGCAAGACGGTGACCAACGACACGCGCAGCGGAGTCTTCATGTCCTTCTGCGCCTGAAAATACGGCACCAGGCATTTCTGAATGCCAAAGAACGCAATCCCGAGCCCGTAGACCGACAGCGCACGGGCCACCCGAGCGGTCGCGACCGCATCGAACTGGCCGCCCTGATAGACGATGGTCACGCCCAGCCGCGAGAAAAACGGAATACTCATCACGACAGACACGGGAACCATCACCATCAGCATGTTGCGCAGGGATGACTTCAGCGCGGCGCGCGCGCCCGCTTCGTCTCCGCGCGCAAAGTGTCCGGCGAAGGTCGGCAGGAGCACCGTGCCGAAGGCGACCCCGACGACGCCGAGCGGCAGGTCCATCAGCCGCTCCGCGTAGCCGATGACGCCGGCCGCCCAGGGGGCGGCGCACTGGCCGAGCACCTGATCGAGCATGTAGTTGATCTGCACCGCGCCGGCCCCGACGGCGGCGACGGCGGTGTTCTTCCAGACGAGCTTGGTGTTGTCGTCGAAAATGCCCGCCAGCGTCAGGCGCGGCGAGTAGCCCTTCTTCGCCATGCAGCGGAACAGGAACAGCATCTGCGCGACTCCGCCCAGCAAAATCGCCCAGCAGACGACCGAGATGCGAGCCGATACCGCGAGCCCCGGAAAGAAGCACAACCCACCCAGCGCGGCAATCCACAGCAGGTTTAGGAATGCCGGCATGAACGCGCCCTCCACAAATCGTCCGAGCGCGTTCAGCACGCCCATGCCGAACGCCGCGCCGCAGATGAAAATCATATACGGAAAGAGTATCCGCACCAGGCGAAGCGTCAGTTCCGCCCGCGGCGAGAGCGATTCGGCGAGACCGAGGTACGCGCTGAGCGCCAGCACCGTCAGCAGCACGGCCGCCCCGAGGATCATCATCACCGTTGTCAGCACCGCGCGGGCCAGCCGTCGCGCGGCCTCCACCTCGCCCCGCTCGACCTCGCCCTTGAAGACCGGCACAAACGCCGCCGTGAGCGCGCCCTCGCCGAAGAGCTTCCGGGCCATGTTGGGAATCGCAAAGGCAAGCGTAAACGCGCTCTGCTCGACCCCCGCGCCGATCAGGCGCGACTGCAGCATCTCGCGCACAAACCCAAGCACGCGCGAAAAGGCCGTAAACCCACCGACCGTGAAGACGTGCCTTAAGGTGGTGCCAAGCTTCATTTGCGAAAACAAATCCGATTGATGATGTCCTGAAAGCTCTCGCGGCCCGCAAGGATCTCAATCGCAATGCGGAGGTACAGGCACCGCACCGGAGCGGTCTCGAAGCGAGGAAAGCGGACCGCGTCCTTCTCGGTGGTCACCAGCGCATCCGCCCCCATGTCGGCCGTACGGTTAAGCGCATAGAGAATCTCGGACGGATCGTAGCGGTGATGATCGGCATAGCGTTCGCACCACACCACCTTCGCCCCCAGGCGGCGCAGCGAATTCTCAAAGCCCTTGGGGCTGGCAATGCCCGAAAGCGTACACACCGTCTTGCCCCCGAGCCAGTCCAGCGGAAACTCCTCTCGGCTCCAGACGTCCTTCAGCACCTTCGGCGTGTGATTGCACTCGACGATCTCCGCGTCCGCATTGTACCGGCGAATCTCGTCCTTCACCGCGGCGGTATCGCCGCGGCACTTGGTGAGGAAGATGATGTCGGCGCGCTTGAGATGCCTCGCCGGCTCGCGCAAGATTCCGCGGGGGAGCATATTGCCGTTGCCGAAGGGATTGGTGGCGTCGACCAGCACCACTTCAATCGAATGCTTGAGCTTTTGGTACTGAAAGCCGTCGTCGAGGATGATGGTGTCGCAGCCCAGGCGCTTGACCGCATAGCGGCCGGCCTTGACGCGGTTGCGGTCAACGACCACGGCGACACCCGGCAGGTTGGACGCGAGCATATACGGCTCGTCGCCGCCGGTTGCCGAATCAAGCAGCACTCGCTTGCCGTCGGACACCACCAGCGGCGGCACCACAACGTCGGTGAAGATACGCTGCCACCATGGCGCCTCCTTGCGACGGTAGCCCCGCGAGAGAATCGCCACCTTGCGCCCCTCGGCGGCAAGGGTCCTGGCGAAGATCTCCGTAACCGGGGTCTTGCCGGTGCCGCCGGCCGTGACGTTGCCGATCGAGATCACCTGGACGCCAAGCGGGAACCGGCGCTTGAGCCCCGTCCGGTACAGGAACCCGCGGACGCTGACGATCGCCGCAAAGACCACGCTGACGCCCTTGAGGAACCCCAGCAGGAACCGGATGCCGCCGGGCTGGTCCTGGTCGGCGCCCTTCTCCTGGATGAGCTTGACGAGATAGTTCTCGAGCCGCTCGAAGCCGCTTTGACGGGCCTTGCGCATCAGCTATCAGTCGCCCCGTCCGGTGAAGACGCTGCCCGACTCCGGGCCGAACGCTCGCAGGTAAACGTAAAAGCCCACCGACCAGTCGTCTTCCCGAGTATAGCCGTCGATCGTCTCGTACTCGTTTTCGTACTCGACAAGCAACCTGAAGCCCAGACAGTCCGTCAGATAGTCAATCCAAGTGCCGACGGTATCCAGCTCGTTCGCCCTGGCATCCCAGCGCAGATGCGGCCCCCATTCCAGCCATTCGCAGACGTGATGGGTAAAGCCGAAGTCTATCATGTGCAAATCCGCCATATCCATGTCGTCAACCCGCATCTGCTCTTCCCGATACGGGAACGAGGAGAAATCCCAATAGCGGTGATTACGCAGCGAATAGCGCACATTGTACGAGAACTGCTTGCACACTCTCTGCTGCCAGTTGACCTGTGCGTAGGCAATACTGTTGTTGTCGGAATCGTACTCGCCGCGAACGCCAAGCGACGAATCGCGGCACGGCATCCAGCGAATCCTGAAGCCAGGAGCGAACTCAGGACCGCTCTTGCCGTAATTCGGCTTGCCCAATTCGGCCAGACGATGCGAGTCGTTGGCCCAGTCATCCACATATGTCGTCGTATTAAACTGACAGGCAAGATACACGTCAAAGTCCAGGTACTGAGCGAAGTTACCCTTTTCATCACGGAAATCCCATGCGTTCCGCACACCGGGCGTAGCGCCGTAATACGAGTAGGGCAGATTTCGACTCCGACCGGCAAACTGATCCTCCCAGGTCGACGAGGCATCAATCGAATCGAAGACGTAAGGTCGCTTGCCTGAGCCGATGCCATTATACCACGCCTCCTGCAAGAGCACATCAAGATATGGCTCGACCATATGGCGCCAGCTCTCGTCAACCATCGCGACTCCTCGCGCGGCAAAAGTCGCTCCGACCTCGCCAATCGACCGGAATGCGTTGCCGGAGTCTCCGGCCCGCCCGTCTCCGGTCGACAGGTCATTGCCACTGGCACTCCAAAACGTCCCATGGTAACCGACACGGGGACTCACGGCAACAACATCGTCCAGCGTCCTGAAGGATGCCGAAACCCGATGATAGGTGTCGAACCGCATCGCCTCATAATCAGCCCAACGTCCCGGCTGGCAGGAATACACGCTGTCGGGGTCGTTGTCGCCATAAATCGCCGGGCGCCGCTGCAACCACCCGAGGCGATTTTCAGTTTCGTAATAGAGCGGAAGCCCGAAAATCGACATGGGATTGACGTCAAAATAAAACTCCGGCAGCCGCTCAGTCATCGAGTAAAACTCGTTCAGGCGCCCAGACGCCTCACCTCCGAAGGAATAATCGTTCTCGACATGCTCCCAAAACACGCCGTTGTTCTCGTACGCCAGCCACTGCGTCTTCAGGTCGAACATCGACTTTCGGTAAAAGTCACGGCGAAAGTAAGAGTCCGCGTAATAATTGCCGCGCAACCGCAGAACATCACGCTCGGTGGCGTCCCAACGGTGCTCGACTCCCACACCGTAGCGATCGGACTCGACGTTTGACCCCCAGTTCTTCGAATTCCAGTGCCGACCGTCGCCGTACCTGTTGGCGGCATGCTGGTCATAGGCATAATAAAACTGAGCCCTGCCGCCGCCAAAGTCGCCGAGATTCCAGAACAAGTCTTCGCCAAAGGCAACTCCATTCTTATACCGAAGATCAAACCTGGTATCGCCGTTCAGCCACCAGGTACTGTCCTGATGGTGCGGATCGCCTAACAGGTTATAGGTGTACTTGGTCAGTAAAAACGCTCCCCAGGAACCAACGTAACCAGGCATCCAGCTGAAACCGCAGTCCGATTCGAGAGGGTAGTAGAGATACGGCAGCCAGAAACACGGTATCTCGTAGAAGTGCAGCCATGCGTTGCGCAGGATCACATAATCCTTTTCCCTATACTCGACATCACCAGTCACCCTCCAATGCGTGACCCTTCCCTCGGCCAGGCATGTCTCGTTCGTGCAGGTGGTGACAGTCGTCGGATCGGAAAAGCGAATCCCGCCTTCCGCGTCCTTGACGATACGGTCGCTTCGCAAGGACAGAGGCCCATACGCGGCATGAACGTGACCGGTTGCGGTCAGCGATTTGGTGACGTTGTCTACCGCGATTCGATCGGCGGTAAAGGTCATCGCCTCGGCGGCGAACAGTACTATTGCAGCTATCATGACTGAGAGTATAGCACTTGTGAGGTGCCCGCGTCCAGTATGGAAAACGATTCCGGGTGACGGTGAAGCTCGGAAACGAACGTGAGACGGGTGTTGTAATCCTTCTGAAGACGCGCCAGAATCGCGCTGTCCTCCGTGCGCAAACGCTGCATCACCTGCGGCGCGATGACGATCTTGGGCTCGAACGGGCTCTTTGTCGCCTCGGCCTTCTTAAGCAGCTGGATCAGATTGCGCTGAATGTCGATTGACACGGCCATCGGGGACTTCACCAGCCCCGAGCCGCGGCAATACGGGCACGTCGAGGTCAGCTGCGAGAGAATGGAGCTGTCCTGACGCTGGCGCGACATCTCCAGCAGCCCGAGCTCCGAGATGTCCAGCACGTTCGTGCGCGCACGGTCGCGCTTGAGCGCGTCCTTAAGCGCGCGGCACACCTCGCGCTGGTGCTTTCGCGACTTCATGTCGATGAGATCGAGAACGACGAGTCCTCCGATGTTCCGGAGCCGCAGCTGTCGCGCGACCTCGTCCACCGCCTCGAGGTTCACCTCGCGAATCGCATCCTCCTGGCTGCCTTTGCCCTTGTAGTGGCCGGTGTTGACGTCGACGGCGATGAGCGCCTCGGTCTCGTCAATCACCAGATACCCTCCGGACTTGAGAGCGACCTGCCTGGCGAAGGCGTTGTGGAGCTGTCGCTCGACGGCGTAATGGTCGAAGATGCCCTTCTCGCCGTCGTAGCGATGGATCTTCGACTTCGCCCGGCGCGAGATCTTCGCGGCGACTTCGCGCATCGACTCGTAGGCGGCCGGATCGTCGATCACAATGGCGTCGACGTCTTCGGTGAGCCAGTCGCGGATTACTCGTTCGCACAGGTCCGGCTCCTGGAAGATGCAGCAGGGCGTGCGCAAGTTCTTGACGTTGCCCTGCATCTCATTCCAGACCGCGACCAGATTCCGAAGGTCGCGGGCGAAGGCGCGCGCGGACGCGCCGGCGCCGACGGTGCGCACGACGAAGCCCACGTTCTCAGGCAGCGGCAGACGGTCGAGGATTTTCTTCAGCCGCTTGCGTTCCTGCGCATCGCCGATCTTCTTGGATACGCCTCGCACCTTGGTTCCGGGCATCATGACGAGATAGCGGCCCGGGATGGAGAGGTTGGCGGTGACCCGCGGCCCCTTCGTGGAGATCGGGCCCTTCGTCACCTGAACGATGATCTCCGAACCGGCGGGGAAGCGCCTGGCGATCTCCTCGTCGGAAAGCCGGTTCGACTTGCGTCCGCCCTTCTGGCGCTGGCGGGCGTCGTCATCGTCGTCCAGAAGCGCGTCGGCGTCCGGCGTCATGTCCCAGTAGTGGAGAAACGCGTTCTTCTTAAGCCCGATGTCGACGAAAGCGGCCTGAAGGTCGTTTTCAAGATTCTGCACACGGCCCTTGAAGACGCTGCCGACCAGCCGCTCCTCTTCGGGATGCTCGACCATGAACTCCTCGAGCCGGCCATTTTCCATGACCGCCACGCGGGTTTCAAGCTTCTCGACGTTGATGATGATCTCTCGCTTCATTCGCGAGCGCTTAAGCCATCCGAACAAGTTCATTTCAACTGATTTCCTTTCTGTGAATCGTTACGCTTTGAACAAGACCGAGCCCGCACATCACCGTAACGAGAAACGTGCGGCCCGAAGAGATGAAGGGCAGCGGCAGCCCGGTAATCGGCAAAAGGCCGACGGACATGCCAATGTTGATGTAGACATGCGCAAACAGCAGCGTGGTCACGCCCAGCGCCAGCAGTCGGCCGCGGCCGTCGCCGGCGAAATAGGCCGCCCGACAGCCGCACACGAAAAGCACTCCGAAGAGCGTCAGCAGGAGCAGGGTTCCGCGGTAACCAGTCTCCTCGGCCCAGACGCAGAAGATGAAGTCGTTCATGACGCCGGCGGGAGGAAGGTACTTGAGATGGCTCTGGTCGCCGCGACCGAGTCCCTTCCCGCGCCATCCTCCGGACCCGATGGCGATCTTCGACTGCTTCAGGTTCCATCCGGCGCCGTCGCTGTTCGACTCGGGGAAGAGGAACGTCTTGACGCGACGGACCTGGTGCTGATGCAGCGGCACGTACTTCATGATCTTTTCGCGGCGCTCGGGCAGCACGCCCGGCTTCTCCGCCTCGTGCACCGCGCCCAGGACCGCCAGCGCGGCGATTCCGCCGACGGCCATGAGCGTGAACAGTCCGCGCCGCCACACCCTGGCGGCATACAGCATCATCGCCGCCGCCGGCGCCAGGGCGAGGGTAGTGCCCAGATCCGGCTCGGCCAGGATCAGCCCCGCCGGCAGCGCAAAGATCGCCCCCGCCGCCAAAAAGCCCCAGAAGCCCCGCACGTTCCCGACCCCCCAGGCGCCGTCCTGCCCGAACAGCGACGCCGCCAGCAAAATCGAGCAGAGCTTGGCCACTTCGCTCGGCTGGAAGAACCAAAGCCACCGGCGCGCCCCGAGCACTTCGACGCCGAACAGCAGCACCAGCACCAGGAACGCGACCGAAGTCACGTAGGCAGGCACCGAAACCAGGTCGAGATAGCGCCGGTAGTCGGTAAACGCCAGCGTGCCGTACAGCGCCAGGCCGACGGCCGCCGCCGCGAGGTGCTCCTTCCAGGCGGAATAGAAGAACGCCGTCCGGGCGCTGCCGGCCGACTGGATGGCGCACGTGCCGACGGCCACCAGCGCCACCATCGCCGCGAACCCGATCCAGTCGAACGCTGCCAGCTTGTCCCTCATTCAAAACACCTCCTGAGGACCTCCGCCACCTTCGGCGCGGTGGTGCCGCCCCCCGACTCGCCGCGCTCGATGACCATCGCAACCGAAACCGTCGCCTGCTCCGCCGGCGCATTGGACGGCGCCGCATAGGCGACGAACCACGTGTTCTTCCGACGCGAAACACCCGCGCCCACCTCCGCCGTTCCGGTCTTGCCGCAGACCCTCGCCGGCACCCCCGCCGCGCCACGCCACCCGGTGCCGCGGCTTTCGCCGTCGCCATCCACCACCATCCGCATGCCGCGGCGAACCGCCTCCAGCGCCGGCTTCGGGAACGGCAGCGGCTGCCGGACCACCGGCTGGGACTGGCTGAGCCGGGGGCGCACCACATAGCCGGTCGCGATCGCCCCGGCGACCCGGGCCATCTGAAGCGGCGTCACCAGCAGCATGCCCTGCCCGACCGACGTCGCGGCAAGGTCCGCCTGATTCCAGCGCTCGCGGAAGACCCGCTCCTTCAGCGCCGCGCTCGGCACGCAGCCGGCGCGGTCGAGCACGAAGTCGATTCCCGTCCGCGAACCGAGCCCGAACTCCCGCGCGGCCGAGAAGAGCGCATTGGTGCCGATGTCGCAGCCCAGGTTGCAGAAGTACGGATTGCAGCTCTTCATCAGCGCATGGCCGAGATCCATCGGCCCGTGCCCCCAGCGGCTGGTGCAGCGCAGCTTGAATCCGCCCAGGACAAACGAGCCGCTGCAGTTGTGGACCGTTCCGGGCGGCACGCCCATCCTCAGCGCCGCCAGCGCCGTGATCGGCTTGAAGGTCGAGCCGGGCGCATACTCGCCGCCGAAGGCCAGGAAATACCCGGGCGAGCTCGCCGCCGCCAGCACGTCGCCCGTGCGCGGATCCATCACCACGCACGCCCCGCGGCATCCGACGAGCTGCCGCTCGGCCTCGCGCTGGATGTCGTCGTCCAGCGCGGGCTTGAGGTCCCGCCCCGCCTGCTCCTGCCCCCCCGTCCCCCGCCCGGTCGTGTAGCCCACCGAATTGATGCCCAGCCGCTCCTCTCCCGGAACGCCGCGGAGATAGGCGTCGTAATAGCACTCGAGCCCCTCGCTGCCGCGCAGCTCGTCGGTGGCCCAGTAGAACCTCTCCGCCGGGTCGGTCTCGCCCGGCGCCTTGCGCACGCTGCCGATCAGCCGGTCCGCCAACGGCGCCAGCGGATAGACCCGGTCTTCGTCCTCGACCACGAAAAACCCCGGGTACTCGCGCGAACGCTCCTCGAACCGCGCCAGCTCTCCGTCGGAAACGTCGTGCCACAGCTCCAGCGGCACCGCCCCGCGGCGGCGAATCGCCTCGCGCAGGCCGGCGGAGTCGACCGTGGGCCTGCGCCCCACGATCTCCCCCACGCGCCCCACGTCGTCCATCATCCTGGCGACCGTGGTGGGCAGCGGCCCCCTCTGAAA
>JAZRXT010000086.1:0-3402 GCA_045600365.1 Kiritimatiellia bacterium | reverse complement strand
CCCTTCCGCTTTCCCCGCCGTGCAGATCGGGACGTTCATCGCCACCACGGCGCTGTTCCTCGGCACCTGCGCCGCCGTGGAATGCACCCTCGAGAGCCGGCCATGAAAAGAAGGCGCAGACCCATGTCCATCGGCCGATGCTACGCCCTGATCTTCGCCGGAGGCGTCATCTTCGGCCTGTCCCGTCGATGGGGCAAGGTCATCGGCGCCGCCATGTCGGCCCTTGGCTTCATCGCGCTCTCAAAGGCCGAGGACTACGCCGAGTTTGGCCAGCATCTTGCAGACGAGGGGACGGAGGAGGACGTCCAGGGCGATGCCGCAGACGACGCCGAAAAGCCAGAGCGCCATGGCTCCGGCTCGGTGCAGAATCCAGACGAGGGGGCGCGGGCCGAGGACCAGGTGCGCGGCCGCGATGCCGGAGTCCGTGATTTCATGTTCGGCGTCGAGGACATCCCACGTAACACCGTCGCCACGGATGAATCCGCGGTCGCGAAGGGAGAGCACATCGGCCTCCGTGATTCCGCTGACGCGGTTCGGGGCGGAGGGACCGGAGAGAAGGAGGCGCATGTAGGCGCGTTGCTTTCTATTCATGGCACCGCCATTGTACCAGAAAACGCCGATTGCAACGGAGCCGGAAAATGAATTTTATCGGTCGCCACACCCCGCTCGACTGGGCCGAGACATCGTGCATCGAAAACGAACGCGCGGTGTTCGAATACTCTGCCGTCGACCGAGCCGACGGCGCAGTATTGCGCGTCGTGGTGCGCCAGACTCAACCCCGTCGTCGGGGTGTGTGCGATTGGGAGTGGTCGGCGACGGTCGACGGCCATGTCTTTTCGTGCGGCGTCCACCACGGCCGCGACGACAGGGCCATCAACGTCGCCCGCTACGCCATGAAGGAGATCGTCATCGACCGCGTCAACCGTCGCAAGTGGCTTGCCGCCGGCTTGGAGAAGGGGTGCCTGGAGGAAATCGAAGCGGCGAAGGCCGCCGAGAAGGCCGCCGAGAAGGCCGCGAAGAAGGCGACGAAGAGAGGCGCGAAATGAAAAAGGCGCCTCCACCCACCGCTGACAGCAAGGCCGGCGATGTCTGCTACGTGTGCAAGCACATCGGCGCCGACGGGAAGCATTGCGAAATGTTCTCGAACCGCCGGAACTGCGTAGAATTCCGGCGCCGTCAGAATCGGATCCATCATTTGCAGCAGGAGCGCAAAGCCGCGGAGCTGGCGAAAGCCGACGTGCCGGACGCCTCCTATCGTACCGCGGCGCTGCCGGAATACAAATGCGCAGGGTGCGGCCGCAAGCTCGGCGGCGCCGAGACGATCCGCAAGGACTCCAGCGGGAAGGTCATCGCCGTGCCGGTTGTCGCATTGACGCGCATCGGCGGGAAGCCGTACTGCCCCAGCTGCGCGAAACGGCGGTTCCGCAGAGTCAACAAACCAAACCCATACTGTCTTAACGTGGCCGAACCAGGCCGCCTACCCTAGGAATCCAACCATGAAACGACAGAATCCACAGCAGAGGCGATACAACGAGCTTTGCGCCGCCATCGGCGTTTTGAAGCCCATGTTCGACCGCATGGCCGCGAGCGCCGAGGAAGCGGTGCGGCACCGCACCATGCGCCGAGCCGACGCCGACTCTCGGCGTCGCGCCTTCGAGCTTGCCGTCGAGTGCCTGAACGACGAAATCGCGCGGATCGCCGCGGACCCCCCCGTGGTCCGCGGCGGAGCCGAACCGCCCGACCCGGCCTATCACACGGCCGCGATGCGGGCCAGCCAGGGGAGTCTGCTATGAACCGGAGCAGAGAGTCCAAGGCCCGCGGAGAGGTCTGGGTCAAGCCCGGGCTCGGGAAGCCGTGGAGGAAGGAGGGCGCGGAATGAGCGAACAGATTGATTTCACGTATGAATACGAGTGCCGGATCGTGGCCCAAAAATTAATAGACGAAGCCCGCGAAATACTACGAACCTGTCATCCAGAACGGCTTAACATTGACGATTTCAATCGCGCCCGTGTCTACATGCAGGGAGCGCGGGACATTTTGGACATTGTTCCAAAAAGAAAAGACCAAACGGATGCGATCAAGGAAGGAGGCGCGGAATGAGCAAGGGCGACAAACTTCTCATCTCCGACGAGCTTCTTGGGTACGTCCTTGACGAGTCCCACAGCGACGAAACGCTCGGGTATGTGTTCCGGTCCCTGGCCGACTACTGGGCGTCTGGCGGTTCCGACAAACCAGATCATTCCAGGCATCCAGAACTTGCCGACGTGATGAAAATCTTCTGCCGCCAGCTTGACGGGTTCCGAAAGTCCGTCGAACGCGGACTCACCGACGCCGACCGGCGAGAGTACAACCGCCGTCGCCGTGCCAACCAGCGGGCAAGCAAGCGTGGAGAACCGATTCCCTGGCCTGACCCGTGGGAAGGGCTGTCGCGTGTCGCAACTGCGACAACTGCGACAAGTGCGACAACTGCAACAAGTGCGACAAGTGCGACAAGTGCGACAACGTGCGACAGTTGCGACAAGTGCGACAATCCAAACCAACCCAATCCAATACAAACCACAACCACAACCACTTCGTCGCACGGCGACAAGGTGGCGGCGGTGGTGGCTGGTAGCGAAGAGGGCTTTGAGGCGTTCTGGACGGCGTATCCCAAGAAGCAGAACCGAGACCAGGCGCTGGCGGCGTGGCGCAACGCGCAGGTGTTCGCCGGATGGCCAGGCACCGCCGCCGTCGTCGCGTCCGTCAAGATGATGAAGCGCGACCCTCTTTGGAACCGGGAGGACGGGCGCTACATCCCCAATCCGTCAACCTACCTCGCCGATCGGCGCTGGACGGACCAGCCGACGCTGACGCCGACGGCGGAGAAGGCCGCGGCAACAGCCGCCGTGGACAAGCGCGTTCCCCGCTCCGTCACCAACATGCCCATCCGGTCGCTTTGCCGTCTGCTGACCACAGACAAGGCGTTCGACCGGCCAGACTGGCGTCCAGGCGAGAGGGAGGCGCTGACGGCACGCATGAAGGAGCTTGGAATCGAGCGCCTTTCCGATATTGAGGCCAGGTGGCCCGACATCACCGTCCATGAATTCATCACCGACACCTACCAACCAACCGAGAGACACGATGGACCCCAGACAGCTTGAAATGATTCCCGACCCGCGTGACACCATGGCGGAACTCACGAAATCCCTTGACGGCGAGGACGATTCCTACGTGAAGCGGTTTGCCGCGCTTGTCCTTTCCTTTCCGCAGGAATACGCCCACGCCCTCTGCCGCATCGCCGCCGGTCTGGACGACGCGTCCAGCATCGCCGACATCGCCAAGGCGTGCGGAATCCACCGCTCGACTGCGAAACGGCACATCGAGAAGGCCAGGCGGACGCTTAAGCACATCCATGACCTACAG
>JAZRXT010000085.1:0-23358 GCA_045600365.1 Kiritimatiellia bacterium | reverse complement strand
CTCCTTCAGCAGCCGCTTCCTGTCCTGTGCCGTTTCCTTGTCCATTCGGATTCCTTTCGTTGTATGCTAATGCGCTACGTTGCGCATTAGATATTATACAAAAAAAGGGCCGCGAACAACGGCAAACCTAGAAACATGACGGGGTCGCGTCAGCGAACTCGTCACTCTCAAGCTCAACGGCCCCCCGCAAAAACGCGGCCATTCCGCATCCCCATTCCCCCCACGACAGAAAAGGGAGAAGCGGACTTCTCCCTTTCGGACTTTGATAGTGGTGGACGATGAGGGACTCGAACCCCCGACCTTGACCGTGTAAAGGTCCTGCTCTAACCAACTGAGCTAATCGTCCGAAAGGCAACAGACATTATATCAAATGCCAGACGGTATGTCCAACCTTAAAAATCTACACCTACAATCTACACCTATCTCAGCGTAGAAGGAGATCCATAAGGTCGGACCCCTTCATTGCCCCCAGTGAACCAGAAAGCGCCGAGGTCTCGTCGTATGTGGCGACAGAATCAGGTGCAACACCCGGCTGATACACGGCCACTGGAACTGGTGTGCGCGTGTGCTTACCCAGGCGTAGCGGCACCGGATGATCCGGCAGTACGCAGTACGAACAGGTATCGCCAAGGGCCGCAATCACGCGCCCGATGAGACGACGGTCAAAATCCTCGATCGTCTTGAGCTTGAGCTTGAGATCCTGGGCGTGGCTGACTTCGTCAGTGGACTCGATGTGCACATACACGAAGTCATACCCTTCGCGTATCGCCTTGATGGCAGCATCTGCCTTGCCCTCGTAGTTCGTGTCGATGTATCCGGTCGCGCCCTCGACCTTGATGACGTCCAGGCCCATCGTGCGACCAAGTCCGTTGATGACATCGACCGCCGCGACGATCGCGCCCTTGATGCCGTAGCGCTGTGCCACGCTGTGAATCGCACCCGCCTTGCCGCCGCTCCACGGCCAAACACCGTTGGCCCCGCGTCCGGCCAGCACATCGGACGCCGCCGCCATCACCTCGCGCAGCACCTTCGCGGTGTATTCACCCTCGGGCGACTTGGCGCGGGGCAGGTGTTCGGCGACAGGATTGCCGCTGTTGTCGTCCGGCTTGTCATAGGCGACCGCCGAACCGCTAAAGGCAGGCCCATGCAGCAGGATCAGATTGCGGTAGGAAACGCCAGCATAGAAACGGATGTACTCGCCGGGGTTTCCCTTCCACCCATCGGCAATCTTCGCGTTCAGCAGCGCAATCGCCTCGCGCTGCTCGGCCTCACCTACGTGCCCTCCGGAGAAATCCTTGAGGGTGCCGTCGGGATTCACCGTGGTGAGATTCATACGGAACACCACATCGTCGGGGCCCATCTCGATGCCCTGACTCGCAGCTTCGAGCGGACCGCGTCCGCACAGTTCCCTGGCGAGATCGCCGCCAAGCACGCTCATGTTGGCCACGTCGCTCGAAGTGGGGAAACCATCGGGCAGGGTGAGGAGCGTACCGCTGCGGCCATGCGCGGCGATCCAATCCATGTTAGGCGTGGCAGCGGCCTGAAGCGGAGTGCGCCCGTCGAGTTCGGGCACGGGCTCATCGGCCATGCCGTCACCGAGGAAAAGGACGATCTTTTTTGAATTCTGATTCATTTAAATGGTTAAATGGTTAAATGTGGAATAGGATCAAAAAGTTAAATGGTTAAAGTTCGGCATCACACTCACAAAATAATTTAACTGTTTAACAATTTAACCATTCAGCTTTCCTATAGCGTGCCTACGGGGGTTAGACCGAGAATATGCGGGCGAGCTTTTCCAGGGTGGCGATTCTCGCCACGAGCTCGGCGCGCTTGGTCTTCTGTCCCTCGATGATGGCGACCGGGGCGTGCGAGACGAAGTTCTCGTTCGCGAGCTTTGCGTCGATCGACTTGATGAATCCCTGCGTCTTCTGAAGCTCGGCGGCAACGCGCTTCGCCTCGGCGGCCTTGTCGACCAGACCTTCGAGCGAAAGATACACGGTCCCGAGAGAGCCCACCTTGCCAGGCATCGCGAGGTCGGCGTCGCCGGAGGCGATCTCCACCGACTCTGCGCGGAACGCCTTCTTGAGCACATCGGCCTCGGCGGCGACCTTGGCGGCTACCGCGGCATCGGCGCACTGCACCGTCACCTTCACGAAGGCAGATGGATTGACCTTGTATTCGGCACGCAGTGCGCGTAGGTCGGTAATCATCGCCCGCTTGGCCTCGACGAACGCATGGACATCGTCGTTGAGACCCCAGGCGGACTTCTCCGCATCGGTGTACCCAGTCGGGAACATGTTGCGCATGATCGTCTCACCATCCTTCAGGAAGCCCAGCTGATGGGCGACCTCCTCGGTGACGAACGGCATGTACGGATGCAGCAGACGCAGCGCCTTCCAGAAGACATCGCGCAGGATCGCAAGCGACTCGGCCTTGTTCGGTGAGTCCTTGACGAACTCCACGTAGCCGCCGCAGAGCTTGTCCCAGAAGAAGTCGTAGACCGCGAGCGCGCCGTCCTGGATGCGGTACTTGGCGAGCAGGTCGTTGACCTTCGCGCAGGCGCGGTCGCAGGCGATGAGGATGTGGCGGTCGTCGCTCGAAAGCGAGTCGGCGCGGAGGCTGGAGATTCCGCCAAGAATGTTCCCGGCGCCAAGCGCCTCCTCCTGCATCTCGAGGAACTTCGCGGCGTTCCATATCTTGGTCGAGAAGTTGCGGCCCACCTCGAACTTCTTCATGTCGACCTTCGAATCGCACTCGAGCGAAGTGATGAGCGCCAGCGAGAAGCGAAGCGCGTCGGCCGAGTACTCGTCGATGATCTTGAGCGGGTCGAGCGAGTTGCCGAGAGACTTCGACATCTTGCGGCCCTGCGCGTCGCGCACGATACCGTGGATGACGATGTTGGAGAACGGCGGCTTCTTCATGAAGTGAATGCCCGCCATCATCATGCGCGCCACCCAGAAGAAGATGATGTCCTGCGCCGTCACAAGGTCGGTGGTGGGATAGTAGTAGTCGAGATCGGCCGTCTTCTCCGGCCAGCCCATCGTCGAGAACGGCCACAGCCAGGAGGAGAACCAGGTGTCGAGCACGTCCTCATCCTGCGCGAGATCGTCAAGCGTGAGCGTGGCGTTGCCGGTCTTCTCCTTCATCGCGGCGAGTGCCGCCTCCGCCGACTCCTCCACCACGAAGAGCGGCTCCTCCTTCTTCGCCTCGAGATCGGCCTTGAGGTAGTAGGCCGGAATGCGGTGGCCCCACCAGAGCTGGCGCGAAATGCACCAGTCCTGGATATTCTCCATCCAGTTGAAGTAGATCTTGCTCCAGCGCTCGGGCACGAACTTCACCTCGCCCGACTTCACGGCGGCGATGGCGGGCTCGGCGAGCGGCTTCATGCGCACGAACCACTGCTTCGAAAGCCGGCTCTCCACCACCTCGTGGCAGCGGTAGCAGTGACCCACCTGGTTGTCATACTCCTCGATGTGGTCGAGGAAGCCCTCGGCTTCGAGATCGGCCACGAGCACCTTGCGGCACTCCCAGCGATCCATCCCCGCGTACTTCGCACCGGCAAGCGCGTTCATGTGGGCGTCGTCGGTCATGATATTGATGCACTCGAGGTTGTGGCGCTTGCCCACGAGGAAGTCGTTGGGGTCGTGCGCGGGCGTGATCTTCACGATGCCGGTGCCGAACTCCTTCTCCACGTACATGTCGGAGATCACGGGAATCTCGCGACCGGTGAGCGGCAGGATCACGGTCTTGCCCACGAGGTGCGCATAGCGTTCGTCCTTCGGGTTGACCGCCACCGCGGTGTCGCCGGGGAGCGTCTCGGGGCGGGTGGTGGCCACCATCACGTAGTCCTTGTAGGGCTCGCCAGCCACACCCTTGGCGGAGCCGACGACGGGATACCTGATGTACCAGAGCGATCCGTGGTTGGCCTCGTGTTCCACCTCGTCGTTCGCGAGCGCGGTCTGGTGGTGCGGACACCAGTTGACGATGTAGTCTCCCTTGTAGATGAGCCCCTCCTTGAAGAGCTGCACAAAGACCTTGGTCACCGCCTTGGAACATCCCTCATCGAAAGTGAAGCGCTCACGCTGCCAGTCGGTGGAGTTGCCGAGCATGCGCTGCTGGTGGACAATGGTGCCGCCATACTGCTCCTTCCACTGCCACACGCGCTCGAGGAACTTCTCGCGCCCGAGATCCTGGCGGCGAAGGCCTTCCTTGTCGAGGGCGCGCTCGACCACGCTCTGCGTGGCGATGCCGGCGTGGTCGGTGCCGGGCAGCCACAGGGTGTTGAAGCCGCTCATGCGGCGCCAGCGCACCAGCACATCCTGAATCGTCTGGTTGAGGGCGTGACCCATGTGCAGAATGCCGGTGACATTCGGCGGCGGAATCACCACCGAATACGGAGAACCTTTGCCCGGCTCATCGTGAAAATATCCGTTCTTCTCCCAGATAGGGTACCACTTGGCCTCGGCGGCCTTGGCATCATAGCGCTTTTCCATCATTTCCTTGATCTTCCTGAATTCCTGTTTCGATTTTCTGAAATCTCATTACTTATCGTCATCGTCGTCGTCATCGGACATGCCGGCCGCGAGCGAGGCGGCGGTGAAGGCGTTGAAAGCGGCGCCATAGTTCTTCACCTCGGCGGCGGTGATGCGAAGAAGCCCATTCACCGAACCATCAGGCTTACGCCAGAGGGCGGCTACGATTCCGCTGTTGGCGTCGGGCTTGGGCATGCCGGCGATCATAGCCTGATACTGCTTCGCGTTCTCGGCATCGGTGTTGCCGGCCATGATCGGCAGCAAATAGTCACGCACCATCGAATAGAGCCCACACACGAACACCGCGTCGGGACGGGCATCCCCGAGATCGGGGAGCGTGGCGGTGGCGAACGCCTCGGCATTGCCCTTCGCGGACGTCGCCTTCACCCCAGCGGCAGCGAAGGTGCTCGCAATTCCTCCATCGGGGGTAACGACAATGGCGTTCTCGACAACCTTCGACCCCAGCACCCTTGCGATCGAATCGAGGGCCTCGGCGGTCTGCTTCTTCGCCTTGGCTATCTTCTTCGCATCCTTCTCGCCGGCAAGTCCCTCCGCGAGCACGACATCGGCCAGAACGGCGAGGTCGAAGCGGAACGAGTCGCCCTTGCACTCCAGAATGCGCGAGGAGGGCCACTTCCGCGACAGCGCGGACGCGATGCGGTTGATGAACTGGCGGTAGATCTTGACGTACTCGGCGGAGTGGGCGGTCACGCCCATCTGGGATAGGGCCGGATGCTTCGCGGCATCGAACGTCACCGCGCTGACGGTGTAGTCGCCTTCGCCCGGATACGGCGTATTATCCATCAGCTCGGCGACGGCGCCCGCAGCATCCACAATGAGGTCAGCGTATGGCGCCACGTCCTTCTCCTTCGCCGCCGACGCGGCGAAGCCCTTCAACAGCTCGCTAGTGATGCGCATATCCTCGCGGAACTCGGCCTCGTTCCCGGCGCTGAGAATGGAGCGCACTGCAGCGGCCATGAACAGGGGCGCGGCGGCAGGGACGGCGTCGAGTGCGCCCTTCGGCAGCGGGCGGCCCGAGATCAGGACCGCGCCGGGCTTCATGCCCACGGACAGCTTCGTGGAAATGCCGAAGTCGTCGAGATCGAGCGTGGAGGTGATGGAGGATATCCCGGCCATCACTTTATTGCGCCGCAGACGCTGGTTCTCCTGAAGAGAGTCCAACTTCGCCTGGAGGCCGGCGTCGAGCTTGAGCCCGTTCTTCCCATGCCCGTCAGCAGTCTTGACGGCATCGCGCGAAACGGGATCGACAAGCATGCTCGCGGCGGCAATGCCACGCTCGAACACGTCCATGCGCACCAGCGGCGAGACCGCTGCGGCATCGGCCTTGCGGGAAGCGCGGACGGCGACGAAGTCTTCAATCGCGCGCGCGGCAATGGCAGGGGCGTCGGCGAAGGCGCCAAACTTGCCATCGTCGGTGAACTTGACAAAACGCGGTTCGGGATTGCCTTCGGACGGCAGCAGCTTGATCGTCCCGTCCGCCAGCTTCTCGGAACCAGGATGGTTCAGGAGGGTCTTGGCCGGCCCCATGGCGCAGGGATAGACGAGCACGGCCTGCAAAAGCTTGTCAAAATCGATATCGCCTTTCTTCGCGGATGCCTCCAGGGCCGGGGCGTCAAGATAGACAAACGAGTAAATCGGCGAATCGGCACGGAAGCGGCCAAACTTGGTGGCAATGCTCTGCTGAAGGGACGACACCAGCAGCGAGGGTACGATCGGGTTGTTGATCATCGTCCCCAGCGCGATGATCTTCTGCGAGACTTCACCAAAGGGGGCGAACTCGACAGTGGCAACGAGAGCTGACTTGGACTTTGCGTCCCCCACGACGTCCGCAGAGGCGGCAATCACAAGAACCGCAAACAAGGCACTGGCTACTTTCTTCATGTTTTTCTCCTTCATTGTTAGGATGGAAATCATCTTGCATATTCCGTACAGCGCATCTCACGGATGACGGTGACCCGGATCATGCCCGGGAATTTCACATGTGCGGAAATATCGCGGCAGATCTCGCCGGCGAGAATCGAGGCGTCGCCGTCCGACACCTTCTCAGGATCCACGATCACGCGCAGATCGCGCCCGGCCTGCACCGCGAACACGCCCACAACCCCGTCATGGGCGGACGCGATCTTCTCGACGTCGGAGAGGCGCTGCACGTAGTCGGCCAGATTCTCCTGGCGTGCGCCGGGACGGGCGGACGAAATGGCATCGGCCGCCGCACAGATGACGGCGTAGACGCCGACGTCGGAACCAGCCTCGGAGTGATGGGCGGCGACGGATTCACACACTATGTCGCGCTCGCCATGTAGACGCAGGAAATCAGCACCGATCTCGGCATGGGCACCGCGCTTCTCGCCGGTGACGGCCTTGCCAATGTCGTGGAGGAAACCGATGCGCCGGGCCAGGGCCGCGTCCAGATGCAGCTCGGCGGCAATCGCACCGGCAAGGAACGCCACCTCCACCGAGTGCGCCAGCACATTCTGCGAGAATGAGGTACGATAGGCAAGTGCACCCATCTGGGCGAGAACATCGTCCGCAAGCCCCTGCACCCCCGCCTCGGCGGCAGCCGCGCCACCCACTTCGCCGGAGGAGCTTTCGATCTCCTGGCGCGCGGCGGCAACGGCCGATTCGATCGATGCAGGATGAATACGCCCGTCGGCGATCAGACGCGCCAGCGCCCGGCGGGCAATCTCGCGGCGCACTGGGTCAAAGGACGAAAGAACCACGCAGTCGGGGGTGTCGTCCAAAAGCAGGTTCACGCCGGTGACGGCGGTAAAGGCGCGGACATTGCGTCCATCCCTACCGACTATCCTGCCCTTCATCTCCTGGTTCGGCAGCGGCACCGTGCAGGTGGCGAGCTCGTTGAGCGAACCGACCGCGCAGCGCTGCACCACGTCGGCCAGGATTCTGGCAGCCCGGGTCTCGCCCTGTTCGCGGGCGGCCTCCTGGATGCGGCGGCTGAGGATGGCGCCGTCCGCCCGAAGTTCAGCGTTTGCGCGACGAAGAATCTCACGCCTAGCCTCGTCGTGCGTCATTCCCGCGAGTTCCTGTAGCCGCGATTCGGCCCGAGCGGACTTTTCCGACGAAGCCTTCTCCGACGCGGCGACCTCGGCAAGCCTAGTGCGCAGCATCGCATCGCGATCATCGAGATTGCGCGCCTTGTTGTCCAGCCCGGCCTCGCGCTGGGTCAGACGTTCCTCGATCTGCTGCAGTTCGTTTCTCCGCGCCTTGGTGGAGCGTTCGAACTCCTCCTTCGCCTTCAGCACCTCGGCACGCGCCGAGATATCCGCCTCCTTCAAACGCGCCTTGACCTCGGACTCGGTCTCCTCCTCGCGTAGGCGTATCTTCTTCTCAATGGACTCCACCTTCCAGCGTCCAACCAGACCGCGCATGGCATAGCCGAGGAAGAGGCCAATCAGCAACAGCATCACGATTATGAGAATCGCGACGCCGTCGGAAAGACCATCCCAGGTGCTACTTGTGAGCGCGAAGAACATAATGGCGGTACTATGCTAGCGTTTTCTGAAGAAGGTTGAAAAGGTAGGCGCGTTCGGTTGGCGCAAGAGAGTCGAAGCCATCAAGGTTCGAGCGCATGGTGGCCACCTCGCGGTCAAACGCGGCGCGGCGAGGGGACGAATCGTCGGCTGCGAACGGATAGCTGCCTTCGGCGATCCAGCGCTTCAATCGCGCTTCGGACTCCTCAGCGGCGCGTTTGCGGAAATGCTCCTTGACGATAGCGCGTGATGCGTCCAGCCAGCGACGCACCTCTGGATGCAGCTCGTCCATGACTAGCGCATTCTCGGCGGCCAACTCGCCAAAGCGCGCACTCTGCAGATAGGCGGTGTAGCTGAACGGCTGCCCGCTGCGAACCCCCGAGGGGCGCTCGTGCAGGGTGAATCCGTCGCGCCCGCAGAACACCAGGCGCCCCTTGCCGGAAAACTTCCTGCGCCATTCGATGAGCTCCAGCCGCGCCTCCTGCCCATCGTCAAGCTTCACCGTGTACTCCGTGGCGGCCTTCTGCACTATCACCGGCGAAACGGGAATGCCGCTGAACCAGATCTTCACCCCGGGGTAGGCCTTGAGATAGAGGGCGAACTTGGACGCCAGCGCCTGCACGGCGGGACCAGGGTCGGAAAGCGAATCCACCGTGGGCCTCACGCCGGTCACGAAGACCTCGGTGCCGGTGGCTGGCCCCGGCAGCGCCTGCTCGATGTGGAACACGCCGGGCTCGGACGAATCGCCGGACAGCGTATACGACAGAAGTTCGTCGCCGGCCTTCATGGTGGTGCGCCACTCGACGTGGGTGCCGAGCGCGAATGCCTTGAACCGGCCCCTGCCGTGACGGCCGTGCAGACGGCGGTGGAGTCCGATCGTGGTCCTGCCATCCTCCTTCTTCCAGCTGCCGCCCAGACCGCCAAAGGTGTCCTCAACCTTGATGATGTCGATGCCCACCCCGTCGTCCGATATCCTCACGGCGTCGATGGCACCGAGCGGATTGGCGATCAGATCCACCTTGATCTCTCGCGCGTCGGCATCGAGCGCGTTCCACACCAGTTCCTCGATCGCGGAAAGCGGAGTTGCACTCGCCAGCGATGCGACGTGGTCGGCCCGTGCCTGTACGTAGATGTCTTTCGTCATAGCGTTTGAGAGTTGGGGGTTGAGGGAACGGAAGTGATCATAGGTCAAGCGGAGCGGTGCGCACTGGTTCGGACGGTGCGGAGACAACCTTCTCGATTCGTTCGCGAATGGATGCCAGCTCGCTGGTGCAATACGCGGAGAGACGGCGACCCTCCTCGAACTTCGCCATCATCTCGTCGATCGGCAGATTGCCTGTCTCCATCTCGGCGACAAGCCGCTCCAGTTTGCCCAGCGATTCTTCAAACGACGGTTTCTCCTCGGCCATGTCACAACTCCCTACGCGCGATTCTGCGTCGCGAATGCGTATGCGTTACGGAACATCCTCATCCAGGGGCCGGCCTCGCCGCCAAACAGGCCGCCACGGTAGGACAGCTGGCAGGAACGGAAGCCACGCTCGGGATGCGGCATCATGATGGTCGCACGCCCATCGCGGCTGGTGAACGAAGTGAGCCCGCCGGCGGAGCCATTCGGATTCCACGGATAGCGCTCGGTGGCGTTGCCGTGCCCATCGACGTAGCGCAGCGCCGCCTTGGCGACGGCGGCATCGCCGGTGGCCGAGAAGTCCGCACGCCCCTCGCCATGCGCCACCGCCACCGGCACGCGGCTGCCCGCCATGCCCTTGAAGAAGATCGAAGGCGACTCGAGAATCTCGAGCGTGCAGAAGCGGGCCTCGAACTGCTCGGAGACGTTGCGCTTGAACTCGGGCCAGGCCTCGGCGCCGGGAATGAGATCCTTGAGCTGGCTCATCATCTGGCAGCCATTGCAGACGCCAAGGGAAAAGGTGTCCTTCCGATGGAAGAACTTCTTGAACATCGCCTTGAGCCTGCGGTTGAAGAGAATCGAACGCGCCCAGCCGGAACCGGCCCCGAGCACGTCGCCGTAGCTGAAGCCGCCGCAGGCGACAAGCCCGGTGAAGTCGGCCAGGTCGACGCGGCCGGAAAGCAGGTCGGTCATGTGCACATCGACGGACTCAAACCCCGCGAGCGCGAAGGCGGCCGCCATCTCGATGTGCCCGTTGACGCCCTGCTCGCGCAGGATCGCGATGCGCGGCTTGGCCTTTGCGGCCCTGCCGCTCTTTGCCGGAACCGCGTCGGGATCGTAGGTCAACTGGAAGCTGAGGCCGGGGTCGCGCTCGTCGAGGCCGTTGTCGTACTCCTCGCGGGCGGTGACGGGATTGTCGCGACGCTCCTGCATCCGGTAGGTGGTCTCGCTCCAAGCGCGACGGACTGCGGTGATGTCGGTGGCAATGGAACGACGCGCACCGACGAAGATCTCGAAGCGGCGATCGTCGGTGGGGGTGCCAATCACGTGCACGTCGTCGGCGAAGCCGGCCTTCGCGAAAATGGCCAGCACCCGAGCCAGCTTGTCGTCGGCAACCTGAAGCACCGCGCCCGGCTCTTCATTGAAGAGCACCGCGAGCGGATCGAGCACGGACTTGCCGGCAAGATCGGGCAATGCCACGGAAATGCCGCTGCCGCCGGTGATCGCCATCTCGGCCAGCGTCACGGCTAGACCGCCGTCGGAACGATCGTGGTAGGCAAGAGCCAGACCGCCGGCGACAATCTTCTGCATCGCATTGAAGAACGCCTTCACATCGGCGGCAACGGCATCGGCCGGCTCGTCGCCCAGGCGATTGTAGACCTGCGCGAGGCACGATGCACCCAGACGGCAACGGCCGCGGCCGAGGTCCACATAGACGAGAGAGGTGGGCGCGCCACCATTGCGCTTGATATCCGGCGTGAGCGTGAGCGTGACATCGCGCACGGGCGAGAAGCTCGAAACCACGAGCGAGAGCGGTGCCACCTGGCGGTGGTCGACGCCCTTGGAGTCCTGCCATACCGTATGCATGGAGCAGGAGTCCTTGCCCACGGGGATGGAGATGCCGAGTGCGGGGCAGAAGTCCATGCCAAGCGCCTGCACAGTGTCGTAGAGCACCGCATCCTCGCCCGGCTCGCCGCAGGGAGCCATCCAGTTGGCGGAAAGGCGCACGTTGCGGATGTCGCCGCAGTTCGCCGCCGCGATATTGGTGAGCGCCTCGGTGACGGCTAGGCGGCCGGAGACGGGACCGCTGATCAGGGCGGCAGGGCTGCGCTCGCCCGTGGCCATCGCCTGGCCCTCGTGGGTCTTGTAGCCCATCGTGGTGACGGCGCAGTCTGCCGCCGGCAGCTGATATGGGCCCACCATCTGGTCGCGCGCCACTAGACCGGTGACGCTGCGGTCGGTGATCGTGACAAGGAAGGTCTTGTCGGCAATCGTAGGAAGGTGCAACAGGCGGAAGAACGCGTCCTGCGAGTTCACTCCGGCGAGGTTGAGCCGCTCGAGGCGGCGCTTCACGCGCTTGACGTCGCGCACCATGCGCGGCGGCTTGCCGAGCAGCACGCGGATGT
This sequence comes from Kiritimatiellia bacterium, assembly GCA_045600365.1. Lineage (GTDB taxonomy): Bacteria > Verrucomicrobiota > Kiritimatiellia > RFP12 > UBA1067 > RUG572. The sequence continues at coordinate 11,786 of JAZRXT010000085.1, read as the reverse complement.
CCATGTCGATCGGCGAATCGTGGAAATAGTCGTCCTCCAGCACGAGGCGGCCGTCGCCCGTCGCCTCGCCGATGAACGCCACCGGGCAGCGCTCGCGCTCGCACAGTTCCTCGAATGCAGCACGCGCCGAGCGCTTCAGTGCCAGCACGTAGCGTTCCTGCGCCTCGCAGCACCAGATCTCCATCGGGTTCATGGAGAACTCCTCGTTGTGCACCTTGCGCAGTTCAAACTTGCCGCCCGTGGCCTCCACGAGCTCGGGACAGCCATTGGAAAGACCGCCGGCGCCGATGTCGTGGATTGAAAGCACCGGATTCTTCGCGCCCATCGCGGCGCACGCATTGATCACGCCCTGGCAGCGGCGCTGCATTTCCGCATTGCCGCGCTGGACGGAATTGAAGTCGAGCGCCTCGTCGTTGGTGCCAGTCATCATCGAGGAGGCGGCGCCGCCGCCCAGGCCAATGCGCATGGCAGGTCCGCCAATCTGCACGATCCAGGCCCCTTCGGGCACCGGCTTCTTCTCGACCTGGTCGCGAATGATCACACCGTGACCGCCCGCGAGCATCACCGGCTTGTGATAGCCGCGGTAGATGCCGGCCGCCTCGCCCTCGTAGGTGCGGAAGAAACCGGTAAGCTGAGGACGACCAAATTCGTTGCCGAACGCCGCCCCGCCGAGCGGACCCTCGGTCATGATCGCAAGCGGAGTGGCCAGACGGCGCGGGAATTCGGCGTACTCGCGCTCCCACGGCTGGGGATAGCCGGGGATGTGCAGATCACTCACCATGAAGCCGCAGATGCCGGCATGGGTGCGCGAACCGGAACCCGTTGCCGCCTCGTCGCGGATCTCGCCGCCAACACCGGTGGCGGCGCCGGGATAGGGCGAGATGGCGGTGGGGTGGTTGTGGGTCTCGACCTTCATCAGCTGGTCGAGCTGCACCTTGCGAAAACCGTACGAGTGCTTCGACGAGGGGGAGAACATCTCGGTCTCGAAGCCCTCGACCACGGAAGAATTGTCCTTGTAGGCGACCAGAGTACCACGATGGTTCTTCTTGTGGGTGTTCTTGATCATCCCGAAGAGCGACTCAGGCATCTCCTTGCCGTCGATGATGAACTTCGCACCGAAGATCTTGTGGCGGCAGTGCTCAGAGTTGACCTGGCCGAACATCACGAGCTCGGTGTCGGTGGGGTTGCGCCCGGCCGACTTGAACGAATCGGCGAGATACTGCATTTCGACCTCGCTGATGGCAAGGCCGAGTTCGACATTCGCCTCACGAATCGCCTCCACCCCACGGGCAAGCACGTCGAAGGTGCGGCCGGGACGAGGCGGCGGGCAGTCAAAGAGATCGCCGAGCGAGACATACACGCCCTCGGTCATTCTGTCGTAGAGCGGGTCGAGCAGCTTCGGGTTCGAAAGATCGAGATTGGGAACCTGGAAGCGGATGCCCCGCTCGACGCGGGCGACTCCGGAAAGTCCGCAGTTGCGGAAGATGTCCGTGGCCTTCGAACTCCAGGGCGAAATCGTACCCTTGCGGGGAGTAACATAGAACTCGCCGTTGACCAGCGGGGCCTCGGGGCCGATGGCATTGAGCAGTGTCGCGGCGCGCTCGAGCGTCGAGGCATCGGGGCCGTCGCCTTCTGGCAGAATCGCGTAGACCCAGGTGGCAGTGATCGCGGCGCTGGCGAAACCGGCGTCAACCTTGGCCAGCGCGGCGCGCAGCGCGTCAAGACGAAACGGAGAATAGGCCGCTGTACCTGAAAGCAGGATAGGTTCCATAGGACAAATCGTGAATTGAGGGTTGAATGCGAAATTACTTCTTTGGCTTAGTTGTCACGGAGGGTTACGCCAAGCTGGGCCTTGAGCGCCTCGGACACGCGCGCCATCGCCCGGTTGACCTCCTCGTCGGTGAGAGTGCGATCCTTGGCGCGGAAGGCGAGCGAATAGGCGAACGAACGGTTCCCCTTGCCAATCTCCTTGCCCTTGAACACGTCGAACAGCGCCACGGAAACAAGCTCGGGCGGCGCAGCCTTGCGCACGCATTTCTCCACCTGCTCGTTGGTGACGCCGTCGCCGGCGACAAAGGCGATGTCGCGAACGACCATCGGGAACTGCGGCACCGGCGAGACGCGGGCGATAGCGTCAACACGCTTCAGCAGCGGGGCGAGATCAAGCTCGGCCAGCGCCATCTGCGTGGTGAGACGGAATGGATGGCGCAGACGCTGCGAAATGACGCCGCACACGCCGGCGGGGCGTCCGTTTATGGCGACCACCAGCGATGCGCCGGGCGCAAAGGCAGGATGCTCATCGCCGGCCTTGGGCAGACGGAACTCGAGCTTGCCGACATGCACCGCAGCGGCAAGGCGCTCAATCGCACCCTTCATCCAGAGCAACGCCTCCTCGACCGTGACGGAACGGCGCGAGTCGAACAGACCGCGCCCCACCGGACCAAGGAACCCAATGGCCAGACGCTCCGCCTCGAACGGAGAGCCCTCGGCGCTCTTTCCGAACACGCGGCCAATCTCGAAGAGACGCGCCGTCTCTAGCTGGCGGGTGGCGTTGCGACCCAGCGACCCCATCAGCTGCGGCAGCAGCGAGTCGCGCATGACCCCGTACTCGGCACTGACAGGATCAGGCAGCACCAGGCGCGAAGCCGCATTGCGGGAATCGAACTGGTCGAGTTCGCCGGCGGAAAGGAACGAATAGTGCATCGCCTCGGTGAAACCGAGCGCCAGACAGGTCGAGCGAATCTTCTCCTTCGCGCGGAAGGGAGAATCGGAAAGCGACGAGACGCTGGGCGCGGACGGCATCGCATCGGGAATGTTGTCGAGCCCGTAGACGCGGGCGATCTCCTCGACGAGGTCGGCCTCAAGCGAAAGATCCCAGCGCCAGGAGGGAATCGCGAACACCGCGCCTTCCGCATCACGGGTGACGGCCTTCAGCTGCAGCGATTCGAGAATCCCCACCATCCGGTCGGCGTCGATGTCGATGCCGATCAGGCGGCGGGCACGGGCGAAGTCGAGGCGCACATCGGCATTGAAGGGACGCGGGCGGTTGTCGACATCGACAACCCCCTTGGCCACCACCGCACTACCGTACTTCTGCAGCAGATGGCAGGCGCGACGGCTCGCCCAGTCGGCCAGATCCTTGTCCACTCCGCGGATGTAGCGGTAGGAGGACTCGGTGGCAAGCACCAGCGCGGTGGCGGTGTTCTTGGTGGAGGCAGGATCAAAGAGCGCACTCTCGATCAACACCCGCGTGGTGCCGGGCGCAATCTCGCTGCCCTCGCCACCCATCACGCCAGCCACGGCCGAGGGCTTGGCGGCGTCGGCGATCACAAGCATCGAATCGTCAAGCTTGCGCTCCACGCCGTCGAGCGTCTTCATTGCCTCACCGGGCCGGGCAGTGCGCACCACGATCTCGCCGCCGGCAAGCGTGCCGTAGTCGAAGGCGTGCATCGGCTGGCCGCACTCGAGCATCACATAGTTGGTCACATCGACAAGCAGACCGAGCGAGCGCACCCCACAGGCCTCCAGTCGCTTGGCCATGAAGTCGGGCGAGGGACCGTCCTTCACGCTCGTGACCACCCGCGCCGTGTAGCGCGGGCAGCGCACCGGATCCTCGACCCGCACCTTGACCTCGTTCTCCACCGGTGTGGACGATTCCTCGAAATCCACGGCCGGCATCCGAAGCGGACGGCCGAGAATCGCCGCAAACTCGCGGGCGAGACCGATGACCGAAAGCGCGTCCGGCCGGTTCCAGGTAACTTCGATGTCGAACACCGTCTCGGGCTTCTCGGACCCAACTACGTCGCGCAGGAACGTTCCCACGGGAGTCTCGGGCGGAAACTCCATGATCCCCTCGTGGTCTCCCCCGGGAAGCATCAGCTCCGCCGAGGAACAGAGCATGCCGAACGACTCAACACCGCGCAACTTGCCCTTCTTGATCTTGAACGAATTCTGCGGACCAACCGCACCGATCTTCGCGAATGCACTCTTGAGCCCAACCCGGCAGTTCGGCGCCCCACAGACCACCTGCACGGTCTCCTTGCCGTCAGTCACAGTGGTCTTGTGCAGATGCGTCCCCTCTATGATCTCGCAGGTGAGAACTTCACCCACCACGAAGAAATCAGAAAGCTCCTCCGGACCAGTGGTTATGATCTCCTCCACCTGCAGACCACTGCGGGTAAGACGCTCGGCAAGATCATTGACCGGGATATCGGAAACATCAACGAATTCATTGAGCCAACTAAGAGGCAGTTTCATGGTAAATGGTTAAATGGTTAAATGGTTAAATAAACTTAGTGACCAAAGGTTATTCCTGGGGTGCTGGCTCGGCAGGCGCAGGCTCGGCGGGAGCAGGCTCAGCGGGGACAGGCTCGGCGGGCTTGGGCTCGGCGGGCTTGGCTTCCTTCGTGGACTTGCGCTGGACATTGCGGAAACGCGGATTCTCCGCCGGCAACGCGAGCTGCCCGTTGAAATACCCCACAAGATGCCCCTTCTCCACCAACCAGGCGAGATTCGCCTTGATGGAGGAGGCCTTCGCCTGATCACCAGCGGCCAGGCCGGATACGACCATCGGCTGATTGACGTCGGGATTCGCCTCAACATACTTGACGATCTCGACGAGATCGGGAATCGCATGCTCAATGTCGAGCGCCGTAGGCTTCGCAGAGGAGACAAACTCCTGTCCGCGCGGGTCATTGGCGCGGAAGAACGTGAGCTTGCGATAGTGGAAGGCGCCTCGAAGCGCAAAGAACAACGATGACGGGTAGCGCTTCTCCTTTGCAAGCGCATCGCGGCAGGCAAAAACAAATGCGCGGTCCGGACACTTCAACGCCGCCTCCGCAGTGAGTTCCACGCTCTTGGGATTGGCAATGAGCCCCGGTGCGATGGTGCGGCGGAATTCAAGTTCTGCAGCCTCACGCTCCACGGCCGGCACCTCCGTCTGGGTCTCGTTCTCAGCCCCCTCGGCAACGGCAGGCTTAACCCCCTTGCGCCGATAGACGATCTTCTTCGTGCAGCTCTTGCGCCACTCCTCGACCATATCCGCATCACGCACCATCTCGATACGGGCACGATACGCCTCTTCGCTCATGGACGGATAGCGCGTGCGCACCATCTCGCGCACCCTGGCGTCGTAGCCATGAAGGTTGGGCGGACCAAGCAGCACGCCGGAAAGTCCGCACCGGGCGACGCAGCTGAAGGTGCCCTTTGGCGGCTCGCACTCGATCTCCTCGGAATCGTAGTAGTCGGACAAATGCACATTCAGCACGTGGGCAATCAGATCCGCCTCGCTGCAGGCCACGAAGCCACAGGCCTTGCACTGGTAGAAGGAAGTCTCCGCACCCTTCGCCGGAGTGACGCGCAACATGCACGCTTCGGGATGATCGAGAAAGAAATACGCAATCTGCTTGAGAGGATACGCCAAACCCGTCTTCTGCATGTTGCGGATGACGGCGCCAAGCTCCTTCTGGTTGGGGAGAATGCGCACTTCGGCATCAAGCGGCTTTACAAACTCACGCGGCGGACGGTCATCACGGCGGGGACCGCGATCGTCACGGCGGGGGCCACGGTCATCGCGACGAGGGCCATGATCGTCGCGGCGAGGACTGCGGTCATCATGGCGAGGGCCTCGGTCATCACGACGAGAGCCACGATCATCGCGGCGAGGACCTCGGTCATCACGACGGGAACCGCCTTCATCTCGGCGCGATCCGCGATCGCCGCGTTCCTCGAAACGCGAAAAGCCGGACTTATCCCCCGGTTTGCCGTTCGCCCATGCCGGCGCAAAATCAAATCCACCCAGGGAGGAGAGATCGACCGCCTGACGCTCGTTGTTGTCTTCTGACATCCGTTTATCCTCTGTCGTTTTGAAAAACTATTATATTATACCACAAAAACACATCTAGCGCAAGAATTGGCAGTAGGAAATAGGCAGTAGTACACCGCCCGCACTTCGCGCAGGAACGGTCTTGGCATGTTATAGACAACGCAAGACGCGGGACATGAGGTGTCTCACGTCCCGCGTCTCCTATCTCTTGTCCTAGCACCTAGAAGCTAGCCACTAGACCTTCTTGGCGTCCAAACCCATCTTGTTGAGATCGACGGTGACAATGCCCCAGGGTTCGACGTTCTTCCAGTTGCCGCGCGTGAAGTCCGGGATGTCGACCGGCTTAGAGCCGCTGCGGTCCGAGGTCTCGGTGAGTTCGCAGAGGCAGCTCGTCGCAGCAAGGTCGTAGACGTCCATGTCGAGCGGCAGGCCGTTCTGCAGGCAGTAGGCCCAGCGAAGGTCCATCACGAAGTCCATGCCGCCATGACCGCCGACCTTCTTGGCTATCGCCGAGACGTCGCGCCAGAGCGGGTGCATGTACTTCTGGCGCACCTCATTCGCCTGCTGCTCGCCAAACCAGGCATGGGTCTTGCCGTCCATGCACTTTGTCTCGAACGTGCAGCGGAACGGATAGTCGCCCATCGCGCCCTTCGTGCCGGAGATGAAGGCCTTGCGGTTGTAGGGCCGCGGCGAGGAGACGTCGTGCTGCACGAGGATGGAGACGCCGTTCACCGACTTGATGAGCGTCGTGTTCATGTCGGCCATAGCCGCCGGTGGGTCGAACTTGCGCGAATCCGTGTCGGGCAGGTACTCCTTGCGCACACGCTCGTAGTTCTTGTTGTAGGAACCGCTTCCGAGCGCAACGAGGTAGTCGAGGCGATCGCCGCGGTTGATGCCGAGCGTCTGGCAGAGCGGAACGAGCCCGTGCGTCGGATAGCGGTCGCCGCGGTGGACCATGTTCTCGCCGTAGCGCCAGCGCCATTCGTTGTTGTTGGGCCCCGTCTGCGGGATGATCGCGCGGAGGTCGTGGATGTAGGCACCCTCGACGTGGTTGATCTCGCCAAACATTCCAAGACGCGCGAGGTGAAGCTCAAGTAGCTCGATCTCGCCGTAGACGCAGTTTTCGAGCTGCATGCAGGGGACCTTCATCTTCTCGCTCGCTTCGACGAGCTCCCAGCACTGGTCGACAGTGAGCGCGCTCGTCACCTCGATGAGCGCGACCTTTCCGCCGAGGACGGCCCGGAGACCAACCGGCTGGTGCAGCGCCCATGGCGTCGCGCAGTAGACGACGTCGCAGTCACCGAAGTCACAAAGATCCTTGTAGGCCTCGTCGCCGACATAGGTCTTGATCTTGTCAACGCCCGGATACTTGTTCTCCTTGAGCCAGGCGAGATTCCGGTCGGCACACTCCTGCAGCCTATCGCAGAGCGCCACGATATCGACACCTGGGATCTTCGCGACCCGGCGGACAGCGCCCGTGCCGCGTCCGCCGATGCCAACAAAGCCAACGCGCACGCGCTTCATGGGCTTGAGCGCAAAGTTCTGCATTGCGCCGCCCGCGCCGAAACCGAGACGGTTCAACTGGCAGCCGGCGAGCGCCGCCGTCGCGCCCATCCACGCCGTACCCTTGAGAAAATCCCGCCTATTCATTCCCATTTTTGACCTTGTCCTTTCTTTTGCCGTAATTATCCACGATGCCGCCGCAATAACCATCTGCGCCGAATCGCGTATATCTTACCACGGATTGCCGACAAAGACAAGAACAAATTACCCATGACGCACCCTGTTACCGAACGATGATCAGAAGGCTATCCGGTGCACGAAGCGTGTTGAAACGGAGAATGACCGTGCCATTACCACCCTTGCCGCCCGAACAGACCTGGCCCGCGCCACCACCGCCGCCGCCGAACCCGTCGACACCGTTTCCACCGTCAATGCCGTTCGACGCGCCACCGTCGCCTGCGTTCGTGCCACCCTTGCCCGCCGGGTTCTTGTTGTTACTGCCGTATCCACCGCCGCCGCCCGCACCGTAGACGCACGCAACGCCAGTGATGGAGCTGGTGAGACCTTCGCCACCGTTACCGGGGGAGGAGACTGTTCCCTGCGCACCGGAGCCAGACGCGCCGCCGCCGCCGCCACTGCCACTGTTCGCTCCACCACCAGCAAAACCCTGCCCGGCAACGCCCGTAGCACCGACTGCCGGGGCCATCGACTGGCCGCCACCCGAGCCGCCAGTTCCGGCATCGGCCGCATTGCCCCAGTTGCCACCACGTCCGCCGCCAATTGCCTTCTGCTCGACGCCATTGACTGTCAACACGGAATCATCACCATTCGCGTTCGAGATCCCGCCCGCGCCGACCTTCACCGCGAGGACGTCACCCTCCTCCAGATCGACATCCGAATCGTCGGCGATGACACCACCGCCGCCACCACCGCCGCCAATGGCACCGCCGCCACCGCCGCCACCGGCCACGATCAGACGATCGATCAGCAACAGGGGCTGTTTCAGCACCAGAGCATCCTGGCTAGGATGGTTGAATATGTAAACGAGCTCCCTTTCGCCCTTCTCGTTGACAAACATCCGCCGCTCCACGCCCACTGCGGATGTTTCCACGTACCTGTCCTGGAAGCCCATCGGCGTCGCCCTTGCCCGCCACTGCCAGGTGAGAAGCGAAATGGCGTTGCCGACCTGCCCGTAGGCGACGGAATTCCCCTCGTAGGGCGAGGCATCGTCCCACCCGCCGTCAACGGCCATCTGCAGCGTCGCACCAGTGCACGCATAGGTCACGTGCATGGTTTCGTCGACCTGATCCACCGCCGTGCACGTCAAAGCATCCCCGTCGGCCAGATAATGGACGCCCAGACTTGGAGTCGTGGCCTGCGCATCGACAGCTTGGTCCGAATCCACGACCAGAACACCCATGTCGATCGGCCGCACCAGAAGGATCACCGTGCCATCGCCACCCTTGCCGCCTGTGCAGACATGCCCGGCGCCACCGCCGCCGCCGCCGAATCCGTCGACCGCATCCACGCCGTTGACTCCGCTGGCCACGCCACCGTCACCGGCGTTCGTGCCGCCCCTGCCCGCAGGGTTCGGGGTATTACCGCCGTATCCGCCGCCGCCACCCGAACCATAGACGCATGCAACGCCCGTGATGTCATTGGTGAGACCCTCGCCGCCATGTCCGGCAGCAGAACCCGTTCCCCTCTGACCTTCGCCGGCCGCTCCGCCGCCGCCGCCCGAACCTAGGTACGCGCCGCCGCCAACATGGCCCTGGCCGGCAGTACCCTGTCCACCGCTATTGCCCGACATCGATTCTCCACCGCCAGAACCGCCAGATTTCGCGGCATTCAATGCACCATCGCCCCAATTGCCGCCGTAGCCGCCCCCCTTGGCCGTCTGCGCGACATTCTTGATCGTCAATACGGAATCCCCTCCGAGAGAGAGTTCACGGTCTTGACCGGACGCCTGGCCAAGCCCTCCCGCGCCAACGGTCACGAGCGCACACTCGCCGGCCGCCAGGTCAACGGCACTGTCGTCGACAATGACGCCGCCCCCGCCACCGCCACCACCAATGACGTTACCACCACCGCCGCCGCCAGCCACGATCAGCTTGCGGACGATCTTCACCGGGGCCTTGAAGAACGCGGTCGACGTTCCGCGACCAAACACATACGCCACGCCCGAAGCCGTTCCGATTCTCTTCAAAGTCTCGTCGTTTGTCTCCAGCACCTCGTCCTCAAAGCACTTGCCAGCGACTTCCGTCGTCAGCTGCCAGGTGATGCGAACCGAGTCCGTTCCGCTCTGCGCGTGCGCATACGAGTTGCCCTCGTAGGCGACTGGCGCAGACCACGCGCCCGTCGCCGCGTTCCGCGTCTCAAGCGTGTAGCCGACTGCCCGCGTGACCATGCCGAGGCTGTTCGTCAACGGCAGGAGAACGAACTCCATCTGCTCGCCGTCGGCCAGGAACGCGCCGCCGTCGGGTACATTCATCTCGAGTCCGCCGAGACCCGCGGCGAAGACAACGCCCTTGCCAGGCTCCTTCAGCGTGAAAGCAACGATGCCGTTTCCGCCCTTGCCACCAGAGCAGACCTGACCGGCGCCGCCACCGCCGCCACCGAAACCGTCAACACCGTTTCCGCCGTTGACTCCGCTCGACGCGCCACCGTCACCGGCGTTCGTGCCGCCCTTGCCCGCCGGGTTCTTGTTGTTACTGCCGTATCCACCGCCGCCGCCCGAACCGTAGACGCATGCAACGCCAGTGATGTCGTTGGTCAGGCCTTCGCCTCCGTGTCCGGACGCCTTGTCGGTTCCCATCATACCGCCGCTGCCGGCACCACCGCCACCACCCGAACCGGAAGAGGCGCCGCCACCCGTGTGTCCCTGCCCGTCAACGCCCGCAGCGCCATATTGTGGCGTCATCGACTGGCCACCGCCCGAACCGCCGGGGCCGGCATCGACAGCACCACCCCAGTTGCCACCCCGTCCACCGCCGATTGCCTTCTGCTCGACACCATTGACAGTCAGTGATGAATCATCGCCATTCGTATACGAGATCCCGCCCGCGCCGACCGTCACGGCAATGGCATCACCCTCTGCAAGAGCAAGGTCAGACTCATCGGCAATGACACCGCCGCCACCACCGCCGCCGCCAATGGCGGATCCGCCGCCGCCGCCGCCGGCCACGATCAGACGCCGCGTCAGCGTCACCGGCATCTTCACCTGAAGGTTCGCATCGGCATCCGTGTTTCGGAAGACATACGTAAGGCCATCCGCCGTGAACACGCGAGAGAGCGAATCATCGCTTGAGGCGACGTAGTCATCCTCATACGCAAAACCGGTCACAATGCTCAGGATGACCGTTCCTGAACCGCCCGCGCCGCCAAAGGAATAGCCACCGCCGCCACCACCGCCGAATCCGGGAACTGCCGAATGTCCGATTCCACCCGACACACCACTCGAATCTCCCGCGCCGGCATTCGTGCCGCCCTTCCCTGCCGCTGCGGCTACGCCACTCTGTGTTCCCGCACCGCCGCCAGAGCCGTAGACCTCTCCGACGCCCGTGATATCGATGGTCCGGCCCTCGCCGCCGACGCCGCCCAACGTGGCGCCATACTGGTGGCCAGGCTCACCGGCGCCACCGCCACCGCCAGGCGAAGTTCCCGGTCCGTTTGCTCCGGCATACCCCTGGCCGGGCGTACCGGCACTGGCCGCATTGCCCATCGAATTGCCGCCGCCCGAACCACCGCTCGAAGAATTGACGTCACCCCATCCGCCGCCATAGCCGCCGCCAATAGCCGTCCATGTCGTGCCACCGATCGTCAAAACAGAATCCTTGCCCTGCCAGTCCGCCGCGCTCCCGTCGGGGCGCCCAAGCCCGCCCGCGCCTACGCTAAGGGATATCACCGTGCTGGCTGCAACCTCGTGCGCGGTGGTGTCGTAGATGACGCCGCCGCCACCGCCGCCCGCTCCGCAGCCGTTATAGCCACCGCTGCCGCCGCCAGCAACAATCAGCGCGCGCGCGACGGTTAGGTAGCTCTTCGCCGTTACGCTCACCGCCGCTTCGGTGTTCGTGAAGACATACACGTTGCGTCCCGGCAGCACAATGAGGCGCACTGAGGCATCGGACGACATGATATAGTCGTCCTCGTATGCCTCGGCAAACACGCCTCCACCCACCAGAAACAACGCCGACAACAACATGATCTTCATGGCTGACAACTCCCTCTTTAGGTTTTATCCACCCTCGCCGTGGCTTCGGAGACACAGTATATCTGTTTTACTATTATCCCATAGACATGGTGAACCGTTCACCGTGTCGATGTCGCGTATTATACCAAACCCGACCGCCTCGCGTCAATACTAAAATTCGCGATAATTGCACAGAACATCTCCCCCCCCCCCCCCATTTTGCATCGTTTCGCTGACATGCCGTTCAGAAAAGTGTCGCCCTGGACCCGC
>JAZRXT010000084.1:0-3444 GCA_045600365.1 Kiritimatiellia bacterium | reverse complement strand
CCAAGGGCGCACGCAAACGCGCCCCGGGTCGTCCGCCGACTCCGCCGCGAACAGACCGTCCGAACCGAACACCATGCCCGCCGCCAACGCCCCGCCGATGGCGTCTCGCCGGGTCAAGCCATTTTGAAGTACTTGTTTCATGGCGAAAATTATACCAAAAAACTCTAAAAACTAAAACCTAAAACCTAGTACCCGGTCAGTGAACGGGGGCTCGGCAGCCCCCGCGCCGGCGTCTTCTCGCAACTGACGTCCTGCGCAGGCGTCGGTGCCGCGCCGTGGAGCTGCACGGGGCTCATGTACATGAGCGTGCCGCTCGACAGGCGAAATCGTCATGATAATTCCTGCGTCAGTCCTGCGAACAGATCTCCTTTGCCGTGACGACATGGACACCTTGGACGACTCTGGGCATTCCCGATGCCACGGCCGAGAGGAAGAGTACGTAGGCCGAGACGGGCGGGAAATGCGACGGTATCGTCCGACGGAGCAGATCTGCGGCCAGTTGCTTCACTTCCTTCAACAAATAGGGCTTTTCGGACCATTTGACCTCGCCGACTAGCGTCCGGCTGCCAGTACCGTCAAACGACACCACGTCCAGTTCGGGCGAGTTGCCGCTCCACCAACGCCCAGCCGGCAGCCAAAAACCATCTTTTCCCGCGAGCGTAGACAACCGCGCCGATACCGCTACATGGTTCCGCGAAAGTTCTTCCCACTCGGCGGCATACAAGGCCGTACAGTGTGACCGCCAGAGAGAATTCCGCACAGCGGCCGGCGCACTGTCGAACACGCTGCGTCGGGGCGCGACGACCTTGAACCATAAACGGCAGAAAGGATCGGCAATTCGATAGAGGGACTTCTTGGAGCTCTTTTCGTTTTCGCCATAGGGAACCTCGCGCTTGACGAAGCCAAGATCCACCAGACGCGCCAACGGCTTGGAGACCGTCGTGGCGGGGACTCCCAATCGACCGGCGATTTCGCTCATTCGGTTGGCGCCAAGTCCAATGGCGTCCAGGCACGGCTTCAGCGAAATCGCACTGGGGATCTCACTTTGAAGAAGCGTGTTCGGCTCCTCGTGGAATACACCCAGAGGATCCAGGACCAGTTCGTCCAGTGCACGGTCCAGATCGTTTCGATAGCGTTCGGCGGCTACCCAATATCGCGGCACTCCACCCCAAACGGCATAGGCCTTCACGGCATCTTGCGCGGATTTGATCCCCAGTCCCTCACAAAGATGCGAAATCCCGATCGGCTGTAGTTTCATTTTCTCGTCCGCCCGTCCGTAGATCGGCGAATCCGCATCCAATGCCAGCCCCTGCATCATGTGCTGGCTCGAGCCGGCAATCGCCACCAGGAGTCCGCCCGCCCTTTTCTCGGCGTCAATCCAGTTCTGCAGAACTGACACAATTGTTTCATCGGCCTCAATCCAATACGGAATCTCGTCGACGACCAGAGGTCCCTGCCAGCCTGCCGCACGTGCCGCGCGCGACAAGGCGTCGAACAAGGCCTTCCAGGTGGGATAGATCACCGCATCGAATCCCGGCAGATGCGTCGCCAGCGCCGAAGCGAAGTTCTGGCGCTGAACCACCGACGACGAGCGATCGGCCACCGTGTAGAGTCCATTCACGCGTTGGCACCATTCCTTCAAAAGTTCAGACTTGCCAATGCACCGCCTTCCCCAAAGGACCGCCAGGCCCCCAGTCTTCGCCTCAAACAGCCGCATCAAACGGGCCATTTCGGAAACTCGATCCAGAAATTTCATTCAGCAGCTCCAAAGATTATTCTTGCAAACATTATTCCTTGGAGAATATTATATCAAATCTTCATGCGAACTGCCAAACCGCTAATCGAAAATTTTTGATGATGGAGTTTTCGACGTAGTCCGCGAGGTGAGCATCTGAGTTTTTCATCACTGGCCACTAAAATGACAACCGGGCGCGGGGATTGGCCTTCAACGTCACCAGGGCCTCGTTGGCCCGACCGGCGATGTCTTTGCGCCGCGACTGCGCCAACCTTTCGAAGACGGCGATGGCGTCGTCGGCGCGTTTCACGTTGGTGTAGCAGCAGGCCAGATTGAAGAAGGCGTCGTCGGAAGTGTAGAAACGAGCCGGAGCCTTGATGGAATCCTCGAGGCAGGAGATCGCCTCCGCCCAGCGGCGCTGGCGCATGGCGGTCATGCCGAGCGCCTCGAGGGCCTGTCCCTTGCGGTCGAGCGAATGGTCGCAGGCGAACTTCGAACAGAGCTGGCGGATTTCCGCGTAGTCCTCGGTCCGTGCACGGAGCATCAGCGCGTACGAGAGCTGGGCGGCGGTGTCGTCGCGCGGACGCAGCTGCTGGCTGCGGCGGTAGAGATCAATGCCCTGGTCGATGTGGTTGCGCGCGCACTCCTCGCTCGCGACATGCGCGAGGGCGCGTCCGTGTTCGGGATCCAGCGCCAGCGTGCGCGAAAACGCCGTGAAGTCGTTGCGGTACGAGGAGACCAGCGGCCAGGACACCACCGCCAAGGCGAACACCAGCGCGCCACCCAGCCAGCCGACGAGGCGGGTTCGCGACGGACGCCACCAAATCGCCGCCAGCGACACGGCGAGCATCGGCAGATACAGGAAACGGTCGGCCCGCGCATGTTCGCCGAAGCTTCCGAAGATGCCGAGCGTGGGCACCAGCGTGGCGAAGAAGAAAAGCAGCAGCGCGGCCAGCGGACGCCGCACGCGCGGGAACCGCCAAGCGACGAAACCGGCTGCGGACGCCGCGACGAACAACGCCACCAGTCCCTGCACGCCCTGGAGCGGGAACTGCCCCGGCACGGCACGGTAGTCGAGATGGAGTCCCAGCGGCACCACCAATTGCGAGAGGTCGAGTCCCGTCGCCACCAGCGCGTTGAGCACGCGCCACGGGAACGAAGTCGTGAACAGTTCGCGCACCAGATGTCCCTCGGGATGCGTCTGCGAATACATCGCGATGCCGCCGGTGAGCACGCCCATCAAGAACGTAGAACCATAGACGGCGAAATCGCCGCGTCCGAGCCCGCGCAGACGTCCGCGCAACAGGTCGAGGGCGAACAGCAGCACCGGATAGCACATGCCCGTGGGCTTGCTCAGGCAGGCCAGTACGCCACAGAGCGCGGCCCCGAGACGTCCGCCCCAGGTTGGACGCAACCAGCACAGGAGTCCCGCCAGCGTGAACGTGCCGCACAACACGTCTTTGCGGCCCGCAATCCAGGCAACCGCCTCCACGCGCTGCGGATGCAGCGCCCAGAAAAGCGCGGCCAGGGTCGGCACCAGCAACGACGGCCGCGCACCTTCCGACGGCGGCGCCACGCACCTCGACAGCGCAAGCAGCAAAAAGAACAGCAGCACGGCGTTAAGCGAATGCAACGCCACGTTCACCGTGTGATGCGGCCCCATCCCGTTGCCGAAAAGCGAGATGTCGGCCATGTACGAAATGTACGTG
>JAZRXT010000083.1:0-34236 GCA_045600365.1 Kiritimatiellia bacterium | reverse complement strand
GATCCCCCGCGCCGGCGGCGCGCAGGAGAACGGGCAGCAGCAGAAAGAGCACGCTCACGCCCGCCGCCGCCGCACCGTCCTTGAATCCGGTCCATCCCCAGAATCCCGCCTGGGCCACCAGCCCCGCCGCAAGTCCGCCCAACGTCGCCACGTTGGGCAGACGGCGGAACTTCGCATCGCTCCAGCAGAGGTACCCCAGCCAAGGGGTCAGGAGCACGGCGCGGAAGATGATCCAGGTGAGGGACATGGGCGGACTTTCTCGTTGACTTTCCGTATCGCAGTTGTCAAATCACTTGACGTCCATCGCGCTCTCGGTCTTCGTCACAATCTTGCCTTTTGCCGCCGTGATCGCGGCGCTCGCCCCGGCAGAGACCTTCCCCTGCCCCTCCGTAATCGTCTTTTCCGCAGCCGTGTCATCAGCCAGCACTCCGTGGGTCGCGGCAATGGCCGCGGTCTGTGTGCCGCGCCCGAAGTACCAGATGGCGACGGCACTGGCGGCGGCGACGAGGACGGCGATGAGGACATACTCCATCATGGCCTGGCCGGACTCTTCACCGACGATGCGGCGGACGATCTTGCCGAAGAGGGAATTCTGGACGCGCTTGATCATGTTGTTGTTCATGGTTTTGTTCCTTTTTTGTTTTTGAGTTTGTTTTTGGGTTTGTTGTTGATTTGCTTTCGACATCTGTTTACCGCAGCCGGGTTTCACCCGATTTGCCGGTTTCCGAATTTATTTTTTCAGGGAACCGGCAGCGAGAGACCTCCCAGAAGCCGCTGGTAGAAGGCGACGATTCCCCGACCGAGCGGACCGAAGCCCGCCGAGACGTCGAAGAACGTCCGCGTCATGAAGATCATCAGCGCCGCCCCCAGCCCGCAGACCACGATCACGTATTCAAGCATGATCGAGCCCCGCTCGTTCGCCCGCCGACGGGCTGTTCTGGTTGTGTTGCCTTTGTTGTTCATGACGCTTTTACTATAGCAATTACCGTGCCAAGTCTTTTTAAGGGTTGTTTTCAGCTCTTTTTTCCTTTCCGTGTCCGATTTCCGCACAGTCCGCCGCCGTGTTCGGCCTTTCCTGACCGAACACTGGACACGGCGTTCATTCCGATGCCAGTTTCACCCAGTACTTGCGGACGATGGAATTGCCGGGGATTCCCGTACCCAGAATCTTCTTCATGACCGTCAGACGCTTTTCCGGATCCGTTTCCGCCCCGATGCTTTCGTCCAGCTGCACCATCTGGCGTTCCTGCTGCTTGAACGCCGTCTCCAGCGCCCGCAGATCGGCGTAGGAGGGATCCTCCGTGAAATACTCGGCGAAGAAACCGGCGATGATCTGCTCGCGCGTCAGCTCTAGCCCCTTCGTAGCTCCCCGTGTGCGGCGGGTGCGCAGAAACGCGATCAGCTTTTCGCGTCGATCGAGAATCTGTCCGCACAGGGCATAGAGATCGCCCAGCTTCCCCGCGCGGAACTCGGCGCTTTCCGGACGCTCCAGCGCCGCCATGAACGTGCGCACCTGCTCGAAGAGCGCCCGCGCCTTCTGCGTCTGCGGCACGAAGCGCATGCGCACGGCGTTCGACTTTCCGGACATCTTGGGCAGCTGATGCAGATTCTCGTAGGTGCATTCAATGCCGAAGAGCTTGTCGTACGCGCCGTTGGGATCCATCCGGCTCGGTTCCGGGAACCTGCCGGAGAAGCAGTCGAACGTCAACGCCTTCTCCCAGACCTGGACATTCGTCACGTAGGCGACCAGCGATCCCTCGGCGCCATTGCCGACGCCTTCTCCCTCCAGATTGCGCACCATCGGGGCGACGGACGCCGCCATGCGCTGGTTTTCCTGATGGCGTTCGGAAAAGGCGTCGCGCGCATCTGAAAAGACGCGATGCCGGGCGCATTCATCCTTGTCCGGCAGCGGCAGCTGGTCGGCGCAGTCCTGCACCGCCTTGAAGTCAAGCCCCGTCACGAAGTCGAACTCGCGCTGAAGCCACCGCTGCGTCTCCAGGAACTTCTTCATCGTGACCAGCAGCGCATCCGCATGGGCGCGGATGCCCTCGGGAAGCTTGTCCTTTGCCGCGATGACCGTTTCCAGCGTCTTGATCGCGAGGGTGAAATCCGGCTTCTTCCGATCGATGGAATCCACCGCGTGATCGATCCGGTCGATGCCGTCCTTCAGGGTCTGCATCCGCCGCCGGAAGGTCATCAGATTGTTCGTGGCGGCGGTCAGATACGACAGCTCCGCGAACTTTGCGGCATTCGTCCGGAAATAGGCGTCGATGCCGTCGATGGCCGCACCGAGCCGGGCGGCGGTGGGGTCCTTCTCCTTCATCATGTCGGAGCCCGCATAGATGCGCTTGATCAGGTCGTAGGTGAAGTCGGCATCCATCTGCTTGGTTTTGGCCGTCGTCTCGTTCCAACCCCATTTGACCGGCTCCCGAATGGACTCCAGCTTGGGCCGGACGACCGCCACGCGTCCGGCGGCCAGATCCTCCCGGATCGACGTCCATCTGCTGTCCGTCTCGGACCAGACGGCGATCTGCCGCTTCAGCGTATCGGTCTCCGTGCGCTCCACCTCCACCCCGCCGTGCGGCGCCGCGTAGGCGTTGGTGACCGCCTGATGCGCCCCCGCGAAATTCTCCTCCGCGGCCAGCTTGGTCGCCAGCGCCCGGAACGTCGCGGGATTCGGGCGCAGACCGTTCATGACGACCCAGGCCGACACGAGCAGGGCGCCGAGAATCACGAATACATAGACCAGTTTTCGCCAGTCCACCGGTGGCGTCACATTCCGATCATGGAAACGGAACTCGAAATAGGCGATGGAGATCTTGTCGCCATGGTGCAGAAAGCGTTCACGTCCGCTCAGCTTCTCCCCGTTCACGTACGTGCCGTTGCGGCTGCCGAGATCCTGGATCCAGCAGTCGCCGTTGCGCTTGACGGTGAAGGCGGCATGGCGGCGCGAGACGGAAAGCTCGTGCAGCACGATGTCGTTCGCCGGATCAAGACCGATCGTAAAGGCGCCGCCGGTCGAATCGCCCCGGGGACGGATCTCCACGACCTCGTGCTCCCGGTCACCGGTAAGAAACTCCAGCCGGTGGCATTTCGCGGCAGCCTTCCGCTGCGCCGAACCCTCCTCGACCACCGACAATCGGCATCCGCCCAGCGTATAGATCGTCTTTCGGTCGAGCTTCTCGGGCTTCACCAGGCGGCGGCCGTCGGCAAAGACGCCGTTGCGGCTACCGCAGTCCTCGATCCAGGCGGTACGTCCCTTCCAGAACACCCGCGCATGCTTCCCGCTGACCGAATGATCTTCCGAGGGCGTCTGGAACATGCAGGCATGGGAGCGGCCGACGCAGACTTCGTCGGTCGCCTCGGTGAGTTCGAACGTTGCCACGACGGCATCGCCCGACCTGAGTTCAAGTTTCACTGCTCTTCTTGACATGACCAGTTCTCCGGGTCGTTGATCAGTTCAAACCGGCGGTCGGTCGCATCCTGCCCGAACACCCGTCGGCAGTCGTCTCGCACCGACCTCATGCGGTCGCGTCCATCGCCGCCCAGCGTCTTCGCCAGTTCGAACTGGTCGCGGAAATAGACGTACTTGTCGTCCCGCTGCTTCCAGAAGCGGCGATAGAGGTCTCGCACCCGCTTCCGCTCGTCCGCGCCCGCGCTCCACGTGCGCACCATCAGCGTGTCCAGCCACCGCGTCACGAGCGGCCAGTTGGCGACGCGCGGCTGCGGGAAGTCCAGTTCGGCGGAGACATCCGCCAGCAGTCGCCTGACGTCCGCCTCGCGCACGATGCCCGAAAGTCCCGGCGATTCCCATCGCGCCGCCAGAAAGGCGGGGTAGAACTCCAGGTTCGGATCCCCGCGCAGCAGATACTTGCCCCGCACCCATTCCATCTCGGGGATTTCGTGCAGCAGCTGATAGACGGTTTCGCCATCGCGGAAGAGCAGCAGCACGCCGTGCCATTTCCGGCCGCCGCGCGTCACCGTGTATTCGCTGCGGTGGAACCGCGATCCGCGCAGGAGGCGCGGCGAATGGCATGAACCCGCATATTCGCTCTCGAAGAAATGCTCGCCCGCCATCCATTCCGCCGGCGACAGGAACGTGTAGCCCTCCTGCGCGGCCAGCTGCGCCTTCTTCGCCGCCGCCGACTCGGCGAGCGAGAGCGTCAGCTCGTCGGCGGAGGACGCGCACGACGCCTTCAGGCGGAACGGCACGTCGCGATCGCGTCCCGTGAACGACAGCACCTCCACGCCCGCGCCCTCGGGCAGCTCCGTCTTCTTCATGCGATCATCGCGCGGGAAATCGACGATGAATATCTCGCCCGATTCGTTCTTCACGGCGTACGTGCCGACGTCATACTCCTCAGACCCGGAGACCTTGGGTGCGGTCAGGATCATCTCCTTCTTCGGCCACTGCATCCAGATGATCACGCCAAGCAGTCCCAGGAAGAGCATGCTGGCGAGCGTGAGCAGCATCTGACGGAACCGCTTGCGCTGATTCTGAATCCATTTGATGCGCTCCCATAGTTCCGGATCGCCGCCCCTCGTCTTGAGATCCCGCGTCACGCCGCTCGGGACATCACCCGACATCGGATTCGAATCGGTGTCGGCGCCGGCGTCCGGGAACGAACCCGTCCGCGTATCAGTTTCAACGGCCTCGGTCTCCGGCTCTTCGGCGCCGGTCCCCGTTCCCGTCATCTCGTCCGCCTTCGACGATGCGATCACATCAGCCAGCGGCGCGGCGGAGGCGATGATCACGTCGGCGGTCGAGGACTCGTCGCCCGAGCCCGTTGCCGCGCGCGTCGCGACCGTGCCGGATTCTGCCACGCGCGTCGCGAAGGTGTCCGTTTCCGCCATTCGCGTCGCGACCGCGCCCGAGGGTTCGTCGCCCATCGGCGCCGTCATTTCGTCCAGCGCGCGGGTCGCCCGCGTCAGCGAAGGAGCGTCCTTCGATTCGGCGGGCTGCGGCGCTCCCGCGGCGTCGATCCGGAAGCTGGCCTTTTGGCCCATCTTGAACACATCGCCGACGGCGAGGCGGCGGCGCTCGCCCGTCGGAAACACCTTGCCGTTCGCCAGCGTGCGGGAGGACCGGCTCAGGTTCTCCACCCAGACGCCGTCCGCCTCGCGCGTGATCCGCAGATGCCTGCCGGAGACGTCGTCCTCGAGCAGCCGGATCTGGGCGCTGCGGGAACGTCCCACGAGAATCGGTTCCGCCAGCGGCACGGTCATGTCGCTGCCCAGTTCTTCGTCGCCGCCCGTAAAAGTGATCTTCAGCTCTTCCGCCATGTTCGTCCCTTCCTCTTCTCGATGTTCAGTGCATGCCCATCCACGTCAGCGCGATCGGCGTCATCACCACGATGAAGACCGCCGGCATGATGAACAGCGCGAGCGGCACCAGCAGCAGGATGGGGGCGCGCCGCGCCTTCCGCTCCGCCAGCGCGAAGCGCGCCCGCCGCAGGTCCTCGCTCTGCGTCTTCAGGGTCGTGGCGATCAGCGCGCCAACCTCGGCGCCGTACGACACGGCGCCGACGAAGGACGAGAACGGCTCCAGCTTCACGCGTTCGTCCATGTCCTTGAGCGCCTCGGGGAAGGAACGGCCAAGAGAATTGTCCAGCAGCACGCGACGGAACTCGTCCTGCAGCGGCCCTCCCAATCCCGCATCCACGTAGTAGCGGAGCGATGCGCCGAAGTCCAGACCGGCCCGAAGAGCCGAATTGACGAGATCGAGCGCAAAGGGCAGCTGCCGCGTGAGCGTCTCCTGCCGACGCAGCGCATATCCCCGGAGGTTCATGGTCGGCCAGTACCAGCCCATCAGGAAAAGCCCGGCGAACACCCCGGCCGGCGCCCACCAGGAGAGGTCGGGGAAGGCGGACACCACCGCCCACGCCCCGGCGAGGCCGAGCACGACGAACAGCAGCCCGAGGAAGAACGACGCGCAAAGGACGCGTGCGGGGGTCAACGGCAGAGCCGACGGCGGAATCGTTTCGGCGATGCGCGCCGCGCGGCGGGGCATGAGGCCGCACAGCCCCGCGCCGATGGTCGACTCGAACGCGACGGCAAGACCCCATGTCGCCTTCAGAATGAACGGCAGATTGTCCCATCCGCCCTCGCGGTCGGACTTGAACACGCCGCCGCCGACCTGTCCGCGCACGGACCAGACGATGGCCACGACCGCCGCCACGACAAGCGCATAGACCAGAAGTTCCCGAATGTCCATCATCACACCTCCACCTTGCAGATCTTCATGATGAGGATGAAGCCGATGACTTCCAGCGTCGCCGCCAGTCCCAGCATGCACCATCCGGCCGTCGTCGTGAAGAGCTGCCCCATCATGTCGCCCGTCGCCGGCAGGAAATTGAAGACGAGGAATGCGACCACGGGCATGAGCGCAAGCCCCAGTCCCTCGAAGCGACCCTGCGCCGTCAGCGTCTTGACCTTGTCGTAGAATTCGCGGCGGGTGCGGATCGTGCTGGACATTTCCCCGAGGACTTCGGCCAGCGATCCGCCCGTCCGGTTCGTGAGCTGGATCGCGCTCGTCAGGAGGCGCATGTCCTCGCACGGCATGCGCTCCGTGAGGCGACGGAACGCCTCGGCGTGGTCCGTGCCGAGATGGTAGTCGCCCTGAACGACGTCCAGCTCCTCGCGCATCGGCCCCTTCATCCGCGCCGTGATGCGCTCGAGCGCCTGCGGGAAGGCCATGCCGGACTTCAGCGCGCCCGCGAGCCCCTGCGTCAAGTCGAGGATGCTGCGCTCGAACCGCTCCTGACGTTTCCGCACGCGCCGGTTGTAGTAGGCGCCGGGCAGCAGCCATCCCCCCAGGGCAACCGCCGCGCCGAAGCCGGCCAGCATAAGCGGATTGGCAAAGCCCGCAAGGGCGAACGCCGCCGGCACGGCAAGCCCGGGCAGGACCGAGAAGACGAGACGCAGCTGCAGCAGCCGGCCCGGCGAGACGAAGCGCTCGATCGGCGGACGCTGCCGGGCGCTGGGGCCGTCCCCGGCCCGATCAAGCGCGCCCGCGCGCACATCGCTGGCGGTGGCGGCCAACTGCCACATCACATAGCCGACGGACGCCGCGGCCACCGCCACCAGGGCGTAGATTGCGAGGTTTGCGTTCACGTCCTGGCCTACACTTTCGGGACGAACACGTCCATGTTGATCTTGAGAACGCCGCGCTGGCGCTGCTCCTCGATGAAGTACGGGATGTTGCCCGTGGCGTAGTAGTCGCCTTCGACCTTTCCGTCCGGCCCCATGCCCGTCTGCTTGTACTCGAAGATGTCCTGCATCTGGATCGTATCGCCTTCGCGGCCCGTCACCTCGACGATCTTCACGATCTTGCGGCTGCCGTCGGCCATGCGCGCCTGCTGCACGATCAGGTCGACCGCGCTGGCAACCTGTTCGCGGATCGCCGAGCTCGGCAGTTCGTAGCCGGCCATCATCACCATGTTCTCGAGGCGCGCGAGGGCGTCGCGGGGGCTGTTCGCGTGCGCGGTCGTGAGCGACCCGTCGTGGCCCGTGTTCATCGCCTGCAGCATGTCGAGCGCCTCCGCGCCGCGGCATTCGCCCACGATGATGCGGTCCGGGCGCATGCGCAGGCAGTTCGCGACGAGGTCGCGGATCGTCACGCGGCCCTTGCCCTCCACATTGGCCGGACGCGCCTCGAGGCGCACGATGTTGCGGTGCGAAAGCTTCAGCTCAGCCGAATCCTCCACCGTCACCAGACGCTCTCCCTCGGGGATGAACTGCGACAGGATGTTGAGGAGCGTCGTCTTGCCGCTGCCCGTGCCGCCGGAGACGAGGATGTTCTGGCGCGCGCGGACGGCCTCCTCCAGGAAACGCGCCATGTCCGCCGTCAGCGAGCCGAAGGAGATCAGGTCGTCCGTCGTGAGCTTCCTCTCCGCGAAGCGGCGGATCGTCAGCGAGGCGCCGTCCAGCGCGAGCGGCGGGATGATCGCGTTCACGCGGCTGCCATCCGGCAGACGCGCGTCCACCATGGGGCTCGCGGTGTCCACATGGCGGCCGATCGGCTCCACGATGCGCTGAATCACCTGGATGAGGTGCTGCTCGTTCAGGAAGCGGACGCCGGTCTCATAGAGCCGTCCCTTCGACTCGATGAAGATGCGGTCTGGTCCGTTCACCATGATCTCCGTGATGTCCGGATGCTTGATCAGCGGCGTGATGGGGCCGTAGGCGAGCAGTTCATTGAGCAGCGCCTCGCGCAGAACGGATTCCGCGACATCCTCCGGCAGCTCATGCTTCAGTTCCAGCAGAACCTGGTCGAGGCAGGCTTCCGCGCGCGCGGCGAGATCCTTGTCGGCCGCCAGATTCACCGCCTTGCCGCCGGCGTTGATGCGGGTGAGGATGACGGCGTGCACGCGCGCCTTGAAGGCCAGCATCTCGTCGGTGCAGAGCACCGCCGCGTCGCGGAACCAGTCGACGAATCCCGCCTCGTCCGAGACGGCGGCGTCATCGGCGAGCGTCAGCGTGGATCCGCCGATGCGGATGGACTCGTTGGGGCGCAGCTGCACAGGGCCGCCGATGCGCACGCCGTTCACGAAGGTTCCGCCGTGGCTGCCGCTGTCGGAAAGCCAGACGCCCTCGGAGGAGCATCTGAACGCCGCGTGCCGGCGCGACACCGAGGCGTCGGCCAGGCGAAGCATGTTATCCGCCTGGCGGCCGACCGTGAACATGCCGGCGGCGGGAAGTGGCACTTCCCGCACGCCGTCCGCCGATTTGACGATCAGTTTCATGTGATGCCGTTCCGTGTGCGCGGTCGTCAGAACGTGAACCAGTCGAGCCAGCTCCAGAAGCCCGTGCGGGCATTCTTCTCCTTGCGGTCGTCAAGAATCTGGTCCGTGTTCTTGTCCTTGTAGAAGTCGAGCGGCTTGTTGATCTTCTCGTCGGCGCCCACGCCGCCTTCCTTCGTGTTGTCGACGATCTCGGGGCAGATCATGATCACGAGCTTGCGGTCGGAGACCTCCTTGCCGGAATCGGCGACGAACCAGTTCAGGACGGGCGTGCTGCGGAAGAACGGCAGGCCGGACGGCGGCGTGTTCTTGTCGACCAGGTCCATGAAGCCGCTCACGAGCGTCGTGCGGCCGAGCTTCAGGCTGATCCTCTGCTTCGAGAGATCCTCCTTGCGGTCGTACGACTCGACGTCCATCTGGACGATCGAGGAGAGGCCGAAGTCGAAGACCATGTTCATCGCGTCGTCCGACACCATGCCGCCGTTGGCGTTGATCGTGAAGCCGTAGGGGACTTCCTTCAGCTCGGCGACGCGATCGTTGTAGATCTTGATGAAGCGCGTGCCGCCGCTCTTGAACATCGCGCCGTCCTTGTCCCAGCTCTCGATCGTCGTGTAGCCGATGTTGCTGACCTTCGTGATGCCGTTCTTGGCGAGGAAGCGCGCCGTCACGTCAAGGGACGCGCCGATCTGCGCCGTCTTCGTGGGGGTGCTGCCGTGCACGAGGTCGCGGATGATGCCGAACGCGCCGTCCAGGCCCAGCACGCCATCGCCCGTGGCCGCGTACGGATTGCCGATGCTGCGCATGTCCTGCTCGCCCACCGCCATGTAGGCGACCGAGAGGCGGATCTGGGGCTTCGCGACAAGGATCTTGAAGAGGCCCGTGACCTGCATCGTGTCGTCGAACTCGTCCTTGTCCTTGATGTCGATCTTCAGCCAGCGGCGCTCCTTCTTGAAGCATTCCATGATCATCGCCTGCTGGTCCGGCGTGTAGACGCGCGCCTGAACGAGCATCTGACGGTTGACGCGGCTGCAGGTGAGCGCGACGCAGTTGCCCTTCCAGGTCTCCGGCGCGCCGGAGAAGGCGCTGAACACGACCGAGAATCCGGCCTGCTGCAGCGACTCCTTCATGCGCTGGAGAATGTCGTCGCCGGGCCAGAACTCGACGAAGTTCTTGACCACGGAATCGTAGTCCTTGCACTTGATCACCTTCATCAGGCGGTCCCACTTCTTGACCGAGTTGATCTCGCCCTCGATCTTGATGGAGCTGCCGATGATGTACGCATGGACCTCGGGGATCGACTCGAGCTCGCGCTGCAGGTTGTCGAGGGTCTTCGCAAGCGGCGGCGCCACCGTGACCTGGTACTTCTGCGTGAGATCCAGGTCGCCCTTGACTTCGATGTCGCAGCGGCCCTGCTTGAGCGCCGTCAGGCGCAGCTTCGTGTCGCCCGTCTTCTCGATGCGCACGACGTCCTTGTTGGACGGCGTGTACCCGCGGATGCCGAACGGCAGCGTGACGGTCGTGATTTCGTTCTCCGCCATCGTGACGTCCTCGTCGGCATGGACGAAGCCGATGGCCAGTGCGGCCAGGATGCTGGCAATGATTCTCTTCTTCATGGTGATTTCTCCTTTCAGGAGGTGGATGTTAAGGTTACTTTGATTCGGGACCGTCGGGGATGACGACGGTTTCAAGATTCTTCTTCAGGTTCTGGAACGTCGTTTCGTTCACGACGCCCACGTCCTGGCGCTTGAGCGAGCCGGGGTCGTTGCGGCGACGCAGGGCGGGATAGAGCTCCATCGTGCGCTGCGCCGCGACGAGCGTCGCCGCCTGCTGCGGCGTGAGCGCCACGATCACCGTGCCGTTGTTGCCGCCGCCGGCGGATTCACGGCGCACGCCGTCGCCCTTGCCGATGTCGAGGATGCGCACGCGCGGGAAGATCACGCTCGTCGCCTCCTGCTTGATCTCGTCCGGCTTCTCGGTGCCGTCGAGCTTCTGGATCGTCTCCTTCATCGTGAAGGAGCCGAGGATGGAGATTTCCATGCCCGGCTGCAGGAACTGCACGAGCGCGCCGTCCGCGAACGTCACCGGCACCGCCCACTCGCCTTCGCCGACGAGCATGTCGAACGACGGCGCGAAATCGACGACGTCGCTCAGCAGCACGTAGTCGCCCTCCGCGATGGAACGCGCCGCCTTCTGCCCGACCACGCGGTTCGCCTGGGCCCAGAGGATCGCCGTCTTCGGCAGGGACGACACCTCGACCTCGCGCTTCACCAGCCAGGAGTCCTGTATCTCCTGGTCGGGAGCGATCGTCTTCGACGCCGCGACCACCGCGACGAACTGTTTTTCGGCCTCGCCGTCCTTCGGCTTGATCAGCCGACTGACGCCAAACACCGCCGCCGCCGCAAGCAGCACCGCAATGATCATTGGTATTGTGTTTCTCATCATTTTTCCTTTCCGTAGAATCCTCTTGCAAAATCCATGCCAACGCTCTTTTTTCGTTACGATGGCGAAAACGCACGTTGCTGTGACCGCCTTTCGAACACTCCGTGTCCACTATCCGTACACTTCATGCATTCTGGCCGCACAA
This sequence comes from Kiritimatiellia bacterium, assembly GCA_045600365.1. GTDB lineage: Bacteria > Verrucomicrobiota > Kiritimatiellia > RFP12 > UBA1067 > RUG572. The sequence continues at coordinate 22,911 of JAZRXT010000083.1, read as the reverse complement.
CTGGCTTTCGACCCATACACTCAAACCTCAATCCCATATTTCTTGAGTCGTTCGTAAAATGAACTTCGGCTGATGCCCAGCGAGTCGGCCGCCATTTTCTTGTTGCCCCCGCACTTCGCGAGGGTTTTCACGATCTGGCGCCGTTCCATCTCTTCCAAAGTAGGTTGCGGCTCTTCAGTAGGTTGCGGCTCTTCGCCGTCGTCAGGCGGTCGCTTGACCTCCGCGGGAATGAAATCCCTTATCTCGGCTGGCAAATCTTTGTATTCAAGTTCATCCCTTGGCGAGAGCACAACCATTCGCTCCACCACGTTCCTCAACTCGCGCACATTGCCTGGCCAATTGTACCTGACAAGCGCGGCCATGGCTTCCGCGCTCGCCCGCCTGAATGGCCCTCCAAGCTGCCTGATGTAGTGATTCACCAAATCCTCGATGTCTCCCTGTCTATCGCGAAGCGGAGGCAGCTGGATCTGGATGACGTTCAGCCGATAGTACAGATCTTCCCTGAACCGTCCTTCCTTAACCGCCTTCTTCAGGTCACGGTTAGTCGCGCAGATCACCCTTACGTCCACCTTTACCGGCTCGGTTCCGCCAACGCGCATGAACTCGCCTTCCTGCAACACGCGAAGAAGCTTTACCTGCGTCTCCTGGTTGATCTCCCCGATTTCGTCGAGAAAAAGCGTACCGCCGTCGGCCTCCTCGAAAAGGCCCTTCTTCTGCCTGTCCGCCCCGGTGAACGCCCCCTTCTCGTATCCGAACAGGGCACTCGCCAGAAGCGATGGCTCCATCGCCCCCGAGTGAACAGGCAGAAACTTCTTCCCGAAGCGCGCGCTCTCCTCCCATACAAGCTTGGCGAACAGCTCCTTGCCGGTTCCGGATTCTCCGTAAAGGAGGACCGTTGCATTCGATTTCGCCGCCCTGGCCGCAATCTGCATTGCGCACTTGAGCGGCTCCGACCGCCCAACCAGCGCCTGCGCCCCCGCTCCATGAGGCGTGAGGGTGGCCGGATCGGTAAACGTTATCGTGGGAATGCAGGTCTCAGACTCGTCGCCGCTAGTCTCGGCAGCCGCGTCGATCAGACTAAGTGACACCCTGCCGAATTTTATTACATCGCCGGGGACAATGAACTTTCGCTGCACGCTTATGCCGTTGACAAACGTGCCGTTGCGGCTGCCGACATCCTTCACCATCCATATATCGCCATTCCAGATCAACTCCGCATGTTCGCGCGAGACACTTGGCCTTTGGGGGGAATCAAGAAGCACAATGTCGCCATGACGACCAACCGTCATCTTGACAGTGGACAACATGTATCTCACCTGAACACCGGGTGGACACTCGCCTACCAGCATATAACTCGGTAAAGACATATCAGGTTCTCTGTGTTTGCTTCGTATTGTATCACAATGTTATACACGAAGTCAAGCAGATGTTTGGTGTAAATGCGCTATAATATGTTCTAGGATTTTTCTTAGCAAACAAACCATAATTCAACGACATGATACCCAAGAAAGGCACAGCTCTGCCTGTTCGGCTCACAGAAGATGAAAAAGCTCAGATTGCCAAGATAGCCGAGGATACTGGTCTCACATCATCCACAATAATTCGACTTCTCATTAGTTCTCTCGTCAAGCACTACAGAGAGAACGACAATAGTCTCACCCTTCCTCTGCGCTGGGAGAAACTAATCGCCGAAAACCAGTGAACCGGCTCAGAACCTGATTCTCGCGCCGATGGTGGCGATGGTAAGATCGCGGCGGGCGTCGGGGCTCTTGCGCGCCTTGACCGCGCCGCGGGCGTCGTCGCTCAGGATCGAGAACTGCTGCGCCGCAACATAGAACGAGAGATTCTCGCCCGCTTTCCACGACAACTCCAGTATGGCATTGGCCGCCTGTACACCGGAATGGTAGGATCCGCCGCCGGGCTTGCTGCCATAGCGCTGGCAGAAATGCCGCTCGTCACCGTTCTCGACATTGAACTGGGGAGTGAACGCGAAATCGCACGGGAGGGGGAACGTGCGCTTCACGCCGGCGCGCACATAGAGCCAGTCGCCGGGGTGCGTACTGCGCCGCAGCAGGTAGAACGGCGTCAACCACGGATTCTTCAGCGCCTGCTCGAACCTCCACTCGAGCATCGAGGCGTCGGACTTCGCCGCCCTGGGTGCGGCCCGCCAGTTGGGCAGGGTTATCCAAGACCGGGTCGCCTCGGTGAAGAGCGTCCAATCCTCCGCAATCTTCCAGTCGTAATTGACGAAGATGCCCCAATCAACCTCATTCAGTGAACGGTGGTGCACATTGTCGCGCCGGCCAGTAAGAGAGAACCGATGCCAGTTCCAGCAGCCAATGCGTCCGAACACATGGGTGTCGTATGCCGCCTTGACATAGTTCACCTGGATCGGGCGATCCTCTACAATCTTGGCCCGGCTCTGATAGGCGCTGCGCACCTCGGGCTGGTAGAACACGGAAAAGTCGTCCGCCACGTCGCGAACGGCGGAAAGAAGATCGTTCGTAGATTCGGCGAAAGCCGCCCATGGGGCCAGCATGGCCATTGAAAGCAGTATGCTCGCTCTGGTCATTGACATTCTCACATGAAATTCTGCGCATCGACGTCCAACGCCACCCGCAGCTCCTTCGGGGGCGGCCGCGCGCCCGCGATCCACTTGAATGCAGCCACCGCATCCCTGGCCGCCTGAGTGCGCAAGACCACGTGGTGGCGAAACCAGCCTTCGGCACGCGCCAGCGGGGCCTCGGTGTCGGCCGCGGCAGACACGCGGAAAACCCTGGCTCCAGCCGCGCCATTGACCTTCTCCGCCCACTTCGACAGCGATACCGCCCACATCCCCGCCCAGTCGCGCACCAGTGCCTCACACTTGGACTTGAACACAATCACCGAAATGTGGCTCCACGGTGGCATGTACGATTCCCTGCGCACAGCCAGTTCCTCGTCGGCGAACGCCTCGAAACCGCCGCTGTCGGCGGCCGCCGCAACCGCAGGGGCGTCCGGCGAAAAGGTCTGGATGTAGACCTCGCCCGGCTTCTCGGCACGGCCAGCCCTGCCACTTACCTGCGCCAGCAGCTGATAGGTGCGTTCGCTGGCACGCGGATCCGGACGGTTGAGGGAGGTGTCGGCATTGAGCACGCCCACGAGCGTCACATTTGGAAAATCAAGACCCTTCGCGATCATCTGGGTACCAAGCAGTACATCCGCCTCGCGATTGCGGAATGCGCTCAGGATATCCTCATGCGAATGCCTGCGCGATGTAGAGTCGGCATCCATGCGCAGTATCCTGGCCCGGGGGAAGCACGCCTTGAGCGCCGCCTCGGCGCGCTGGGTGCCGATCCCGATAAACCCGAAGTCGCGATTGTGGCAATTGGGGCAACTTTCCGGCAGATGCGTCCAACCACCGCAGACATGGCATCTGAGACAGCTATCCGAACGGTGGTAGGTATAGGCAATGGAACAGTCGGGACACTCGGCCACCCAGCCGCAGTCGGGGCATTCCATCACACTCGAGTAGCCGCGGCGATTGAGGAATAGTATCGACTGCTCTCCATTGTCAAGTCGCGAGCTGATGGCGTCCATTAGGAACTTGGAGAAGATCGGCACGTGCCCAACCTGCTCCATTTCGTCGTTCATATCCACAAGATGGACGGCAGGCAGCGAACGGCCGCCCACGCGATGGGGGACCGAGGCCAGCGAATAGGCGCCCTTCTTCGCCTTCACCCACGACTCCAGCGAAGGCGTGGCGGAACCAAGCACCAGGCGTGCCCCCTCCAGCCGGACGCGCGCCACCGCCACATCGCGCGCATGGTAGCGGGGCGAATCCTCCTGCTTGTACGAGGAGTCATGCTCCTCGTCGACCACAATCAGGCCTAGATCGTGCACCGGCGCGAAGACCGCGCTACGCGGCCCCACGACCACACGCGCCTCACCGGAGCGGATGCGGTGCCATTCATCGTAGCGCTCGCCATCGGATAGCGCCGAATGCAGAACCGCCACCTTGGAACCGAAGCGCGCGGCGAATCGACGCACCGTCTGCGGAGTAAGGGAAATTTCCGGCACCAGCACGATCGCGCCACGTCCTGCATCAAGTTCGCGAGCGATCGCCTGCAGGTATATTTCCGTCTTACCGGATCCGGTGACGCCATGGAGTAGCACCGGGCGGCCTGGTTCGGAATTGGCGATGAGCTCGAGCGCAGCGGCCTGTTCGTCGTTCAGGCGCAGCGGACGCGACGGCAGCACTACCCTGCCGGCGAGAGGGTCACGCCGCTGTTCCCTCGGATTGATTGCCACCGCCCCCTTCTTCTCCAACGTGCGGAAAACGGAGGCCGTCTTGCCGAACTCGCGCGTAAGCCGGTTCAACCATCCACCACCAACACGCTGAAGATCTTCCAGCAGCTGCCGCTGGGCAGGCGATAGCTTCACCCCCTCGGGCAGATCCCGCACCGGTTCGACGAACAGCAGCTCCCTGGACTTCATGCCTGGTCGAAGCACCGCGCTGGGCAGTGCAACCTTGAGCGCACTCTCGATGGGCACACACCAGTAGCCGGCAATCCACTTCACCAGCTCCAGCAGCTTCGGGGAGAAGAACGGCGTCTCGTCCTCAATGGCCATTACGCGCTTGAAGGCGGGCCTGCGAGTCGACTCCATGCCTGGAAGCAGACCCTCTTCGCCGCCATCGGCCTTCGCGGCGCGTCCGCCCGCCGTCGTCACAGGAGCGCCCTCCGAGACGGAGACAGCGAATCCACGGGCTATGCGACCAGAAAAAGGAACACGGAGAAGCTGGCCAACGCGCAGCTTCTCCGTGAACTCGACCGGCACCTCGTAGGTGAACAACCGGTCGAGGGCCAGATCTATGGCTACAGAGACGTACAAGGATCAGAGATCCATGTAGGACAGAGCCTTCTCCTTCGACGAGTTGTCGAAACCCTGACGATTGAAGATCACGTCGAGACGGGAGTACTTGGCCTTGATGACCTGCGAAGCGCCGCCCTTGCGAACGAGCACCCAGGCCTTGTTGCCGAAGGGCTGGTCATAGGTGCCGCCGACGGTGACCTTGGTGGTCGACTGACCGTCGTACTTGGCCAGACTGCCGCTGAGGGTGTTGAAGTCGACATTGCGGGAGACCAGCACGGGGATCACGTCGGCGATTTCGCTGCTGACGTTCTTGGCGATGACCCAGGCGATGTTCTTGCTCTCGAGCGAGGTACCGCTCATACCAGGAACGCCCGAACCGGAAAGGACGCCGATATCGACGTTCACGTAGGGCTCCCACTCGGTGCCGCCGTAGTTATCCATATCGAACAGATCCTTGAAGAACTGGGTCGTGGTGGAAGCACCCTTGTCGGCAATGTCATCGCCATTGCCCTGCTTGGAGTCGGAATCCGCGTCCTTGGGCCAGACTTCGGCCAGACCGGCGGCCTCGCGCTCGGTATTGGTCTGCGTAATGCCGACGAAGAGGTTACGCCCGCGCATGGCCATGGCGGAAGTGTTGGCGCTCAGCATTGCTGCCGAGATGGCCGGGAACAAAGCGCCCATCAGAATGCCGAGAATGCCGATAACGACGAGCAGCTCGACGAGGGTAAAACCCTGATTGATCTTCTTCATTTTCAATTCTCCTTTTTGTGGTTGAAATCAACTGCCGCATATTATCTCATAAACGAGACGAAAAAGCAAGCGAAATTTTATCATCAACTAACTTTTGATCCGCAAGTCAGGAGCCAGGCGATTGGTGGCAGCCCCTGGTACGTACCGTCAGAACCAGATCGAGAACGCCGCGGCCCCACTGCCACGGGGATCGTCGCCGGCGCTTTCGAAGTCGCACGCCCTCACGCGAATCGTCTCTGCGCCCGGCTTGGAGAGTTCGACGTTCCACGCGCCCCACACGCCCATGCGCTCGGCTTCGGACGACGGCAGCGCGGTGAGAGTGGCGGCATAGCCACCGAGATTGACTGTGTGAGGGTTGTATATCTCGTCCGCCGTATCGCCCACCCGCTTCGCCTTAGCCAGCAGCAGCGGACCGCGCCAGAGTGTGGCGGCCGCCGTCGTGCGGTAGCGGCGGTAGACATCGGCGCAGGACTCCCTCGGTAGATTGTCCGCATACCGGCGGTGGGCCCACAGTGCGGCCGCATCCTTCGTCTCGTCCCCGGCCGGCGGCAGATCGCGTTCGACGAGCCGCGGCGGCATGGCGAAGGTGAGTTCGAAGTTCTGGTCAACGCGCGCGCTCTGGAGATTCTGGCACCAGCCGGGCTTGCGGAAGACGACCTTCACGGAAGGATCGGAGACCTTGACCGTGACCTTGTCGCCAATGGGATAGTTGCCGGAGATCTCGAACTTCACGCCGTCGATCGTCACCTCGGCATCCTGGTAGAGATTGACATGGAACACTCCGTCGCGGTCGCGCGTGACCGTGCCCTCGGCCACGTCCAGCCACGTGCGCGGAACGTTGTTCACACAGCAGTGGTTGTAGGCGAAACCGCACTGGAACTGGTTCTCGTGGCGGCACTGCCCGCGGATGAAGAACGCGCCGTAGTCGCCGCGGCGGAAGACGCCGGGCAGGAAGTTGTTGAGGTAGGCGACCTCGATGGAATCCATGTACCTATCATCGCCGGTTATGAGAAACAGATCGAGATTGAGGCGTATCCAGTGAATGGCGTCGCATACCTCCGAGAGCGCGTTGTGGCGCTTGGGCGCCTGGATGAACTTGTCGCCAAAGCCAACACCGCCGAACGGATTCGCCTCGTAGTGCGAGAGATTGTCCCGGATGGCGGCGACGGTTTTCAGCGACCGTTCGTCGCCGGTCGCGCGATGGTACTCGAGCAATCCGTCGAGGCAGCTCATCATCTCGTAGCACTTCGCCCAGTTCTCCGGCTGCGGATACCAGTCGGAAAGCGCCCCGTCACGCATTGCGTTGCGGAAGAAATTCGGGCAGGCGCCGTCGGCGCGATCCCAGTCAGGGAGCATTTCCTTCGCATATTCGAGATAGCGCTGGTTGCCGGTCTCGGCATGGAGCATCAGCAGCGGCTTCAGGATGGACATCGACGGCAGACCGTTCATCTGCAGCGTTCCGGTATCGTAGAGCCGCAGTCCACGCCGATGCAGCATCTCGATCCACTGGTTCATCTGCGCCTCGACGGAGGCGAGGATGGTGCGGTCGCCGGTGGCCTTGTAGGCCATCAGCATGCCCCAGATGCAGTACTTTCGGTTCCACAGATTCCAGCATGGATACCAGCCGTAGAGCTTGCGGGTGGCCTCGGGATCGGTGATGGAGACAAGCTCCTTGTCCTTGTAGGAGCCAAGGTAGCCGTCGGCATCCTGCAGCGCCATCAGGCGATGGCACTCTTCCTTGACGAACGCGGTGAGGGCTGGATCCTTAAGATACATGGCGGCGCGCGCGGTGCCAAGCATCAGCTTGCCCCAGAATTCGCCTCGCCACACGCCGCCATGGCCGCGAATGTCGTCGTCCCTGGTCTCGAAGGCGCGCCGCGCCTCGCCGAAGATCTCCCGCTGCGCGAACTCGCTCTGCATGCGCTCGCGAAAGAACGCGTGCATCTTGGCGCCAGGGCGTCCCCCGAGGCGCACATCGCCGAGCAGTGGAGACTTCATGGCATCGGGAGCGGCAGACGCGGCAGCCGATGCGAGTACCATCGAGAGCAACAACATTCGCTTCATGTTCGGCAGTCCTTTCAGCCAATGACCTTGCGGCAGTATTCGCGGGACACGTCCACCTCCTTCACGGCATCGGAGCCAGCGGGGATGGCGTACTCGAGCTCGATGTCGCAGGGGAAGGAAAGGCGCTCGCGGCGCATGAGCGCGAAAAGGCCGGTCAGAGGAGTGTCGCCAGTGCCAAAGGCGAGGTTCTTCTGACCGTGCGCCTTGGAGGTACGATCCTTGAGGTGGATCGAATAGATGCGATCGCGGTACTTCTTCACCATCGCCAGGGGATCGGTGTCGTTGGCGGCGGTGAAGTGCCCAATGTCGAAGTTGATCATAAACTGCTTTGACGCGGCAAGCAGCGGACCGTCGTACGTCTTGTCGTCGATCTGGAGGTGATTGTGAAAGGCAATCTTCACATCCCACTTCTCGGCGAAGGCGGCAAGGCGGCGACCGGACTTCTCGATCCAGGCGGGAATGTCCTTGGGATTGGGAACCTCGCGGGTGATGGCGCCGGCGCCCATGGCGCGAGCGACCTTGAAGCGGTAGTCGAGGTCGGCGTCGGACATCGTACCGTCGATGTCGCCGAACTTGACGATGTGCACTTTCACACCGGCGGCGTCATACCGGGCACGCACGTCGTCGAAGCGGGCGACGTCAGCATTCGTGCGCCAGGCGGCGAGGGCGGCCTTCTCCTCCTTTGACATCTTCCACGCCAGCTTGTTCATCGGGGCGCCGGCGTCAATCTCCACGTCATTCGACATCAGCTCGATCGTGCTCAGATGAGAACCAAGCGTGTACTCCAGGGTCTTTCCCATTCCAGACGGCATGGAGCGGTAGGAGTAGGTAATCACGCCAATCGGAATGCCGGCGTAGACGGATCCGCTCTTGAGTGAGGCACACCCGCCAATGGCGAGAAAGCCGGCGGCGCCGGCGAGGAATTCCCTGCGGTCGATATTCATTTGATTATGTCCTTTCGAAAATGAGCCCTTGGGCGAAACGTAAAGAAGTATACACTTTATCCGGTATCATGTCAACATGGGATTTTTTGCCGTAGGTCTTGATTTTTGTCCGTTGAAACTATATAATATTGTCATCTGTATAAACACAAGGAATAGAAATGAGAAAAATCTGCATTGCCGTTTCCATCCTGATCGTCGCCATCGGCGCCGCCATTGGCTGGTGCTGGAGTGTAAGAACCACGCCCGACATGGAACGCGCCGAGCGCAAGGCGGTGGCGACGGAGAACAAGGCGTGCGCGGCCAGCGAGGCCGTGGCCTTCATCGAGAAGTTGATGACCGAGAAGTTCTCGCGCGTGCGTTTCGGCACCGACTTCCCCTGGCTTAAGTTCACGAAGGAGACGCGCGTCAGCCACGACTTCATCGCCCAGATGCTGGAGGACCAGATCATCCGCTTCAGCGGCGACGGCAAGACCAAACAGACCGACAAGGAGCTCATAACCAAGCTGCTGGCCGTGAGCGAGAAGCTGCGCCCGCTATGCTCGAAGCCGGGGCGCGATTCGCTCGACGAGCGCCGCCTCGACGGCTGCTTCCTGATCGGCGACTACGATGCCGCCATCAAGCTGCTCGACAGTGGCGTCACGCCCGGCGCCATCACCAACGGCACCACCGCCATCGTCGCCAAGCTGCGCGCCCACAAGGCGCTGGAAAAGGGCGACAACGAGACCGCGGTCAAGCACTTCCTCACCTTTGTCGACTTCATGCTCAGCGACGACCAGAAGGACTTCGAGCAATGCGACCCCACCACGGGTCTGCTCTATTCCCGCGAATGGGTGGTGGCCTTCAACTACGCCCGTTGCGCAAAGTTGTCCCCGGCCCGCGCGGACGAGTTCAGAAAGCTATCCGCAAAGTACTACGCAATTGCCCTCAAGAAGGCGGAAACCGACAAGGACGACAAGGCCGTCAAGGCAATCAAGGACGAAATGAAGGAAGCCGGGCTCTGAGAGCGTGAAGATCCTCTTCCTTTTCATCGACGGCGTGGGGATGCGGCCACCGGCGCCCGACAACCCCGTCAACCCGGAGGTCTGCCCCACGCTTAGTCGTCTGATGGCGCACCATTGCGTGCCCATCGACGCGAATCTGTCCGTCGAGGGCCTGCCCCAGAGCGCCACCGGGCAGGCCACCATGTTCACCGGCGTCAATGCGCCCGTGTTCATGGGCCGCCACTGCGAAGGATTCCCGGGACCATCGCTGAGAAAGAAGATCGAGGAGGCCAATCTCTTTCTGGCGCTGCGGGAACGCGGCAAGAAGATCAGATTCGCCGATGCGTTTCTGGTGGAGAACGCCGCCGATCTCGCGGCCAAGCGCTTCAAGAGCGTCACCACCGTGATGGCACTCACCGTCCCCGAGTCGATCTCAACCACCGCCGACCTGCTGGACAACCAGGCGCTGATGCAGGACCTGACGCGCGAGACCATTCAGGAACGATATCCCGACATCCCGGTGATCGAACCGGAAGACGCCGCCGCGCACCTCTTCGACATCGCCCGCGCCAACGACTTCACGCTCTATGAATTCTTCCAGACCGACGTGTCGGGGCATTCTGCAGACTACGAGCGCGCCTGTACCGTGCTGAGGGTATACGACCGCTTTCTCTCCAAGCTCATCCGATACACCGAGGCGGCAGGCATAACCCTGCTGATCACGGCAGATCACGGAAATATCGAGGCGATGGAGGACAGGGGGCACACCCGCAATCCCGTCCCCTTCATCGCCTTCGGCCCCAGGGAGACGGAAATCCGGGCCCACGTCAAGTCGCTAGTCGACGTGACGCCGGCCATTCTCCGCTTCATCTGACGATACGCCTAGCCGTAGATGTACTCGAGCTCGCTCCGGGGGCCGCCACAGCCAAAGCGGAAGATGTGCACCTGGTGCGCAAGCGGCTTCACGGCCACGAGATCAATCATCATGTCGCTGGCGGTCGAGAACACGGGCTTGCCGTTCGCATCCCGCTTCGGATCGCGCCACTCGCCGCAGCGACAATCCCAGGGAATAGTTCCGTAGCCAGGACGGATCACGTAGTTGACCTTCGCGTACTTAAGGTAGCTCTCGGCATGGAGGTGCCCCTGGAACACACCCACAAGATCCGCCTTCGCCTGCGAGAAATCCCATTTGACCCCACCGTACTGGCCGGTAACGGGCGGATTGTGGAAGCCCTCCACGAGATCGCCGCGGTGATTGGCGAAATCCTCGACCATCTGCATCTCAATGCCGGAACGCTTGAAGTTGCCGTCGCCGATGAAGCGCCGCCAGCTGGCGATGAACTCGGGAATGTTGGCGTGCTGCATTACGGCCACGTGCCAACCCTCGCCAGCCGAGGCCAGGGTGTCGGAAAGGAACTGCATCTGCTTCACGGAGAAGCCGAGATAGCCCTCGTCCGAGGTGTTGAGGAACACCATGCGGAACTTCTTCGCCGGAAGGTCGAGATAGCCCCAGGTACCGCAGTCGGAAAGATGAAGGTCATGTCCATGCGGGGTGTTGATGCCGCGATTGAAGGTGTCGCCGAACTGCTTCGAAGTGTAGCGTCCCTTCGCGTGGTCGTGGTTGCCAAGCGAGAAGAGACATGGCTTCGTCTCACTCGCATACGCCTTCACGTACCCGTCGATGACGGGCTGCACCTGCGTCCAGTCCGGCGCCTTGCCGAGAATGTTGACGTCGAAGTCCAGATCGCCAAGATTGACGAGGAAGTCGCTTCCCGTCGCCTGCGCGATCGCGCGCTGGAAGAGCACGTGCGTCTTCGAATCGCGCCAGGACTGCGGCGCGGCCATCCCCGGCGCATGCGAGTGGACGTCGGTGACGAGCGGAAAGGCCACCGTCATGTCCGACCCCTTCCACGCGCGATAGCGGGCGAGACCGTCCTCGATCGACTTGACCGCCCAGGCGGGCAGCGCGGCTCCGTCCACGCTGGACCAGTCCTTTGCCACGCCCGCCTTGGCCGCCGTGGCGACTGTCGCGGCAAATGCGCTTCCTATGAATTCACGTCTGTTCACCATGTCCATCTCCATTTGTTACTTCCTATCACGAGGCCCAGTCGGCGTTGTACTGCGCCTGCTTGATCGTATTGCCGGCGGGATCCAGTACCCCCACGAACTTGGCGGTCACGCCCGAATTGCCGGAACCGTTGTTCATCTGGAACACCAGAAGGTAGTTGCGATAGCGCGTCTTCGCGAGCGTGGCGCAGCGCGGATGACTCTCGAAGAACTTCGTGGTGGCCACGCAGTCACGGCCAAGTCCAACCACGATCAGACGCTTGCAGACGCCCTTGGCGTAGTAGTCCTTCTTGTCCGAAGGCGCACCATTGGCGGCAATGTAGGCACTGTCGTAGTCGAGACCAAGATCCAGATAGATCGAGGACTTCGACGGATCGATCACCGCCACCGCCATGCCGTTGGTGAGCACCACCGGGAAGCAGGCGGAAAGATCCGCGCGCATGCCGGGGCCACCCCCGGTTGCATGGAGACTGTACTTAGGCTGCGTGGCCCACTCGCTTGACGCCCAGCCAAGGTTCTTGGACTGCGCGTTGGAGTAATTGTGGTAGCTTACAATGCTCAGCCCAGCGTCGCGAAGCGATTCCACCTCCTTCGCCGTCAGGTAGTACATGCCAAGACTGGGGGCGAAAGAATCCAGCCCCGTGTTGCTTTCGTGCGCAACTCCGAGATCCTGCACCGCGCCGGAGGAGACGCCTTGCGCGTTCTCGACCACCTGCGATGTCTTGATCCCGCAGTAGATGCCGGGCACAATGCCGCCATTGCCGTCGTACCAGGCATCCTTCCACACGTATGTTCCCTCGGCACCGGACGGCGCCTGGGTCCCGTCGACGTCGATCAGCGCCTCGGCGTACGCGAACATTCCCCGGCACGTCTCGCCGTCAAGTACGGCCATCTCGGTGTTGATGGTTCGGGTGATGTTCTTGATGTTGGCGACATTGGCCTTGCGGGCCGCGCTCATCCGAAAGTCGGTGAACTTGCCGATGGCGATCACACTGATGATGGCCACAATGCCAATCACCAGCACCAGCTCGATGAGCGTGAAACCGCATTTGCTGAACTTATGCATCCTTCAATTCCTTTTTTCCCATTAGTATTGTTCGCGTGACGTCCGGCGAACACTTGATGAAACGAATCACCGCCGAAGTCGGTTCACCTGCGCACCCGTTCCAATACCAGCGCCGTGCGGGCGGGGAGGTAGAGATTGACGACGTCAATCTTCTCCGCTCCCTTGATTTCACCATGGGGGATGAAGACTTGGCAGGGGGCGATGCGCCCCTGGCCGCCGAAACGCTTTTCGTCGGTGTCGAGCATCAGGCGATACTGGCATGGTCCGGGCGGCACCATCAGGCCATAGCCGACATAGGAACGCGTGGGATCGAAGTTGAACACATATACGAGACCGCCGCGGTAGAAAGCCAGCACATGATCGGCGTCGTTCACGGCAAGCGCAACCGCATCTCCGGCAAGACGACGCTGGCCAACCAGGGTGAGCATGGCCGCATCGAAGTCGCCCAGCGCCTTGAAGCGGAGGGTGGGATCGTCACGCAGTGACCACTGGCGCCGGGCGTGGCTGCAGCTCCATCCGTTGCCCTCGCGCGGGAAGTCGATCCATTCGGGATGGCCGAATTCGTTACCCATGAAGTTTAGATATCCGGGCCCGGCGCAGCCAAGCGTGGCGAGGCGCGCCATCTTGTGCAGGGCGAGACCGCGCCCAATGGCGGGGTCGTTCTGGTCGACGCGCATTCCACGGTAGATGGCGGCGTCCACCAGCTGGAAGAAGAAGGTCTTGCCGCCCACGAGCGCCTGGTCATGGCTCTCGACGTATGAGATGACCCGTTCCTCGGCTCGGCGGTCAGTCAGCGCATGGAAGAGGCCGTGCATGTTCCAGTCCTCGTCGCGCGTTTCCCCCGCGAGACGGAACCAGTGGTCGGGTTCGCCCATGGCCAGGCGGTAGTCGAACCCCATGCCGCAGTCGCCGAGCGGAGCCGCGCAGCCGGGCATTCCGCTCACGTCCTCGGCGATGGTTAGCGCGTCGGGGCGAACCTCGTGGATGACGCGATTGGCCAGGCGCAGATACGCCCAGGCGTCATCGTCCATCGAGCCATTGAAGTACTTGGAATAGTCGGTGAAGGCCTCGCCGAGGCCATGGTCCCAGAACAGCATGGAGGTGACGCCGTCGAAACGATACCCGTCGAAGTGGTACTCGTCGAGCCAGAACCTGCAGTTCGACAGCAGAAGATGCAGCGTGCAGGTGCGCCCGTAGTCGAAGCAGCGCGAGTCCCAGGCGCGGTGATGGCCCTTGGCACCATCGTGGAAGTAGAGCCAGGACGTGCCGTCGAAGAGCGACAGTCCATCGCGCTCGTTCTTCACGGCGTGGGAATGGACCAGGTCCATGATCACCCTGAGGCCCATGCCGTGCGCGGCGTCCACGAGGCGCTTGAGTCCCTCCGGCTCGCCAAAGCGGGAGCTGGCGGCGAAGAAGCTCGACACGTGGTAGCCGAAACTGCCATAGTACGGGTGTTCCATCACCGCCATCAGCTGCAGTACATTGTAGCCGGCCGCCTTCACGCGCGGAAGCACCTTCTCGCGGAACTCGTCCCAGGTGCCGACCTTCTCCTCCTCCTGCGCCATGCCCACGTGCGCTTCGTAGACTAGAGGGGCAATGCCAGCCGCCGCCGGAGAAGCATGTTTCCATCTGTACGGTCTGCGCGGCATCCAGACCTGGGCGCTGAAGAGCTTGGTGGCGGGGTCCTGCACCACCCTTCTGGCATAGGTCGGGATTCTCTCGCCGGCGCCACCATCCCACTCCACCAGCAGATGGTAGTTCTGACCATGGCGCAGCGCGCGCGCCGGCAGTTTCAGCTCCCATATGCCCGAGGCGTCCACACGCCTCATGGCGAATCGCGGCAGCTTCCTCCAGCCGGAAAAATCGCCCACCATCGTGATGGCGGTGGCATTGGGGGCGAATTCACGGAACACCCATCCCCGCGGCACGCGGTGGAGACCATAGTACTCGTGTGCGCTCGCCCAGTCGGAGAGAGACCCCTCGGGAGCTAGCTCGCGGGCGCGGGCGTCGGCATGCGCGGCGCGCCCGCGGATGGCATCGGCATAGGGCGCAAGATACGGGTCGTCCAGAAGATGCTTCTCTGTGGTCATGTCGTTCCCCAAACTGCTGCTGTCATCTGGCGGAATGCGACAGCGTCTCGCAGCCACTGGACGTGATCAGCACCAGATCCTCTATCCGCACGCCGAGGCGTCCCTCCAGATAGACTCCCGGCTCGATGGTAACCACCATGCCAGGTTCCAGCACCGTGGAATCGCCGACACGCGCCGTGGGCGCCTCGTGAATCTCGTAGCCAACGCCATGGCCAAGCGAATGCCCGAAGGCGCGACCATAGCCGGCCCGGGCAATGATGGATCTCGCCACTCGGTCAAGTTCGCCGGCGGTGATGCCTGGTCGCGCCGCCGCAACGCCGGCACGGTTTGCGGCGAGAACCAGATCGTACACGCGACTGTACTCGGCATCGTTCTTCGCACGGATACAGCGCGTCATGTCGGAGCACACGCCGTCCAGCTTCACACCCATGTCGACCAGCAGGGGATCACCCCGCCGCCAGACAGTTTCATCCGGCACATGGTGGCACTCCGCCGCGTTGGACCCGGCACAGACGATGGTTTCGAACGCCTCACCATCACCAAGGGCGTTCATCCAGGCTCTAATCGTACGCTGGATGTCCTTCTCGGTCATCCCCGCGCGTATCTCCTTGCGCGCCCGAAGCCATATATCGTCGTTCAGCGCTGCTGCGGCGGCAATCCTCGTCATCTCGTCAACGGTCTTCACCGCCCGCAGGGCCAGCAGCTCGTCGGCAATGTCGATCATCTTCGACTTGCCGAACGCACGCGTAAGGGAGAGATAGCGGCTGGCACAGATCGAGCCCTCAAAACCCAGGCGGGAGACACTTGCGGACATCCGCTGCAGTGATTCGCGCACGGCGTCGGCAAAGGTCACGCCCCTCCGCAACTGGATTGTACGCAGCCACGGAGCAACGCGGTGCACCATCGGGACGTAGCGGAAGTCAGTAATCAGCTCGACATCCCCATGGGCGGACACCACCAGGCAGGCGTTGTCGCAGACAATACCCACCAGAGAGCGCACGTTCGCCTCGCCAAACACAAGCGCGGCACCAACCCGCCGCCGGCGAAGAATGGCGGCGAAATCAGCAAGGCGCTCGATCTGCGGCAGCTCTTCCCGCTCCATCATTTGCGATTCCTTCCCCTTTTCACCATCATGCGGTAGCGGCGAACGGTGTTAAGCACGACAAAGTAGGTGATTGGGGTCAGAACGAGGGCCAGCATGAGTCCACCAAGAAAGAACGCGGCAATGATCTCGCTGCCAAGGGCCCTCACCGCCTCGATCGTCCACTCCATTTCCGCAAGCTTGGAATAGGCGAGATTGCCTCCCAGTAGCTTGTCCGCCGCCCAAGTCTGCGCCGGATAGATGAAGAACACCGTGACAGGGTTGGTGATCAGCGTACCAACAGTGGCGCCGACCCTGCTCGCCTTGATCAGGTAGGCGAGGGGAACGGAGATGCAAAGCTGGAATCCGAACGGCACCGCGCAACCGATAAACATACCAAGCGCCCACCCTCGGGCAATGAACTCCGGGGGTCGGCGCTCGGCGACCATCTTCTGGCGAAGACGCTGTAGTTCTCGTTTAATCCACGTCATGCACAAAGAGGCCAGAGCGGAGCTTCGGCTCGAACCAAGTGGACTTCGGCGGCATGATCGCACCGGCGTCCGCAATGTCCATCATCTCGCCCACGGTCACAGGATACATCGAGAAGGCAACGGCGGCCCGGCCTTCATCCACACGACCGCTGAGCTCCTCGAGCGGACGCACCCCGCCCATGAACGAGATGCGCGGCGACGTACGCGGATCGTCGATGCCGAGGACAGGCGCGAGGAAGCGATCCTGCAGCACCGACACATCCAGCGACGACACCACATCGGCATCCTCCGGGACGTCCCACGCGAGATCATACCACCTGCCGGCAAGATACATGCGGGCATGGCGGCCAGCGGCGGGAACACCGTCGTCGGCCTCGGTTACCGTGAACACCTCCTGCGCCCGAACGAGCAGACCTGCCTCGTCAAGACCGTTCAGATCCGCCACTAGCCGGTTGTAGGGAAGTATCATCAGCTGCGAGGCGGGGAACACCACGGCAAGGTACCAGCGGCTCTCACCCTCGAAATCGTGCTCGCGCGCAAAACGGCTGGCGGCAGCGCTGCGATGATGGCCGTCAGCAATGTACGCCACTGGCACCGAGGCGAACAGAGCCTCGATCTCATCGCCATGACCAAGCGGCCACACCGTATGGCGGATGCCGTCGCTGGCGGTGAAGTCGTAGAGTGGCGCCGCCTCGCAGGCCTCGGACACGATTGCATCAATCGCCGGCACGTCCTTGTAGGTGAGGAACGCGGGACCAGTGTGGGCACGCAGCGTCTCGATGTGACGAGTGCGGTCGTCCTCCTTGTCCTTGCGAGTCTTCTCGTGCTGCTTCAGCACGCCGGCAAGATAGTCCTTCGAATCAAATACGGCCACGATCCCAGTCTGGGCATGGTCGCCCATCACCTGGCGGTAAGCGTAGAAGCCAGGCTCGGCATCCTTCACCAGCGCGCCCGAAGAGCGGAGCGCGTCCAGCGCCCTACGAGCCTGGGAGTATGCCTCGGGCGAAGAGGGATCAACCCCATCCGGCATGTCGATTTCCGGCCGCGAGACATGGAGAAAGCTATCCTGGTTGCCATCGGCAAGGGCACGAGCCTCTGCGGTGTCGACCACATCATACGGCACGGCGGCAACGGCCGCCGCCCTCTCGGGGACGGGCCGCACGGCTCGGAAAGGACGAATGTTCATTTTCGCTTCAGTAGATGGGGAACATGTCGAAGCCGATGTTGACAATCGGGAAGAACGCAAGCTCGCTCTCGCGAATCACGTTAACACCGCCCACCTGGAAGCCATACGCCGTCTCGGCGCGGTTGATGATGCCGATCTGACAGCCCTGGACCATGTCGGCCACATTGACAATGCCGAGCTGGAAGCCACGGATGGAACGCGCATCGTTGAAGAGACCGAGCTGGGCACCGGTAAGATCGGCACGGCCCGCGGTGTTGAAGATACCGAACTGGACACCAGCCATGACATCCTCGGCCTCGTTGTGCAGAATGTTGACCTGGAGGCCCTCGAAGTAGCGGCAGCTGCCCCAGAAACCAATGTCAAAACCAGTTACACTCTCGCAACGACCATACGGCAGCGTGAAGCGGATGCCGGTGACGTCAACGTGCTTCGTGCTGTTGAAGGCCAGCCATATCGGCCATGAAGCTTCCTGAACCTGAGGCTTGGCGGCGCGAACGGCGGGAGCAACCTCCTGCGCGATTACGGTACAGGCAACAACGGCACAGAGGCCCATGAGCAGTTTTTTCATGATGACAAATCCTTTTTGTTCTTTTGGTTCCTTAAATTATATGATTTTCTGACGAGTTTCGCAAGAAAAAAAACAAGAAATTATTCAACACAGTCTTGCAGTTGACCGTACAGAATGCTATACTGTGCACCCATGAACATATCAGAGAATGCTTTTCTCCAGCGTCTGGCCGACCGCCGCCGATTCGGCATGAAGCCGGGACTAGAGACCATCTGCGCCCTCCTGCAGCGCCTTGGGAATCCGCAACAATCGCTACGTTGCATCCACATCGCCGGCACCAACGGCAAGGGCGCTGTCACGGCTTTGCTAGACTCCATACTGCGCGCCGCGGGATACAGAGTCGCACGCTACACCTCGCCACACCTTGTGCGGCTGGCGGAGCGTTTCTTCATTGATGGAGCACCGGCGGATGACGCCGACCTCGAACGCGCGTCCGCAAAGGTGTTCCCCGCCGTCGAGGCACTTGAGCGAGAGACCGGATACGAGGTCACGTTCTTCGAATGCCTCACTGCGGTTGCCTTCGTGATGTTCGCCGAAAAGAAAGTGGACGTCGCGGTCATCGAGACTGGGCTGGGCGGACGACTCGATGCCACCAACGTGATCGTCGAACCGTTGGTGTCGGTGATAACCCGCATTGGCCTCGACCATTGCGACTGGCTCGGCTCCACCCATACCGCGATCGCCGAGGAGAAGGCCGGTATCATCAAGCCCGGCAGACCCGTGGTGTGCGGGGCGATGCCCCAGGCCGCCGCCGAGACGATCGAGCGCATTGCATCGCTCAACGGATGCCCGTTTACCGCCGCGCCCGAGCATGTGACGATCGAACATGAAAGCCCGTTCTCCGCCGTTACGGCGCGGCGCAATCTGCCGCCAATCGATTTTGCGCTCTTCGGCTCGTTCCAGCTCGAAAACGCCGCCGTCGCACTGACGGTGTGCGATGTCCTCGTGGGAAAATGCGGTTTCGACATTCCGGATCACGCCGTGAAGGCCGGGATGGAGAGTGTGGTGTGGCCGGGTCGTTGCCAGCGAGTCGTATCCGACGGCGTCACCATGATCGTCGACGGTGCACACAATCCAGACGGGGCCGAAGCGCTGCGCGAGGCGCTGCGCAGGGCGAAGGTTGCCAAGCCCGTGGGACTGGTGGCCGGCTTCTGCGGCGACAAGGACGTGCTTGACCATCTTCGCATCATGAGCGGAATCGCCTCGCGCGGCTGGGCAGTGCCAATACGGTCCTCGCGGTCACTGCCCCCCGACGCCGTGGCGGAGCGGATGCTGATGGCCGGATTCGAAAAAGCGGAGGCCTGCGCCACTCTGGCACAGGCCCTCGAGGCAGTCCGCGCATGGGCGCACGAGACTGGCGGCACACCCGTGATCTGCGGTTCGCTGTTTCTGGCCGGAGAGACACTAACCGAACTTGGCGTCTTCCCCTGGAGAACTGACGGACCTCAGGCCAACGAGCTTACCCTGCACTGATCATTCGTGATTGAAGAGATCGTTCACGCTCTCGTTGCCGTGAATGCGCTTGATCGCCTCGCCAATCAACGGGGCGACGCTGAGCACGGTGAGCTTGAACGGGAGCTTCGAGGGATCGAAGCCCTGGCGCAGCGGAATCGTGTCGGTGACGACCAGTTCGTCAAGCTGCGCCTCCTTCATCAGACGCTCCACGCCCTTCTCGGTGAGCGGGAAGTGCGACACGAACGCATGCACGCTCTTGGCGCCGCTGTCACGGCACATCTTCGCGGCAGCGCTGAGCGTGCCGCCAGTCGCGGTCATGTCGTCAATCATCACGACATCGCAGCCGCTCACGTCGCCGACCACGGAGAACGCATCCACCGTGTCGCCGCCCGTACGCTGCTTCGCGACGATCGCGAGCCCGGTGCCCAGCTTGCGGCTGTAGCCGTAGGCCGTCTTCGCCCCGCCCGTATCAGGCGCCACCACGATGGGCTTCGCGAAGTGCATGTCGCGAATGTACTTGAGAATCACCGGCTCCGCGTGCAGCTGGTCGAGCGGAATGTTGAAGAAGCCCTGGATCTGGTTCGCGTGCAGGTCGAGCGTGAGCACGCGATCAGCCCCCGCCGCCGTGAGGAGGTTGGCCACCAGACGCGCCGTGATCGGCACACGGGGCTGGTCCTTGCGATCCTGGCGCGCATAGCCATAGTAGGGAATGACCGCCGTGATGCGCGCCGCACTTCCACGCTTGAGGGCGTCCATGATGATGAACAGCTCCATATACGCCTCGTTCGGCGCTGGGCTGCCGCTCTGGATTACGAACACATCGCGCCCACGAACCCCCTCCTGCACCTGGCAGAAAGTCTCGCCGTCGGGGAAATGCTTGATGTCGATATTGTTAAGCGGCCTACCCAGATAGGCTGCTACCTTTTCCGCGAGCGGAAGGTTGGCCGTTCCAGAAAATACCATGAAATCGCCTTTGTCAGACATTTATCCTAACTCCGAATTTGAATTATTGCCTGCCACCATCTACCCCGACCGCGACAGCTTGTATATTATATCATATTCGGAAACAAATTAAAATTAAAAAATGTTAAGATTGACTTTGCCGTCTGCTTCTGCTATGATATGTCCATCGTAGGCAGCAGAAAAAATGCAAAACCATCTTCCAATATGAAATATGATCGCGTATTCATAATCGCAATGGACAACGAGGCCGAAACGGTCACGCGCCACTTCTCCGATGTCTCGTCTGAAACTATCTTCGGCCGCAAAGTGGTCCGCGGTCTGCTCAACGGAGTTCCCACGGCGGTTGTCGTGGCCGGAATCGGCAAGGCCAACGCTGCCGCCTCGGCCCAGCTGGCACTTTCGCTGTTCAACCCGTCCACACTGCTCAATGTCGGCGTTGCCGGGGCGCTGCACGCCCCGATGAAGGTCGCCGAGATCTACCGCGTGCGCGCGGCCGTTCAGTACGACTTCGATCTGGTGCAGGTAAATGGCGGTAAAATAGGCACTCTGAACGAATACTCAAACCGAGAACTTCCGCTACGCGCCGTCGGGGCGTTCCCCGACGCCCTGCTGGCCACCGGCGACCGGTTCAACGACTCACCGGTCGACCATGAACTGCTGGTGAGCGACGTCCACGCCGATCTTCGCGACATGGAAGGTGGTGCGATCGCGCAGGTCGCCATGCGCGCCGGCGTGAAGTTCTGTTCCATTAAATCCGTGTCGGATGTATATGGTTCCGGCTCCACCGCCGACCAGTACCTGGCAAATCTGTCCATTGCGCTCGAAGCCCTGGCCGCCGCGATTCCACCATTCTTCCTGGCCAGCGAATGAGTCATCTCCGTCTTACAAACACCGAATCATAGAATATCCGAAAAATGGACCTGATTCCTTCCTTCCAAGTCGACCACACCCTGATCAAGCCTGGCATCTACATCTCGCGCACCGATAAGCTCGGTGCAGAGACGGTTACCACCTACGACATCAGGATGAAGTACCCGAATTCCGAGCCTGCCATCCATCCCAATGCCATGCACACGATAGAGCATGTCATCGCGACCTTTCTGCGCAACGACCCGGCATGGAAGAACGAGATTGTCTACTGGGGGCCGATGGGATGCCTCACCGGGTGCTATCTGATCATGAAAGGCGCGCCAGATCCCGAGAAGGATCTGCTACCGTTGATGCTGGCGGCCTTCCGCCACCTATCGATCTATGACGGGGAAATTCCCGGTGCCACTCCGGTAAACTGCGGCAACTATCGTCTGCACGACCTGGCGATGGCGAAATGGGAGGCAAAGGAATTCGTGCGCCGGCTCGAGGACTCGCCCTGCTTCGTCTATCCAACGGCGGAACGCATCGTCACCGCGTCCGGCAGCGTGTTCTACGATTCGTGACTACAGGGTGATACCCTGCGAATTGTCCGCGTTCTTCTCGGGCAGCATCGAGCCGATAAATTCTGCCAGACGCCATGGGAGTATGGAAAGAAACCACGAGGCCAACCGCATTGGCCACGGGAAGGCAATCAGTCCAACGTTGCGTTCGACGCGGGAGACAATGATCTTGGCCGCGCGCGGTGCCTCCATGAAGAACGGCATTGGGCAGGTATTGCGATCGGTGAGCCGGGAGCGGACGAAACCAGGGCAGAGCACATTCACGCGTATACCCTCCTTGCGCAGGAATCCTCTTAGGGACAGTCCCCACGTCTTGAGACATGCCTTGGTGGCTGAGTACGATGGGCATCCGGAAAGTGGGGCATAGCCGGCGATGGACGCCGTGAGAACGATCTGTCCTCCTTTGCCGCGCTGACGGAACACCTCGATTGCGGGAAGGACGGTATTCACGACACCACCGACATTGAGATCGAAGGTATGGTGTACGTTCTCGGTGCTCTCGCGCCCAGTGCCACGCCCGGCATTTGCAAAGACGAGGGTGAGCGGTGAGATGGAATCAGAGGCGCGTATCCACGCATCGACAGCGGCACGATCGCGGACATCTACCACATTGGCATGAACCTCTGCGCCCAGCTGGCGGCAACGAGCCGCCACGTCATCTAGACGAGCCTGGTCGCGTCCGCAGATAAAGAGTTTATCAGCGCCACGGCGAGCACATTCAAGCGCGATCGCCTCGCCGATTCCGCTAGATGCGCCAGTGATGAGGATCGATTTCATGTGATGGTGCCAGGAGAGCATAAAGAAAAAGCCGGCGGCGTCCTACTCTCGCACGGGCGAGTCCCGCACTACCCTCGGCGATGGAGCTCTTGACTTCCGTGTTCGGAATGGGAACGGGTATTCCAGCTCCTCCATGGCCACCGGC
>JAZRXT010000082.1:0-8504 GCA_045600365.1 Kiritimatiellia bacterium | reverse complement strand
ACCA
This sequence comes from Kiritimatiellia bacterium, assembly GCA_045600365.1. Classification (GTDB taxonomy): domain Bacteria; phylum Verrucomicrobiota; class Kiritimatiellia; order RFP12; family UBA1067; genus RUG572. The sequence continues at coordinate 8,500 of JAZRXT010000082.1, read as the reverse complement.
TCCCTGGGGATGGAGCCCCTGGTCCTTCGACAGCGACCGCGTGCAGTGTCGCGGCGTGCGCACCGAGTGCCATCACGAGTACCCGAACGGCGACGGACTCCACTTCGGCGGCTGCCGCGACGTGACGGTCTCCGACTGCATCGTCGACGCGCAGGACGACGCGATCATCCTCCGCTCCCACCAGGAGCAGATGTGCGCGCCCGTCCCCTGCGAGCGCGTAACCGTCGCCAACTGCACGCTCCGGTCGAACCAGAGCGCGATCCGCATCGGCTGGACGGGCGACGCGGAGGTGAAGGATGCGGCGTTCTCGAACATCGTCTGTCCCTATTCGCGGCTCGGCGTGCAGTTCTTCCTGCCGAAGCTCTGCGATCCGACGCTCTGCCGCGATCCCGCGCGCGGCAACGGCATTCCGCTTCCGGACTTCCCGCTTGCGCCGTTCGCGGTGAAGGACCTCCGCTTCGACAACATGCAGATCAACTGCTTCAACTCGCCCTTTTACATCGACATCGGCCCGACCGAGAAGGTCGCGTACATCAAGGACATCACGTTCTCGAACTGCAAGTTCACCTCGCAGCTGCCGCCGACCTTCAAGTGCCGGCCGGAGGACAACGTCTCTAACTGGCGCTTCTCCAACGTCGAGTTCAATGTCCAGAAACCCCGCGGTAGTCTGCCGCCCAACACGGGCCTCTGGTTCGACAACGCGAAGGACATCACCTTCGACAACGTGAAGTGGAGCTACTATCCGCAGGAGATGCCCGAGTGGGAGATCGTCGTCCAGCAGATCGCCAAGCCAGGCGAGAAGCCGAACCGCAAGGTGCATCTCCCGGGCGCGCGCCAGCCGGTGAACGTTGAGTCGGGGGCGGATGGCGTGAAGCGCTTCGTCTGCGATCGTCTCACCGACGGCGAGAAGTCGTGGCAGATCCGCGTCGTCATCGAGGAGCGCGAGGAGAAGGGTGTGCGCACCTATTCGGGCCGTGTCGAGAACAGCGACGACGGCATACGCGTCCTCTCCTTCCGCGGACCGTACTTCGACCGTGTGCGGACGGATCCCCGGGCGTCGACGCTCTACGTGCCGGAGGGGTTTGGCAAGCGCGTCAGGACCTTCCCGAACGGCGTCAAGGACCTCAAGCCCGTACCGAGCGTTATCGAGAAGAAGGAGAAGTCCAATTGGGTGAGGGCGACCTGGTATGCCGGCAAGGACGGCCGGCCTGTGTTCGCGACGGGCTGCTATCCGGGCGCGACGGGCATGACGATGCCGTGGTTCGCCCTGGACGGCGAGGCGGGCGGACTTTACGCGGGTGTCCATGACGCTGCGGCGAATCCGAAGCGGATGCTCCTCAGGTATGATCCGCACGAGGAGAAGAGCGACCTAGGATTCGAGCACCCGATGTTCCTCGCGCCGGGCGAGACCTGGACGCTGCCCGAGACCGTCTTCGCGCCGTACAGCGGCGACTGGCACGCGGCGGCGAAGCGCTATCGCGCGTGGTACGACACGGTTCGCAGGGTGGGCGAGTGCGGTACCGATTGGACGAGTCGCTTCTCGGGCTGGCTCCTCGTCATCATGAAACAGCAGAACGAGGCGCTCTTCTGGCCCTACACCGACATACCGAAGCTCTGCGACGTTGCCGAGGCGAACGGGCTCGACAGCATCGGGCTCTTCGGCTGGACGAAGGGAGGCCACGACCATCTCTATCCCGACTACGATCCCGATCCGAAGATGGGTGGCGTCGAGGCTCTGAAGGCCGGCATCGCCGAGGCACACCGCCGCGGCATCAAGGTCTACATCTACGCGAACGGACAGCTGCAGCATGTCGGGGCGACGAAATACTGGGAGGAGTTCGGCAGGTCGAACTCGCTCGTCAGCGATGATGGTTCGATGGTGATCCAGAATTATCACAAGTACTCCGACATCCCGAAGTACGATTTTGCGCTTGCATGCCTCTACGCGAAGCCATGGTACGACCGGATGCTCTCGCTGGCGTACCAGGCCGAGAGCTTCGGGGCGGACGGCATCCTCTACGACCAGCTCGGCGTCTTCGCGCCGTTCGCGTGCTGGGGCGAGGGCCACGGCCACGGTGCGCCGGACTACGCCTACGCGACGGAACGCCCGGGGTTCGTCCGGCGGATAACGGACGCGATCCAGAAGAAGAATCCGAAGTTCGCCGTTCTCACCGAGGGCCTGCACGACACGATCCTCGATTCGGTCGCCGCCTTCCATGGCTGTGTGATTGGATCGTACCCCTGGTCGGCGTACGACGTGAAGGGGCGTGCGGCGGGCGGCAAGGCCGAGATATTCCCCGAACTCTGGCGCTACACCTTCCCGGAGCTTGTCACGACGACGCGCGTGCCGTGCCCGATGTCCACGCGCACGATGGTGAACTACACCGCGGTGTTCGGCATGCGCCATGACATTGAGCTGCGCTACGCGCCCGACCGCGACTGGGCCCTCGATGGGAAGGTCCCGACCCGCGCGGGCTACGGCACGGTCAACGACGTGCCGGACACGAAGTTGATGAACGAGAACAACCCGAAGGCCGTCGCCGCCTACCTGAAGGCGGTGAACGTCTTCCAGCGTCGGAACGGCAAGTACGTCCTCTGGGGGCGCTTCGTCGACGACGAGGGATTCGTCTGTGCGGATTCCGCGCTGGTCGCCAAGCGCTACGTGGCGGAGGACGGCACGAGCGCGGTCTGCGTGTGGAACGTGTCGGATAGGCCAATCGAAGTTAAGATTGACGGGCTTGGTTCGCCGACTGGCGTCTTCGCGCCCGAAGGCACGTCGGCAGAAGGACCTCTTGCGGGCGATTCGCTGCGACTTCTGATGTTCGGCAGATAATGAAACGATTGAATTGTTCAATAAAAAGGAGAAAAGGAAATGAAGAGAATATCAACACTGAAGCGCGTTGCGGTCGCATTCTCCGCGGCGGTGGTAGGCGGCGTCGTCTTCGGCGACAGAACGCTTTCGCTGGAAGAGTATCGAGACCACATGCAAGGGGCCTGGTTCGGCCAGATGGTCGGCGTCTCGTGGGGAATCGCCACCGAGTTCAAGTTCAACGACGTGATCATTCCCGGCGACAAGGTGCCGAAGTGGACGCCGGAACGCATCAACCGCGACACCTTCGGCAATGACGACCTCTACGTGGAGATGACGTTCCTGCGCTCGCTCGAGAAGTATGGTCTGGACTGTCCGATACGCAAGGCCGGCATCGACTTCGCCAACAGTCAGTACATGCTGTGGTGCGCCAACAAGGCGGGGCGCGACAATCTGCGGCTTGGCATCGCTCCGCCCGCGTCCTCCCATCCGTCGTTCAACGGCTGCCCCAACGACATCGACTACCAGATCGAGGCCGACTACTCAGGCATCATCTCCCCCGGCTGCCCGCAGGAGGTGATTAGGCTCGGCAACGTCTTCGGCCGCCTTATGAACTACGGCGACGGCGTGTGGGCTGGTCAGTTCGTCGGCGCGATGTACGCCGAGGCCTTCTTCACCTCCGATGTCAATGCGCTGCTCGACGCCGGCCTGGCCGCGATTCCTGGCGAAAGCGACTACGCCGGGATGGTCCGCGCCGTGCGGACGTGGCATCGGGAGAATCCTTCCGACTGGACGAAGACGTGGGAACGCATCCGCGCCGCGTACTCGAAGAAGTTCAATCCCGCGCTGAAGGATTCCAACGGCGGCATCGACGTGCGTCTGAACGGCGCGATGGTGGTCATGGGCCTCCTGTACGGCGGCGGGGACCTCGATCGTTCGATGGAGATATCCATGCGTGGCGGATACGATTCCGACTGCAACCCCTCCAGCGTCGGCGGCATTCTGATGTGCGCGCGCGGAGCGAAGGCGCTTGACGCCAAGTACGGCGTGGCCATCGCCGACATGAAGGCGAAGTTCGCATTCACCGACTATGATCTGCCGGCCCTTTACGCGGTGTGCGAGAAGCTGGCGCGCCAGGTGGTGACGAGGAATGGCGGTCGCGCGGAGGCGGATCGTTTCGTGATCCCGACGCGCAAGCCTACGCCGGATGCGTTCGTGCCGTCCTGGAAGGCACCGCAGGCCGAGGAGCTGCGTTTCACCGAGGAGGAAATGAAGGAACAGAAGTTTGGCGCGCCCAACTCCATCGATCCGTTCAAAATGCGTTCGAAGGATCCAACCACGAGGGTGCAGGCCGCCCTGGACGCCTGCTATCCCGGATGGACCACTTCCGTGAACGCGCCCGATCTGAACCCCGGGCTATGCTCCAGCGATATGCGCACCATCGTCACCCATCCGCCGAAGCAGGGCGAGCCGGTCACGCTGTCGCGCAGGGTCAAGGTTGAGGCGTCGGATGTCCTGAGCTTCAAGGTCAGCAACTGGGACCATGGCGATTTCCGCCTGGTGGTGAGGATCGACGGCGTGGCGGTTGTCTCCACGCTTGTCGGCGGCAACAAGGGCGAGTCGCTTGAGCGTCCATTCGAGATCTCGCTCGCGCCCTGGGCCGGGCGGGAGGTGACGATCGAGTTGCAGAATGTTCCGAATGGCTGGATGAACGAGGCCGCGCGCTGGGGGGACCTCAGGATCGCCAAGGTCCAGTAGCGTCAACCGTAGGCGCTTTTTAGACCTTCACATCCAGAATGGAATTTGGTATAATAATCTCCCATGTCCGAACTTGATCCATACGAAATAGCCCGCTCGATCACGGCGCTGAACGCCTGGGAGAAGATGTCCCGTCACAACTGGGCGCTCGTGCCGCAGACGAGCGAATCGCCGATTATTGCCAGCGTAGTCAGCGAGAAGGGCGATGGGCCGGTGGTGGGGCGTTTGTTGCTCTTCGAGGGATTTGAGGAGTTCAGCCGCCTTTTGCTCCATCGCCAGATGCCCGATTTCGGCGTGGCGATGGGGCCGGTCGACTTCCGCCACTACGAGGCCGTGGGGCTCAGGGATGGTTCGGTGGAGCTGTTCGTCTACGAGCCGGGCTTCGTGCCGATGCCGCCCGATGCCGGGCAGCGCCGTTTCCTCGCGTCCATCCTCAAGGAGTGCCTGGGGGTGATGATCCGCTTCGAGGAGGATGAGCGGCTGGCGGTGAAGTATGCCGCCCAGAATGCCATGTTCGCGCGCAAGGAACTCTGCGAGGGTTCCTGGATCGATGGTCCGCTCAAGATCCGGCAGGATAAAATGCAGATGGTCGAGCGCATCACGGTCTCGCGCGAGGGTGCGCAGAAGGCGTCTGCGTTCCCAATCATGCCCAAGGAGATATGGGAACTCGATTTCGTGATGCTGCCGTCCTACCACACGGTTGGCCCGAAGCCGCGCTTTCTGTATCTGCTGGTGGCGGTAGACGCCGAAACGGGCGAGCGCCGGATATGGGACAAGATGTCGGTCGACGGGAATGCCGGCGGATTGCAGCGTCTTTGGGAAGGCCATGCCGATAGGTTGCTGAAGGCGATCCTCGCGCTGGGGCGGGTGCCGGGTTCGATTCATCTGCGTTCGCGGCGGATGATGCGCTTTCTGCGTCCGCTCGGGATGCACCTCCCATTCAAACTCGTGCAGCACTCGAAGCTGCCGGCGCTGGAGTCGGTGCTTGAGCTTGCGGTGCGTACGCGCAAAGTGTAGCTGGGAGTTGATGCGATGTTCGATCTGAATCAGAATGTGCCGCTGTGGCTGTCGCTGGTCTTCATGGTTGGCGGGTTGGTGATGTTGAGCTGGAGTGCCGACCGTTTCATCGGCGCTGCGGCGGCCGTCGCCAGGGCGTTCGGCGTGTCGCCGCTGATTGTGGGGATGGTGATCATCGGTTTTGGAACCAGTGCGCCCGAGCTGGCGGTGTCGGTGCTGTCGGGAGTGGCCGACCACTCCAACCTCTCGCTGGGGAATGCGTATGGGTCGTGCATCTTCAACCTCGCGATGATCCTGGGCGTGGCGGCGCTGGTGTGGCCGATAAAGGTCAAGCCGTCGGTTTGCTACCTTGGGGTTCCGCTCCTGCTGGGGGTTACGCTGCTTTCCTATTTTCTGGTGCGCGACATGGCGTTCTCGCGTACGAACGGGATTGTGCTGCTGGCCGCCTTCGCCGTTATCATGCCGGCGTACTGTCTGTACGACCAGAAAGACAGCGCCGCGGCGGGCAACGCGCAGCCATCTGCCAGGCCCCGGGCGCGGCTGGCCGATTTCCTCTGGCTGGTCGTCGGGCTGGTGCTACTGGTGGCCTCGTCGCATCTGCTCGTGTGGGGGTGCGTGGACTTCGCGCGCGACGTGCTGCACGTGAGCGATCTGATGATTGGGCTCACTGTGGTGGCGGCGGGGACGTCGCTGCCAGAACTTGCGAGCGCGGTGGCCTCCGCGCGCCGCAGGGAGCACGAGTTTGTCATCGGCAACATCGTGGGTTCCAACCTCTTCAACACGCTGGCCGTGGTGGGGGTGGCGGGAACGATTTCGCCGTTCAGGGACTTCAGCCGGAACATCATCACCCGTGACCTCCCGACGATGGCGTTGATGTCGCTGATACTGCTGGCATTTGGCCTGAACTGGCGCAAGCCGGCCCGCGCCGGGCGCATCCACCGTTTTGAAGGTGCGATCTGGATCTTGCTGTTCTGTGCCTATCTTGTGTTGATGGTCATGCAGGAAAAGGGTGCCTGACCGGTGGTTGCGACCTCGCAAAATGGCATGGCCGTGGTGCTGGGACGCGGCTCGAGCGGTGCGGCGGCGTGTGCGCTGCTCGAGCGCGAGGGCGTATGCGTGACGGTGCTGGATGGTGGCGATGTCTTTCCCCGCGAGTTGCTGGTGCCGGGCACGCTGTGTGTGGTGTCGCCTGGCGTGCCGTCGAACCACGCCTGGATCAAGTGCGCCCGAGCGGCCGGCCTAGCGATTGTGAGCGAGCTCCAGCTCGGCGCCGAGCGCTGGCTTGCGCTGGGCGGCAGGATGCTCGGCGTCACTGGCTCGAAGGGCAAGAGCTCGGTGGTGAAGCTACTGGCCGACGCGCTGGGCGGCGTGCCCTGCGGCAACTACGGCACGCCGCTTTGCGCGGTGGTGAACTCCCACGCCGAAGGCGGTACCCTGCCGTGGGCGGTGGTGGAGGTGAGCTCGTTCCAGCTCGAGATGACGGAGCTTCCCGCCGATGCCTTCGTGGCGGCGGCGCTGTTGAATCTGCAGGACGACCATCTTGATCGCCATGGTTCGCGCGAGGTGTACCATGCGCTCAAGCGCCGTCTGCTGCGAATGACGCGTGTGCCGGTCGATGGTACCGATCCTTCCACGCTTGATCCTGGCGGCGGTGCGCTCTTCCGCGGTTCATATTTCGACAATGACGTGCTACGGGTCAACGCGCTCTGCGCCGTCGCCCTGCTGCGCGCGGCCGGCGTCACGGCGCCCGAGACGGCCGCGAGCTTCGCCGCGTTCACCCCCCTGCCTCATCGCATGCAGAACGTCGGCACCTTCGGCGGGGTGTGCTGGATTGACGATTCCAAGGCCACTTCGCTTGCGGCACTGGCGGCCGGAGTGTCAATGGCGGCCAATAAAATCAAGGGTTTGAACGATATTGCCGGGGAACAGGATGCTGTTCGCAGCTCCGGTGTTCTGCTGATTGCCGGTGGCCTGCCGAAAGGCGACGACCCAAATTCTGTAATTTCTTGCTTGCAATTTGGGGTGAAAAAAGTGTATCTTATAGGGTGTTGCGCAGACCAGTTCTTCGATGCGTGGCGTGAAAGCGTCGCCTGCGAGGTCTGCGGGACGCTCGACCGAGCGGTCGCGGCGGCCCGGCGCGACGCCATGCCGGGCGACGTGGTCCTCCTGTCGCCGGGCACGGCAAGTTTCGATCAATTTAAAAGTTATGGAGACCGCGGCGATGCGTTCGCGTCCCTCGTTCGTGAAGGGACGGGATGTGCCGTCGTGTGATCCAAAGCAAATCAAGGAAGAAAAAAATGAAGGTGCAGAAGCTCGGAATCGTTCTGGGTATGAATATCGCGGCGGCCTGCCTGCTTATGCAGGGGTGCAAGGCGACCAAGCCGGGGCAGGAACTGCCGCCGGAGCAGTTGACGGTGTCTGGAGACGTGCAGCCGTCTGCGGCGCAGCCGGCGCCGGCTGTGACTATCAAGTCGATTCCGGATACTCCCGTTGCGCCTGTGGTGAGGCAGGATCCCCTGCCTGAGAAGCCCGTCCAGGTGAAGCCGCTGCCTCCTCCTCCTCCGAAGAAGCCGGTTGCTCCCGTCGCCCCCGTCGCCAGCGCGGCGCCCGCCGCCGGTGCGCAGGCTCAGGTCTACCGCATCCAGAAGGGCGATACGCTTGGTGCCATCGCCCGTCGCAATGGCGTGAAGATCTCCGCCATCGTGGCCGCGAACCCCGGGCTTGATCCCAATCGCATCATCGTCGGTCGCAAGCTCAACATTCCCGCTGGCGCCGCGGTTGCTCCCGCTGCCGCACCCAAGGCGCCTGACGCCAAGGTCGTGCCCGCCGCCGCTCCTGCCGCCACCGCCGCCAACGTCAAGGCTCCGGTGAAGACGAAGCCTGCGTTCAAGCCTTATGACGGCGCCACGAAGGAGT
>JAZRXT010000081.1:0-21698 GCA_045600365.1 Kiritimatiellia bacterium | reverse complement strand
CCGCGCGACGAGGAAGTGCGCCAGCTTTCCGAGAAGAGCCGTTCCCTCGCCTACCGTCTTGCGGCCGCCCGCCGTCGTGCCCGGTACGCCGCCTTTGTTTCGGTGGGTGTCGCCGCGCTGGCCCTGGGCGCCGTGCTCGCCTTCGCCTTTTCGGATTCACGCGCGGGGGGATCTGACCGTGCCGCCCGCCCGGGAACCGCCAGGGCGCGGCGCGAGGCCAAGGTGCTCTGCACACGGCCCTTTGCGCTGAGGAAGGCGATCAAGTCGTGGAAGCTGCCCAAGCGCGAGTTCGACGTGGCGCACGAGTCGGTCGAGCGCGAGGTTGCGAAGTCGCTCACCATCGCCGATCGCATCGACGTGGCGGATGAGGCGGAGGCGAAGGCCGAGATGTTCGGCGGCGTCGGGCGCGATGGCTTCGCCGTCGCCCTCTGCACGCTGAATCTCCAGGTGGCATTCCAGCTCTATCTGGGCGAGGGCGACTACGTGCAGGCAGCCAGGGCGCTCAAGGACATCGAGGCGGTGTCGCCGGAATGGGCCGGCAATCTGCTGGATACGCTACCGCGCATGGCGGTGCGCCTCTGTGGCAAGGACCGCGCCCAGAAGGCGGAGGCTGCATTCAGAAACGAGTGGAAGAGGATCTCGGAATGAGCGTGGCGGACTATTTTCCCGAGACCTCGATCACCCTGCTCGGCAAGCTCGCCGCGCAGAACACCGGCGAGGATCAGGCCAACTGGCTGCGATTCTGGAATCTATACGCCGGCGCCATCCGCCGCTTCGCCGTGCGCATTGGCGACGAGAACCATGCCGATGACATTGTCGCCGAGGTGATGCGTAAGCTGGTGGAGGTGTTTCGCGGCGGCACCTTCGAACGCCGCAGAGGTGGGAACTTCCGCGCCTACCTGGCCCAGATGGTGCGCAACGAACTGGGCATGGCGTACCGTCGCGAGAAGGCGCGTCGCATGGATCGCCGCGTGTACCTCGACGATAACCGCCCGCGCGAGAAGGGGGGCGACGAAATCCAGCGCCTCCGCGCCGAGGACGAGATGTCGGTGGGACCGGATGGAATATGGGAGGCGCTCGATCTGGAGTGGGCCGCCGCGCGTCGCCAGGAACTGGTCGCCCACCTGCTGGCCAACCCCGCCGTGAAGCCGCTCTACCGCGATGTGTTCCGGGAAATCGACAGCGGCGTAGAGGTGGATGCCATCGTCGAGCGCCACGGCATATCGAGGAACCTGGTCAGCCAGATAAAATTGCGGATGGAAAAGGCGCTCAACGCGCTCGCCGCGGAACTGGGGGATGTATGAGTAGGACAATGTCCGCAGTGGAGATTCCCTGCTGCCTGACCCGCCGGCGCATGCTGGGAACCGCATTGGCCGCCGGCGCCTGCATTGGCGTGGGCGAGGTCCTTGCCGAGGAAGTGGCCGATGATGGCGTGCGCGTGCGGACAATGCCGCTGCCGCGTGACCCCTCGCTGCGCCTGCCGATGCTCGGTTTCGGCTGTGCGGACCGCTTTCCGCAGAAGCGTGGCGCCGGCAAGCATTCTGTCGACTACGAGCACGCAGGTCGCCTATTGGATCTCGCCATGTCGCGCGGACTGAACTGGTTCGACACCGGCTACGTGTACCACAAGGGCGAGAGCGAACGCTTCCTCGGCCGGGCACTCGCGAAGTATCCGCGCGAGAGCTACATCCTGTCGGACAAGATGTGCACCTGGCAGATCAAGAAGTTCGAGGACGCTCCGCGGATGTTCGAGGAACAGCTCAAGCGCTGCAATGTCCAGTACTTCGACATCTACATGATGCATTCGATCGGCAGCGAGACGCAGTTCGAGGATGTCTACATCAAGAAGGGCGTGTTGAACTATCTGCGCGAGGAGAAGAAGAAGGGACGCATCCGCCACCTGGGGTTGTCATTCCATGGCAAGAGTCCGTTCCTGGATCGCCTGCTCGCAGCGCATCCCGATCTCGAGGTCTGCATGGTGATGCTCAACGCGATGGAGTTCCGCTGGAACAAGGACGCGGCGAAGCTGGCCGAGACCGCAGCCCGTCACAATGTGGCGGTGCTGGTGATGGAACCACTGGCCGGTGGACGCGCGGCAGGGTTGCGCGGCAAGGCACTGGAGAAGCTGAAGTCAATGCATCCGGACGACTCGGCGGCGAAATGGGGGCTGCGCTTCGCGGCATCCGAGAAGGGCGTGATCGCCCTCGCCAGCGGTATGAACAAGGAGGCGCATCTGCTGGAGAACGTACATACGTTTTCGAAGGACTTCAAGCCGCTGTCTGACGAGGAGCGCAAGGTCTACGACGAGGCGATCTCCATCTACATGAAGTTCAAGTCGATTCCGTGCACGGGCTGCAGATACTGCGATCCGTGCCCGTATGGCGTGAGCATCCCCGAAATCTTCGCCTGGTACAACGAATGGGCGCAGGCGGATCGTCTGCCGGCCGATTCCGGAGCCAACGACTCTCAGGAGCTTAGACGCCGCTTTCTTGCCTCGTACTACAACACCTTCCCTCCATCCGCGCGTGCCGACCGGTGCCTGGGGTGCAAGAAATGCCTTGAGGCATGCCCGCAGTGGACTTTCCGCATCCCGGTTGAAATGGGCAAGATTACCGATCTGGTCGCCGCCACGGCCCGACGCTATGTCGAGAAGGGGGGCAAGATCAGATGAGGGCGCTGAAGATCATTCGGGTGCTGGTGGCGGGCTGCACGTTCGCGCTGGTCACGCTTTTCTTTGTTGGTCTGGGCGGCGGATGCGGTCTGCTCGAGAAGGTGCAGTTGATCCCAGCGCTGCTCGCCGCCGGCTCGCTGACCGCAATGGCGGCGCTCACGCTGTGGGTCGTCGTCACGTTGCTGTTCGGCAGGGTCTACTGTTCTGTTATGTGTCCGCTGGGCATTCTGCAGGACATTCTACTGCGTCTGGCGAGGCTGTGCCGCGTCGGCGGCACCTTCCGCGCCCGACCTGACCGCCCCTGGTTCAGGTCTTCGTCGCTGTTTGTCTTCGCGGTGCTGGTACTCATGGGTGGTGCCTCCCTGGCGGGGTTGATCGATCCCTACAGCGTCTTCGGGCGCATTGCCACCCATTTGCTGCAGCCGGTGGTCGAACTCGCCAATGATGCGTTGGCCGACTGGCTGGGCACGGATGGATCGGTGGTGCTGTTCAAGGCGCGGCCCTTCGTACGCGGATTGGAAGGACTGGTGCTGGCAGGGGTGTCACTGGTTGCGCTGGCGGCGCTGGTCGCTTGGCGGGGCAGGATATTCTGTAATACGCTGTGTCCGGCGGGGGCCATGCTGGCGGCGCTTTCCCGACGTTCGCTTTTCCGTATCGAGGTCGATGCGGCGAAGTGCGTCAAGTGCGGACGCTGTGCGCGCGCCTGCAAGGCGACGTGCATCGACGTCGCGGCGGGGAAGGTGGACAATGCCCGGTGCGTGCGCTGCTTCGACTGCTTTGGGACTTGCGCGAAGGGTGCGTTGTCGTATCGGCCGGTTTCCCCTACGCGAAATCGCAAGGAGATGGAGCCGTCGAGCGATCTGCGTGCCTTCGCAGCCGATGCGCTTTGCCTGTTGACGATGCCGTTTATCGCGTCCTGGCACCGAGGGGCGGTGAAAAGAGCGGTGACTGGCTTGTGCCCCGGCGTGCTTCCTCCGCCGGGGGCCAGGGCGGCATCGCTGAGGACAAGCTGCACGGCGTGCGGACTTTGCGTGGCGAAGTGTCCGTCAAGGGTGCTGGTGCCATCAGGAGTGGGGGCTTATGGTCCGCTCACGTTCCTGCTGCCGAGGATGGACTTCAGGCACGGGTTCTGTCCGCCCGACTGCACGGTCTGCGGCGATGTGTGCCCGACCGGCGCGATACTGCCCTTGAAGAAGGACAAGGACGGTCGCAAGATCGCCAGAGTGGGATTGGCCAAATTCGACCGCACGAAGTGCCTGACGGCAAAGGACGGTCTTGAATGCGGTCTTTGTTCGCGGCGTTGCCCCAGCAAGGCGATCACGCTCGAGGGCGAGGGGAAGGTCAAGGTGCCTGTTGTGGATGCGGCGAAGTGCACCGGCTGTGGCGCCTGCGAACACTACTGTCCGTCCTCGGGCTTCAGGGTTGTTGGGAGATTCGAAGCGGTAGACTCTAAACTTGTAAAAAAGGAGACAAGATAATGAAGACGAATATGATGTTGGCGCTGTCCGTGCTGTGTGGCATGGCACTGTTTGCCGAGGAAGAGAAGAGTGAAATGATCGTGGAGGAGCGGGACGAAACCCTGCTCGAGCGCTACGTCGATCTCGACACCGAGCTTGCGATCTATTCCGCGTACGTGTGGCGTGGGCAGATCCTGTACGATGCCGGCGTGTGGCAGCCTGGCGCCAACCTGTGGCTGAAGATGGGCGAGGACGCCGAGTGGGGCCGCATCAAGCTGCGGTGCTGGTCCAACTGGGCGATCAACGCCTACAAGAAGCCGCACCGCTTCGGCAATATGAGCATCGTCGACGAGACGGTGAGCTACAACTACACCGTGCTTGACTGCCTTGACTTCGAGGCCGGCGCCATCATGTACCAGTTCCCCAATCGCCATGGTAGCGGAATGCGCGACACGGACGAGCTTCTGGCTGGCGTCAGGTGGCGTAACGCGTACATCACCCCGCGGTTCTACGTGTGGTGGGACTTCGACGAGAGCGGACACAACGACGAGAACCAGCTCTACTTCGACTTCGACTTCACGCACTCGTTCGCGATCACTGAGGAGCTGTCGCTAGTGCTCGGTTCCGGCTTCGGCGTGGGTAATGGTTCGTATATGGATCACTACTCCAAGGGCGACGTGGACGGTGTGGCGTTCAACAACTTCCACACCGATGCCTCGCTGTACTACAACATTAACGACTGGCTGAAGGTGGGCGGGTCGCTCAGCTACTGGTATTCGCTCAGCCGCCAGGTGCGGCACAGCGCCTACGACATGCACGATGCGTACAACGCCGGCATTCTGCGCGGCGGCATCCACTTCCTGGCCAGCTTCTAGCGAGCGTGAGTTTCTGCCGCGTCCCCGTGAAGCGCGCCCGAACGCCCATTTGCGCACGAAACCAGTTTTGTCGTGGAATTTCACTGCGTGAAAACGTTTTAATTGGAGTATGGGTGATTTTCAACATGAGGACGTGTTGGCTGCTTTCACGCGGTATCGGGCGCATTTGGCATTTGTCGTTTCGCGGCAGATTAATCCATTGCTGTCTGCTCGGCTTTCCGTCGACGATGTCCTGCAGGAGGTTTATCTTGCCGTTACACGGCGTCGGTCGTTCTTCGAACAGGAACCAGAGGTGCCGATCTATTTCAAGTTCAGGAGGATAACGCTGCAGACGCTTTCCGACCTGGAGCGCGAACACATCAAATACGCTAAGCGAAGCATGCTGAAGGAGATCTCGGGCGAGTCCGCCGAAAAGGCACTGGACGGTCTGCGTGCCGAAACCAGATCTCCCAAGACCATCCTCGCCCTGAAGGATCGCAACGCCCTGATTCGCCGGCAGATCGAGGCACTCCCGGAAATCGACCGCCAGATTCTCACCCTCCGGAACTTCGATGCCATGTCCAATTCCGAATGCGCCGCCGCCCTCGGCATAGAGGTGAAGGCGGCCAGTATCCGTTACGTACGCGCTCTCAAGCACCTGCGCAACCGTCTGCAATCCCTTTCGGAGTTCAACTCATGAGTGAAAGCGAAAACACCAGTCTCCTCATCGAGGAGTTCCTCGGTCGCGTTCGAATCGGTGATGTCCCGGACGTTGAGGCGTTCGTTGCGGAACATCCCGAAGCGGAGGATGCCGGGGAATTGCGCGATCTTCTTGTCACCTTGCTGGATGTGGAGCGGCAGTCCTTTCCGTCCGTAGACAGCAACGACGACCTTCCGCCACCAGATCTCGTTTCCAGTGGCTACCGCCTATTGAAGAAGATTGGCGCGGGCGGCATGGGTATCGTGTACGAGGCACTCGAGATCAACCTGGAGAGGAAGGTGGCCATCAAGCTGCTTCGGCACGAATTGCTGGCCGATTCCGGGATGCGCGAGCTCTTTCGGCTCGAGGCCCGTCTCCTCGCCCGTTTCAACCATCCGGGGATCGTGCGGATTCTCGGGTCTGGGCAGTGTGCGGACAATTTCTTCTACGTTATGGAGTTGGCGGAAGGCCAGCCCCTCGACGTTCTTCCCAGGCGGCCGAGCGAGCGGCAGCTCCTGCAATGGGCGACCGAGGCGTCCGACGCCCTCGCCTGTGCCCACAGTCATGGCATCGTCCACGGCGACATCAAGCCGGCCAACTTGCTGCTGGACAGGCGCGGGCACGTTCGCATCTGCGACTTCGGCCTATCCTTCATCGCGCAGTCGCGTCCGCGCAAGGGCGGGCACACGGGGGCGACGCTTCGATATTTGGCGCCGGAGCTCTCGTGCGACGGCGTCAAGAACTTCGTGGGTGACCAGTACGCTCTATGTGCGTCGTTCGTCGAGATCGCGTCCGCCCAGCCCTTCGACCGCAGCGCGGAACGTTCACGTCTCTTTCATAGCGGCCGGCTTGCCGCCGTTCTGGCGCAGGGGCTGGAAGACGATCCCAAGAACCGCTACCATTCAGTTGGCGAACTCCGCGACGACCTTAGGCGCATTGCCCGACACGAGCCTGTCACCGCCGGGCGGACTTCGCTTTTTGTCCGCGTGGGCCTGTTCTGCCGTCGGTACCCGATCCATGTCGTAACGGCGACGTTGCTGATGCTCTGCCTGGTCACCGTTCTTCACGGTCTTGTTCGTACCAGGGCTGCGCTTAAGCTCGCCGAGCGAAATGCGGAAACGGCCAACGCCGCGCTCGGCAAGGTGTTCGACGAGGTGGTGGGGCTTCCGCCCACGCAGGAGAACGCCAATCTTCTCGAGCAGCTCATACCGCATTACGAGCAGATCGTTGCCAATCCGAACATTCCGCTCACGGAACTGACGGGTGCTCTCACCCAGCTTGCCCAGACCGCAATGCGCACAGGAGACTATCCTCTGGCGGAACGGACCCTGCGTCGGCTTCTGGATCTTGGCCGAACATCGGCCAATATGTGCCGCCTGGCGCACACGCTCTTCGTGCAGGGGAAGCGCGACGAGGCAACGGCGCTCTTCCGTGAAATCATCGACCGCTATTCCAGCGGAAAGTCGGTGGAGTGGCTTGATGCCGTATGGGCGCATCTTCACTTCATACAGACCAATCCCGACTGTGACAATTCCGCAGACGAGCAGTCCGCCCGTCGGATTCTGGCGAATCATCTGTCTGGGAATGTTGCCAGTGATCGGGCTCTCTTCCTCTACGCACAGCTTCTCCAGGCAAGTCCCAAGGTATCATCCGACCCCATCCCCGGCCAGCCAAACGATCCGCTGGAGATCCTCGACGACCTTTCCACCCGCCATCCCAACAACGGTCGCTACTGGCAGTCCTTCGTCGATGGTGCGACCGCCTGGCTCAAAACCGCAAGCCCCACAAACGACTGTCCGGAGACAATCGAATCCGCGCTGGACAAGAGTGATATCATGCTCTGGCGGTTCCTGAACCGTCCGCACGCCGTCAGCTCGGCGCTCTCGTTCAAGCGCGCCTATGCCGCCTGGCTTCGGGATTCGGGTGTGCGCCATAGGGCCTATCGCAGCCTGGCTTCGCTCGACGTTCTGACGCGTGCGCTACTCAACCAGCCCAGCCTGCCCGAGCAGGATCAGTCGGATCTGATCGCGCTATCGCTTGACGAGATGGAAGCGCGTAGCCGTCATCCTCACCGCCGCCATGGTTTTCGTTATCATCGCAGCGGACGCCTGGACAAGATCAAGGAATTTCTCAATCTTCATCCCCTGCCGCGGAAGGACGAGTTCCTCAAGCGCATCCAGGACCTTGAAATTCAGAACGCCGCCTTTGGGTTCTAGTCTTCACCCACGCCGCCGGGAATCCCATCCGGAATCAGACTGACCGCAGGAACTCCGCGAAGAACGGATCGGCGATTCGACATTCCGTCTTGAATTGCTCGATGGACGGTACTTTGACGACATCCAGGGTCACGCAAGGGATGCCGGCCTTTTCCAGATCCCCCGTAAGCTCGGCCACCAGCGAACTCTTGCCATAGCGACGCGGACCGTACAGAACGACATTGGTCTGCCCGCTCAGGAGACGCGAGCGCAGATCCCGACGAATCTCCTCACGGTCGTAGAAACGATCCCCGGTGGCGAACTGAAGATAGTTGAAGGGGTTTTCCATACGCCAAGATTATACCAAAGCGGATACTTGAAATCAAGCTGCAACTGACTAAAATTTAAGTAACTTGATTTTTCGTCAGTATGCTGGCGAAATTGCCGGCGGTCACTCTCAACGATGCTCCATGAGACCGCTTGAATCTGGTCAGGGTAGCCCCAGCGGCTCGAAGACAACGTGCTTCTCGCGGGCGGGCTCGGGCGGCGGCGTCATATAGTCAGGGCCGTAGAGCCGGGTCATGTAGCGCTCCGTTCCTTTCGGCAGGTTGACGGTGCGGCCACAGAACGTGCCGGTGCGTGTTTCCGCCAGTTCGGCGTGCGGCGCCAGCTCGCCGAAGAAGTGCCTCCGTCCGACGGGGAACGTGACGAAGCGCGACGCGTCGTTGCCGCAGCAACGGTTCCAACGGTCCCACAGTCGTGTCCAGATGCCCATCGGCAGAACGGCGAGAAGACACCCAATCATCCGTTTCACGCGGAAGACCGCGCCGTTCAACTTCCATTTCCGCAACAGCTTCCGCTCGAAGAACTGCTTGCGGCACGAATAGCAGAAGCCCAGCAGCAGCGATCCGAGGCCATGAAGCCGCCGCAGTACAGGACTGTCGAACGTGTTCTCCAGCATGAAGACGTCAACGAAAGCGCCGGGCTCGACATCCTGCGTCAACAGATCCTCGCGTGTCACGACCCGCGTCCCGCGCAAGCGGATGCGCGGGAAGGCGAGTGCGTATGACGCCGGCGCACCCGGTTCGTAAATCACGTACTTGCCGCCGAATCGCTCAAGAAACGCAGCTCGGAAACGCCACCACTCGCGCCGCGGCATATTGATGTCGAGGTCATCGTCCCATGGAATGAACCCCTGATGGCGCACCGCCCCCAGCACCGAGCCGCCGCCAAGCGACCAGACGAC
Organism: Kiritimatiellia bacterium; assembly: GCA_045600365.1. Lineage (GTDB taxonomy): Bacteria > Verrucomicrobiota > Kiritimatiellia > RFP12 > UBA1067 > RUG572. The sequence goes on along the minus strand of JAZRXT010000081.1, from coordinate 12,575 downwards.
TCCCTCCTCACGGCAAACCGCGGCGATGTCATCGAGAATTGTCAACAGGCACGACTGTAGCGCCTTCAGGCTGGCACCCTCGACAGGTACTGCCCCGTCCGCCGTCATGTGCTTGAACGCATCAAATGTCGACAGTCCCATCACGTCCTCCATGAAGCGATCATCCGCTCATAGGCCTCGGCCAGACCGACCCGAGCCTTCCAGCCGAGCGCTTCGAGCTTCGCCGTCGAAAGGCGCATCTTGAATTCCGGCGCATAGCCCATGCCTGCGGCAGCGGCGAGATTAACAACCACCTTAGACGGCGGGTACGCCACGCACAGCATTTTGGCCATCTCGCGGATGGAGCAGTAGGTGGCGGGATTCGCCACGTTGTACGCCTCGCCGGGAATGCCTTTCTCGAGTAGCGTGCGAATTGCGGCAACGGCGTCGTCGATGTAGCAATAACAGCGACAGGTACGTCCCGCCGTGTGCAGCACGATGTCGCGGCCCTCGGCCACCGACTCGGCAAACTGCGCGAAGACGCGCTTGTCGCCGCGAACAACGCCCGGACCGAACGTCTGGGTCAGCCGCGCGATGGACACCGGAAGCCCGCTCTCGCGGCACAGCCGCTCCGCCTCGAGTTTCGCAAGCGGATAGGAGGACCGCGCGCACGCCGGATCAAGAAAACCGAAGTCGGTCTCCGTCACCGGATCCTTGTCGGGAACGCCATACACTTCCATTGTCGAAAGAAACACCATCGCCTTCACCCGCTTCTCCGCAGCCAGCGCCAGGGCATTGCGCGTGCCCGTCACGATGATATCGCGCACCTCGCCGGGACGCTCCACGAACGCCTTCGACGCCGTCTCGCTCGCCGCATGGACGATGAAGTCGACGTCATCGGCGATGTCGGCCGCTCGCGAGACGTTCCATTCGACCGCTTTCACGCCGCGTACGCCGGCGAACAGGCGTTCCGCCTTCGGCACGTTCCGCGCCGCCGCCAGCACATTCCATCCCCACGCGGAGGCCGCCCGCACGAAAGCCGCGCCGATGAGTCCAGTGGAACCGCTGACGAGGCAGGTCATTTCGCCTCCTTCTGCCACTTCAGCAGGGCATCGAGCATGACGATATCCTCGGGCGTCGTGATCTTCACGTTGCCGCGGTTGCCGCGCACAAGATGGATCGGGATGCCCAGCGTCCAGCAAATCGTTGCCTGGTCCACCATGTCGGTGTAGCCTTCGGGCCGTGTGCGGATACGTTCGTGCGCGGCGAGGATGTCGCCGAGCCGGAAGCTCTGCGGTGCCTGCGCCGTATAGGATTCCCTGCGGTACGGCATGGCGCTGATCTGTTCGCCGTCCTTCGAGAGGACGATCGTCTCGTAGCAGGGCGTAAAGGTGACGGCGTTGCCGAACTGCTCGACGCCGTTAATGTTGGCGTCGATCACCTGCGGTTCGAGATAGGGTCGCACCCCGTCATGGAGCAGCACGACCGTCTCCGGCGGGAAGTCCTCGGCGGTGGCCTTAAGCCCATTGTAGATCGACTCCTGCGCCGAGTCGCCGCACGCGGCGAGCCGGTGAAGCTTCGAGATGCCGTATTTCGCGGCGAGCGCACGGCAGTCGTCGAAGTACCGCGGCGAGACGACGAGGACGATCCGGTCGATGCGCGGATGCTCCTGGAACAGTCCGAGCGAATGCGCGAGGACTGGCTTGCCGTTCAGTTCGAGGAACTGCTTGGGGATGTCGCTCCCCATCCGCGTGCCGACTCCGCCGGCGAAGACGATTGCGATGTTCATGGGCGGCTCTTCCTTGTCTTATGGCTGTGGACGCTCGTCGAGCCAACGTTCGATGATCGCGGCGGCCCTTTCAGAGGCGTGACCGTCTTCCATGCATCCCTTGTCCTTCAGGAACGCCGCCGCATCGCGCGAGAATTTCTCCGCGTCGAAGGTGCGGATGGCTTCTGTGAGAGCGGCATTTGTTTCGGCGACTGGGAAGGGGGTGGATTCGAGCGGATAGTAGAATCCATGTCCCTTGTCGTAGTCGGCCTTGTCTGGCGCATATATGAAGCCAGGTCTGCCTCTCAGGAGGAAATCGTAGATCCAGCTTGAATAGTCGGTGATGCCGGCGTCGATGGCGACGAGAAGTTCCTGTATGTCTTCGTAGTTCGTTGCGTTGGCCACTCCCCGCGGCATTCTGATGAGTCCCTCGGCCACGGCGCGCGCGTCGAGCGGATGCAGGCGGAGCGCCACGATCCACTTTCCGCCAAAGCGTGCTTCCAGCGCGGTCTGCCATCCCGCGAAGTCGTAGGCGCACGTGTCGCCGGCAAACGCTTCGTCGCGGAAGGTGGGCGCGAAAAGAGCCACTTTCGTCTCTTCGGAAATTCCAAGGGCCGCGAAGACGCGCTTGCGGATAGCGAGGCGATCCATCTCGGAAAGGAAGAATATGTCATTTCGCGGATGTCCGGTACGGATTTTCGGGACGGTGGCGAGTGGAGACTCGGCGAATGCAGCGTCCTCGAAGTCGCTGTTGGACAGGACGGCGTCCATCATGGCCGCGCTTCGGCGTCCTTTCCCCGTCTTCGCGCTATGCGAGGTGTCAAGGCGTTTGATGCCAAGCGATCCATGCCACGTGTTGAGGATGTGCTGACCCTGGCGTTTCGTGGGGTAGCCGATGGCGGCGAACTGGTCGGCATTCTCGACGAGTACCTTCGCGGTTGCGAAGGCGCGGTAGGCGGCACCGGACCAAAGAAGCACGGCTCGGCCAGTGTCGGGGTTCCCCCCGCACGCGGCGAACGCGGCATCGTCTAGCAGCCACACGATGTCCAGGCATGGCCTTCGACGTGCGAGTTCACGGGCGAGTGCCTTCGGGTTGCAGGTGCAGTTGCGAGTGGTGCAGGAGAATACGACTCGGTTGCCATCAACGGGAGTGGGGCCGAGTCGGAACGCATTCCACTTCCGGGCGAAGCGCGTGCGGAACCAGCGCTGGCGTACCATCTCCATGAATCTTCCATTCAAGAGCGAACATAGCCAGCGCTTGATGGTGGCGCTTCGGTCGTGGCGCTTCATTTCCCCTCCGCCGGAATGTTTTGGTTTACGATGAAATCCCTGATGAAGGCAAGCGAACGGGCGCGGAGTGGCGCCAGACGCGCCTCGACCGCGGCGAAATCGATGGGGTGGGTCTCGGCCGGGATCGTTCCGTCTGGCGGGAGCAATCGTTCGCCGAGACCGAGCGTTTCGCAGAGATCGGCAAATCGCGGATCGTCGCTCTCGCGGCCGAAGACGTAGAACGGCTTCTTGAACAGAACCGCGAAGCAGATTCCGTGGAACGAGTTGCAGACGACGGCGTCGGCGGCGCGGAAGAGGCCGAGCCACTCTTCTACGCCTGCGTCGTCAACGACTTCGTGACGGTAGAGTAGGCGGTCGATGCCGTAGTGGCCCACCTCGACCAGACGTTTGCCGAGACGGCGCGCCCAGTCGGCTGCCGCGCGCACCATGCGTCCATTGTGTTTCATGCACATATAGAGGAGTACGTAGGCGTCCTTCCGTGCTGGCGGTTTTGCCAGAGGCGCGTAGTCATCCCCCGCGAGAAGGAGCGTTGGATCGAGAAGATGGGGTATCTCCCTGCCTAGAAGTCGGGAGAGGTAGGCCGCGCCAATGCGTTCACGTGCGCTAACGGCGGCGAAGGGGGCGGCGAGGCGGACAAGTTCGCGCTCGACATCCGGGTCATCATATGGTCGGAGCGATGGCGCATAGGCGATGCGGCGCGATGCAGCCGCAGCGGGGAAGTCAAGAAAGAACCCTTTGTCGAGCGGATAGCCGGAACGTTTGCGCCAGATCACGTCCGAGGCGCAGACGAAGACGTCGTAGCCATGGTCTGCGAGGGCGTCGGCGGCGAGCTGACGCCCGGTGAGGGGCCCGTCTTTCACCCCGAGTTCGTCTGCGAGGAAACGGTGTATCCTGTTCGCCGTCCGGAGGTTCGCTCCAAGCGAGCAGAGCCAGCGCAGAGCGTAGCGGATGGCCGAAACTGGCGACCTCCACATTCTGAACGCATTGAAGATCGGCCAGCGCCAGTGATATCCCTCAAGGTGCTGGGGCACATAGTCGATCACTTCTGCTTCGCATCCGAGCTGGGAGAGAACGCGTTTGAACGCATAACCGTGGAGGATCGCGCCGTAGTTGAAGTGCTCCGAACGGGCGGAATATGAGATGACAGCCGCTTTCATCGTTCGAACGAGCAGGGATCTGGGAACAGTCTCTCGTAGACGCCGTGCAGCCATTCGCGATCGGACGCAGTGGTCTCGACAGTGTCGTTGAAGCAGAAAAGACCTGGCTTCAGGCGCCGGAGTTGTGGAAGGCCGTCCTGCCATCCACTTCGGATGAAGTGGAGCGAGTCCGCCCAGGCGGGGAGCATTCGGCGGAGAAACATGAAGCTGACACCTGAGTTGAATCCAGCGCGTCTAAAATGTCCCCGCCCGGTCGCGAGTTCGTAGTGCGTGTAGAGCAGGCGCTGGTAGTTATCGAAGGTGCGGAACGGGCGCGCAAAGGCACCGGATGACTCGAAGTCGCGGCGGAAGCGGTTGAAGCATTCCTCCATGGAGCTCTTGAGGTATGCGTCGATGTTGTGGTGCGGGGCGCGTCTGTACGCCTTGGCGAACTCGCCGTGGAGACCGAACTCGCGGCGCACAAGCGCCTCGGCGTTTTCGATGCAGGCATGGTACGTCGAGTAGTGCGGCGTCCCCTTCGTGCTTGTGCGGCGCTTGCCAAAGCGACAGATGGTGGCGCCTTCGGTGGTGAAGAAGAAGTCCGGCGACACGTCCCGATAGAACATCATGTCGTCGTTCGCGTAAAGGAACCGCTCGGCGAGGTCCGGTATCCGCCAGAGGAAGTGCTCGATCGTATCCGAACAGTAGCACGGCAGGAACTCGCGCGGCATCATCTCGCTCATCCTGACGATCCGCAGGTGGTCGCCGTCGACGGCGAGCCAATCTGGCGGATGGTTATCGTCGTCGATGACGACATAGATGCGTCGGATCCATCCCGCATGCAGCGCAGCAGAACGCAACGAGAAACGCAGTTCGTCATGTGCAATGCCACGGCACTCCGCGTTCGACTTGAGATCGACGGACTTTCCGAATTTCGCAAGCGTTTCGGTGCGCTGGCGGTTCCACACGGGATCCGCCATGTCGCACCACAGATAGACCAGGTCGATCGGATCGGTCATTTCGACTCCTTCCCCGCAGAGGCAGGCCGAACGATTTCCCTCTGGATGAATTCCAGCGAACGCTCCCGCAACGGTGCCAGGCGGGCCTCGACCGCGTCGAAATCCACCGGTGACGCCTCGTCCGGGATCTCACCCTGGCTCTCGAGCAACCGATCCGAAAGCCCTGCGGCCTCGCAGATGTTTGCAAAGCGCGTATCCTCGGCACCACGGCTGAAGGCATAGAACGGCTTGTGGAAGATCAACGAGAAGCAGATGCCGTGGAACGAATTGCAGATTACCGCGTCCGCCCCCTTGAACAGCCCCAGCCATTCCTCGACGCCCGCATCGTCGATCACCGTGTGACCGTGGAGATGTCGGTTGACGCCGTAGTTCCCGACCTCGACGAGACGCTTGCCGAGACGTTTCGCGTACTTCTTCGCTTCGACGACCATCTTGCGGTTGTAGCGCATGCAGGTGTAGAGGAGCACGTAACCATCGTACTGCGGCGGTCTCGCGATCGCCTCGTAGTCCGCGGCGGCAAGGAGCAGAGTCGGATCGAGCACCCACGGGACGGGCCGTCCGATCAGTCGACCAACATAGTCCGCTCCCGCGCGTTCGCGCGTCGCGACTGCGGCGAAATCGCCGATGGCCTGCGCGAAGACGCCTTCCTCCTCCGGCGAGAAAGGCGCCGTCCCGAGCGAGGGCGCGTAAGCGACTTTCGTCTTCCCCTTCGTGGCCGGGAAATCGAGCAGAAAACCGCGGTCGAACGGGGCCTCGGGACGCTTCTTCCAGGTGACGTCGGACTCACAGACGAAGACCTCAAATGCCTCTTCTGCCAGCGCACCCGCGTCTTGGAGGTCCCGTTCCCTGTAACGCCGTGCGGTCCGAAGGAGTTGAGTGCGGTAAAACGTCTCGAACTTGCGGTACTTGCAAAGGTTCGCACAGAGGGAGAACATCCAACGGACGACGAACCTTACGGCGGATGGGAAACGACGCTGCCCCGCGCTGAGGAAAGGCCATTTGAGGGAATACCCATCCAAATTCCGCGGAATATAGTCGATGACGGCCGACCGGCATCCCATCCGCTCGAGGATGCGCTGGAATGCCCACCCATGCAACACCGCGCCGTAGTTCAGGTGCTTTGAGTAGGTTGTGAAGGAGATTGTAGCGACCCGGGGGCGGTCTGCACTCACTTTGACCTCCTTCTGAATATATGATCCAACGCGCGGTGCCACAGGGGGAGTGCCGCTCGGCGAACCGCTTCGCGTTTCCAAGCGCGGAGTTTCGACGCGGACTGTTGGAGCTCGCGGTTCTTCGCCGTCAAGAGCGGGATTGGAGACGTTTCCGCCTCCAATATCGCCAACACCTCGCGTTCGCGCGCGCCCAACGCCTCGCGCACCTCTACCGTCGCGAGGTCCATCGCCATCCGACGCAGTTCGCCATAGTAGCGTTCGACATCTCCAGCCGCACTGAGTTTCGACATCGCGCGTACGCCCATCCCGAGAACGGCGGTCGTCAGCGGCGTCGCGAAACGCGCGAGAATTCCGTCCTGTTCCAACCGCGCCCGCACGGCCTCGACTGCCTCCAGCCAGCAGAGCGGACGACCCGACGAGCGCAGGGTTGTCTGGAGACTCCCCGGCCGTTCCAACCGATAACAATAAGGAGCATCCTCCAAAACGGAGATTCGCTCGGCCTTCGCGAGAGAGACAAAAGAGAAGAAGAGGTCGTTTACGCGCGGGATCGCCTGAAAGGAAATCCTGTTGGCGCTGATGAACTCCCGGCGGAAGAGCTTCGGGAACGGGTTGGCCCGGCAGTCGACGAAAAGCCCCCTCCCCATCTGCTCGGGTGAAAACGGACGCGCCAGGGAGAGAACGCCGTCCGACAACCGGGCGACGACCGGGCGCATCTCGTTCGGTCGGTAACGCCGCATCCCGGCAATGACGATGTCACTTCGCGTCCTCGCCGCTTCATCGTAAATCCGTGCGAACATCTCTTTGTCACACCAGTCGTCCGGATCGAAGAACGCAACATATTCCCCGGTCGCCGCGGCAAGTCCGGTGTTACGGGCCGGACCCGCTCCGGCATTCTCTTGGTGAATCACCCTGATCCGCGGATCCAACGCGGTGTAGTCTCTGAGAATCGCGGGGGAACCGTCCGTCGACCCATCGTCCACGCAGATGACCTCAATGTCCTTCAGCGTCTGGCCGAGGATCGAGTCGAGGCATTCACCAAGATACTTCTCGACGTTGTAGACGGGAATGATGACAGAAACCTTCGGCATTTCAGATATGCTCCTCGAGCCATGTCTTCAGGGCACCGCCCACGAATCCGCATCCAACTATGCCAACTTTTATCATTAGGTGTTTTCCCCTTTGCCAGTATATTATATCAAATTGTGTGTTTGTTGTATAGAGGAATGTGGTCCGGAATCTCTGCTATGCCATGTTTACTTGACATTCGCAAATTCGCTCGGGTATTTGGCGGTTTGAACATCACACGTCACTGCTCTTCAGGTGCCAATCATTTGTAGGAAGATCTTGTTGCCGCAGGGATTGTGCTTGTCGAACAGCCCGGTCACGTCGCCGTTGACCACGTAGTGGTGGGCGACGATCATGAACATGGCGACGATTTGCAGCAGCTCGAAGTTGGAGCACCGCGGGGGCTTGGCCTGGCTATCCTCAATTGCGCTCATCAGTGGAATCTGCCCGCCTGCTTCAGTTCACGGTAGTGGTCCATGTCTCGGTAGCGGATAAGCCGGGCCGGATTCCCGCCGAAGATCGCTCCAGCTGGAACGTCGGTGCACACCACCGCGCCGGCGCCGATGATTGCGCCCTCGCCGATCCTTACATTGCCGACTATGATCACCGAGTCGCCAAGCCAGACGTTGTCTTCGATGATTATGGACTTCGCCACGTTGGTCGAGTCGTACGGGATCTCGGCGCCATGGTCGAAGTTGTGGTTGGACGTGATGACGCGGCATCTCTCGCCGGAGTGGAAATTGCTGCCGATCTTCAGCGAGCCGCATCCCTTCACGACCATGCCGTTGAAATTGCAGTTGTTTCCGAATTCGCATCTCACATTGAACTGCGAAGGTCCGTTGTCCTTCAGTCCGTCGCCGCACGAGCCGACCTGCCTGCGGGCGATCGCGGTATGGTGGCGGGAGTCGAATTCGCGCCTCCTTCTGCCCTTGAGAAGCGAGCGGATGATTTTCCAGAGAAGGGTGTTCATCGCTCACGCTCCGATCATGCCGTCGAGAAGCACCGTGTCCGCTTCGATGTCCGTCACCGCGGTTTTTCCCACGATCTCTCCGAGACGCATGGGCGACACTCCGTGGCCCGGGCGTTTCGCGGTGAACATCTCGGCGGTGAAGACGGTACCGGCGGGAATGTCGCGGGTTGTCACCAGCGAGCGGCGCGCATTGCGCCGAGAGGTCTTTTCGGTGTCGAGGCATACGAGATCGCCGCGCCCCATCAGCATGTCGGCCATCTCCATGCCGTTCAGAATCGTGCGCGCGTCGTCTGGATCCATCGCGTGGAAGTGGTCGTTGCCTTTTAGCGCCTTGTTCAGCGTGAAGTGCTTCTCGATCACCCGGGCGCCGAGGAAGATGGCGGCGTTGGTGACGATCGCGTCCGGGGTGGGCTTGGTGTGGTCGGAGTAGCCGATGACGTAGTCGGGGAATCTTCTCTTTAGGGAGGCGATCTTCAGCAGATTGGCGTTCTGGATCGGCGTGGGGTATTCCAGGACACAGTGGAGAAGGACGAGCGGCCTGTCGTTCACCCTGCGGATCGTTTCCACGGCGCGAACGATCTCGTCCTCGTTCGAGGCACCCACGGAAAGCAGTACCGGCTTCCCCTTGCGCGCCTGGTATTCGATGAAGGGCAGATTGGAAAGGTCGGAGGAGGATATCTTGTAGACGTTCATCAGCGGTTCCAGATAGTCGGCCGCCGCCTCGTCGAACGCGGTGGAGAAGAATTCGATGCCTTTCTCCTCGGAATACCGCGCAAGCTCCTCGTATTCGCTCTGGGTGAACTTGTCGAAATGCGAGAAGAGTTCGCGCTGGGAAGTCACCGGATTCTCGTTTAGATCCCAGTACGAGGGCGACTCGCGCGCCGCCAGGGTTTCCGCGCGATAACTCTGGAACTTGACGGCGTGGACGCCGGCGCGCGCGGCCTCAAGCACCATCAGCTTCGCTGCGTCGAGCAGCGCCATGCCGCGCTCCTTGGCGATGTCGTAGTAGTTCACGCCGGCCTCGGCGATCAGCACCGTCTTCCCGGCGTTCAGTCTGGTGAATATCCTGTTGATCATGGTATGCGCCCCTACAGCGAGTTGATGAGGTTCATGACCCGCGCCCTGCCGTTGCGGAGGTCGTGCGCGAGCAGCATTCCGCGGTAGCGCTCGCGCTCCTCGGCAGTCATCTGCAGATAGGCGTCGAGCGTGCTTTCGATCAGGGCGTCGGACGGGTTGATCCCGAGGTACGAGAAACCGTTCTCGGCGCAGACGAATCCATGGCGCTCCTCGCGCCGGTTCTGCGCCATGGCGATCGAGGGGATGCCCAGCATGGCGAGCTCGTAGCCGGTGCGTCCGCGGGAGGTGATGCCGATGTCGCATCTGGTCATGATGCCGGGCATGTCGACGATGTCGTGGTGGATCTCCACATTCGGCAGCTCCTTCCCGCGTCGCAGCAGCTCCGCGACGTTTGACTTGGCGCGGCCGAGCACGAAATGGAATCTCACGCCGCGGTACTTCTCCCTCTCCGCGATCGCCAGCAGCCGGTCCGAGTAGTTCTGCGGGTCGGCGCCGCCGAAGGACACGAACACGTCGGCGACCTTGTTCCGAATTGGCATGGGATGGTAGAACATGAACGGCTTGGAGGCGATGTAGTACTTCTCGCCGGCCATCACGTTGGCGGCGTTGCGTTCGCTGAAGAGCGCGTTGAACACCAGATCCGCGCGTGTCGCGCCCTCTCCCGCGTCCTCGAAGTTGACGATCTTCGCGTGGGGCAGGGCGGTCCTCACGGCGATCATGTAGTCCAGCGAGGTGTCGAGAATGTCGTTGATGAACACCGAGTAGCGCTTGCGCTGCAGGATCGCCAGCAATTCACCGATGCCGTTGACAGGAACGAGGTTGTGGGTGGTTGCGCCGAACACCGCAGGATCCGTCTGGTTGCTGTCGTAGTAGATGTCGGGCTTGACCGGGAACTCGTCGGCAAGCTCCAGTGCGCGGTAGACGTGGCCCAGGCCGCGCTGGTTGTTGCCGTTCACGTAGAACGCCACCTTGCGCTCATCCAGCGTCATGGCCGCGATCGCGAGGTCGGCATAGGTGTCGATGTCGATGGACTCGGCGTCGGGCACGTCGAACACTTCCACCTTCTCGCCGATGCGGGTGGTGGGCGTCATCACGGATCGGCGGGCGATCACGAACGCGCCGGTCTCGGCATAGTACGGCGGAAGGTACTGCCGGTTGAGGCGTTTCTCGTAGGCGGGGACTATGCGGCCGTCGTCGTTCCTGGTCCAGGCGAGATGAGGGCGGTTGTTGGCGGAGATAAGCGTGTCCAGGCCGTGTTCGAGGAAGTGGTCGATGGCGGCGTCCAGCGTCTCGACCCTGAGCGTGGGCGAGGTCGGCTGCATCGTGACCACGACGTCGCAGTCGAAGCGGCGCGCGGCGTCGAAGATCACCCCGTCCAGCGTGACGGCGTCGCCGCAGAGGTCGGACGAACGGTCGATCACCTTCGCGCCCATCTGTTCGGCGATGATCCTGACCATCGCCGAATCGGTGGACACCACGGTCTCGGTGATGTGCCGCGAGGCGAGGGCGTTGGCGATGGCGTACGACACCAGCGGGCGGCCGTTGATCAGCCGGACGTTCTTGTTGGGAATGCCCTTGGATCCGGCGCGCGCCGGGATTACTGCCAGGATTTTCATCTGATTTCGCCTCTTGCTACGATTTCATTGATAAGTCGCACCGTGCTGCGCGCCGCGTCCGGCTTCCAGAACTCCGTGCCGTCCACGCCCTGGCGCCCGACGTCCGGCCTGGAGAGGATGCGCCCTGCGAGTTCCTGCGCCGAGGACACGCTCTCGAGCATTCCGTCCCTGAGAAACGGGCGCATGGTGTCGCCGCCGGGGAGGTCGCCGAAGACGAATCCCCTCGTCTTCCACATCGACGCTTCGAGCATGGCGGTTGAATATACGCCCACCACCGTGGGTACTTCCGAGAACAGGGTGTATATCGAGCGATCGGAGCTGGCGACCACCTCGACTTTCGATTCGCGCAGTTCGGGGTAGAGTTCGCGCCAGCTTCTGCTCTCGTTCGGGTGGAGCTTGTACAGGATGCGGTAGCCCTTGTCCGAGAGCAGCCGATCCAGCTCAACGGCGCGTTTCGACAGTTGTCGGCCGATGGTGCCCTGGGAGATGAACAGGATGCTGCGCGGGTCGGTTCTGCCGGAATCGCGGCTGGCCAGCATGAAATGCTCCAGCGCGGGGCTTCCAACGTCGATGGTGCCCCTGAGCGCATAGTTGCGGGTCTGTCCCGACCAGTGCGATCCCCAGGAGAAGAGATAGTCCGGGGAGTAGGTCGGCTCGGGGCGCGGAAGGTTGTACGCCGGATGCGCGGGGTAGACCGTGCCATGTTGCAGCTCCACCACGGGGATGCCGGCCTGGTGGGCCGCCTCGCTGAGTATCAGGTTGAGGACGGAGTAGTTCACCGCGGTGACGACACATTTCGCGCGCAACCGTTCGAGCCAGTCGCGGAACAGCCGATTGTAGTAGATCCTCCGCCCGACCACCGATCTGAGGTGCGTCGCGAGGTGATCGGCGTCGATGTCGATGCCCAGCTCGCGGGAGACGGCTTCCTTGACTGAGACGGCGAAGTCCGTCGTCTCCCTCCTGAGACCGAGCGACCTCGTGAAGGCGCGTGCGCGGCCGACATGGCCGCAGATGCGGAACGCGCGTTCGCCTCGTGGCGCCGGCGCGAATCCCGTGCCGGTAATGTTGAGGTCCAACACGCCGTAGTCGAGGCCGAGGTCGCCGACGAAGAAGTCGAGCATCTGCCTTCTGGTAGTGCCGTCAGCGTCCTTGACCGTCCGGGGCTCCAGGGAGAAAAGCACGTCGAGCGGGCGAGGGGACCGGCCCGGGCTGTACAGCGTTCTCGAGACCAGTGCCGAGAGCCGTTGCCGACAACGCGAGAGAAGGGGCCGTCCCTTGGCGCGGTGGGAGACCTTGTCGGGGTGGGCGGCTCCAACGTCGATGCCCGCCGGCAGCACCATGTTGCTGAAGACGGTGAATCTTGCAAGCGGCCACGCCCTCACGCCGGCCAGTTCCGTATCCATCAGGCCCATGGCCGTCTCCATCGAGAGGAAGCGCTCGTAGACGCTGGAAAGCTCCTTTCCACCGGCGTTTGTCATTGGCG
>JAZRXT010000080.1:0-16784 GCA_045600365.1 Kiritimatiellia bacterium | reverse complement strand
GGATTGGCGTCCGCGATCTTCGCGAGCTTGATGTTCACCATTTCGCCGATGCCGGTCGTGCGCACCGCGCCATCCGCGTCCTCCACCTCGAACTTGGACTTGTTCTTAAGCGCCACAAAGTCATCGAAGCTGCAGCCCTCGGGAAGCTCGATGAGAAGCGAACGGTCGCCCGCCTTCTTCTTGTCGCTCAGGTACTTGACGAACAGCACCACCAGTACATAGTCCTTGTACTGGCTCGCGTCCATTCCGCCGCGGAGCTCGTCACATGCCGCCCAAAGCTTCGAATAAAGCTGTGATTTCTTAATTGCCATCGTCCGTGCCTCCACCTAAAAGGATACAGTCAAACTCGTACTTCACGTCATTACGATTCTGCTCAAGCTCGCCCTTGAGCTTCTCAATCTTAGAAAGATGTCCGGAAACCGCCTCTGAGATTTTGCGCATCTTCTCGCGATCCGCAACCGGAACCGGTATCATCGGAAGCTTCTTCAGGGAGATCGTCTGCTGGAGCCCCGCACTAATTCGCTGCAACCACTTGGTTCCGTCCGGACTCATCAGATAGCCCAGCAGATAATAGGACCATTCCCTGTCCTTCGGCTTGCAGACAATCAGGTTCCCGTCGACAACACAGGGTGTGGTGTCCTCGATTACGGCCATCTTGCAGGGATTTCCCGAACGGGACAGAATAAGATCGTCCTGCTCGGCGAACTGCCCTTTGCACTCCGACGGAACCTCCCGAAGGAACTGCCGCTCGTTGAGTCCAATGACCCCGTCTTCGATGTCGCCGGACGTCAGATAACGCGCGGCGATTTTCTCACCTCCACCCAAGTGCAACTCGCGAAGTCGATCCTTCGGGAGCGATGTGCCGCGGAAGACACGGGAAACGCAGTCCCCGAACGGACGCTTGCCTTCGTAGGACAACGGCGCCGCAAGATGCACGGTCGGATCAAGATCGGCGTCTTCGTATGTCAGCAGGTAATTCCAATCCTTGGTGACGATGTCCTCATAGTTCCACACCTTCTCAAGATCCTTGGCGATCTGCTGGAAGTCAATCGACTCCGGGTCACCGTCAGAGGAACCCTGTCCCGCCGCGTCATAGAGTTTGACGCAAGAGCTGTCGCGGGAGAATGTCACAACCGCAACGGACACCGACGTGCCCGGATAAACCCCACCCGGGAACGCAATTACGCTCTCAATCATCTGACGGGAAAGAAAATAACGGCGATATGCCGCATTTTGCGCTCCACTCAACGCAGCACGCGGCATCACGACCACGGCGCGTCCATCCGATTTCATCGCAGCAACCGCACGCGCGGCAAACAGCCAATCCGCAGAACCCAGGGCGATCTGCGGGAAATCGGGAAACACTCCGCCAAGCGACTTCCGCACGTTGGCAAAATCGATTCCACGCACATTCAGTCCGAACGGCGCATCACAGTGCACCTTGTCGTATTTCGCCCGAATGTGCCGCGGATCAAAACAATCCTCGACATGGACCTTCCCGCCCGTCCCGCGGACGAGGGAAAGGATCGACGCATACCCCGCAAGCGACCGATTGAATTCAATGCCCGAAAGATTGACAGCCGCATCCCGACCATTCAGGCTCAACATCTCATGCCAGGCCGTCGTCATGAAGAATCCCGCGCCCGAACAGATGTCCAGACAGGACTCCCCGCCCTTCAGTTGCAGCAAAAGCATCGACAAAGTGTCAAAACGATGGGCGGGCTTTGTCCACTCCGCAAGCGCTTTCAAATACTTGCACTCAAACAAATCGACCAAGTCATCCTCGGAGTACTTGCCAATTAACTCATAGTACTCGCTCCAATGTCCGCCGATTGCCTCTTCGATAAATTGCGCCGGACCTTCTTCAACTCCAATCGACAACAGTAATGACTTGAGGTTGGTTACATCATTGACAGACCCTCGATGACGAGCAATCAGGCAAAGAACTGCCGCACCACACATCTCACCAAAGAGCGACTCCGTGGCATACTTCCGCTCAATACGATGCAAAACGAGAGCAATCGCATCAACAATTTCACTATTCTTACTATTTATCATGCACAATAGTATAACATTTTACATCACAAATGTCAACGGTATAAAACAACTATTACATTTGGTAGCTAAATACCAATCCATCAATAATGTGTCAATCATAGTCAAAGGAACAAGTTACATCAATAATACGCCCTTTTTAGTTTCGCCATGATAGTAAATTTCGCTAAATACAAAGAATTTAGCAGTCGGATGACGGCGGCCGAAGTACAGAAGCGCTGTCTAACCTTAAAAATGTGATAAAACAGGTCAGAGTACATTTTGTACATGATGCGGCAAGGGAACAGTCGTTACAATGTCGGAAGCTAAAAACCAAAAGCTAAAACCTCAATTCTCAACTTCCAAACCAACCAACTTTTTGGTATAATATATGGCTATGAAAACAACCTTATTCTCTGCTGTCGCATTAGCATTCCTCGCAGGCAATGCCGAGACGTGGTCAATCACCTCGCCAGATGGTCTGAACGAGATATGCCTCTCCACCGACCCCACCCTTTCCTACACGGTTTCCCGCAAAGACGCCGAACTCGTCGCGAGTACGCCGATTGCACTTGAAATCGAAGGGCGCGGAGTCCTCGGAGGAGCCGACCTGAAGGTCGTGAAGGCCGAGAAACAATCCCTCACCGGCACCCTCGACACGCCTATCTACAAGAAGTCGTCGATCGATCTCGCGGCCCGCCGTCTCGACGTCACCTTCGTCGGAGACTGGGGCATTACCATCGTCGCCCGCAACGATGGTGTTGCGTACCGCTTCTTCACCGCCTTCAACGGCAAGATCAAGGTCCTGGACGAAAAGGCCCCGCTCAACTTCGCCAAGACCGCCAGCACCTTCTACGCCGGCCTCACCGGCGGACACTGCTCGAGCTGGGAGTCGATCTACAGCAAACTCGACGCCGCCGCACTTGCCAAGAGCGGCAAGCAGCTCTGCTATCTGCCGCTGCTCGCCCAGTACGACGACGGCGTGAACATGGTCGTCACCGAATCCGATCTGCTGGCATATCCCGGCTGGAACCTGCGCGCCACCGAACGCGCCGGCGAACTGACCAGCGACTTCGCCAGGCTTCCCGACCCCACCAAGATCGTCAACGACCAGCGCCACCGCAATGTCAAGGGACGGCTCGACTATCTGGTTGAAACCGATGGCAGCCGCGCCTTCCCCTGGCGCACGTTCATCATCGCCGACTCGCCCGCGAAGCTGATCGAGAGCGACATCGCCTACGCCATCGCCTCCCCGAACCGTCTCAAGGGCAATCTCAAGTGGATCCGCCCCGGCAAGGTCGCCTGGGAATGGTGGAACTGCTGGAACGTCTTCGGCAAGGATGTGGACTTCACGGCCGGCTGCAACACCGAAACCTACAAGCACTACATCGACTTCGCCGCCGAAACCGGCGTCGAGTACGTGATCTTGGACGAAGGCTGGAGCGTCAAGCTCAAGATCATGGAGATCAATCCCGACGTCGACGTGGCCGAGCTCGTCCGCTACGGCACCTCCAGGAACGTGGGCATTATCCTCTGGTGCAGCTGGCCCCAGCTCGTCGAACGCCAGCGGGAGGTGTTCTCCAAGTACGCCTCGCTCGGCGTAAAGGGCTTCAAGATCGACTTCATGGACCGCGACGACTCCTTCGTGGTCGACTTCCTCGAGAAGACCGCCACCATCGCCGCCGAATACAATCTGATCATCGACTACCATGGCATGTACAAGCCCACCGGCCTCTCCCGCACCTTCCCCAACATCCTCAACTACGAGGGCGTTCACGGACTCGAAACCGCAAAGTTCAGCAAGGACTTCGACATGCCCGGCAATGACCTCAAGGCGTTCTTCACCCGCATGGTCGCAGGTCCCATGGACTACACCCCCGGCGCCATGCGCTACCGCGCCCGCAACCTCGGCGATGTTGGCTGGCCTCGCAAGTGGGACGCTAAGACCGCGGTCTTCGAACCCAACTGGAACCAGCCCGACGTACAGGGAACTCGTGTCCACCAGATGGCGCTGATGTCGCTCTACGAGGCTCCGCTCCAGATGCTCTGCGACAGCCCCACCCTCTACCGCCAGAACATGGAGTGCTTCCGCTTCATGGCCGCCGTTCCCACGGTGTGGGACGAGACGAAGGGCCTGGACGGCAAGGTCGACTCCTTCGCCGCCGCCGCCCGCCGCAAGGGCGACGTCTGGTACGCTGCGGCCATCGCGAGCTGGGATGGCGCCGAGGTCTCGATCGACACCTCCTTCCTCGGCGACGGCGAATGGAAGGTCGAGGAGTTCTCCGACGGTCCCAACGCCCTGCACGCGCCCGAAGACTGGCGCCGCCGCGAATTCACGGTCAAGGCAGGAGCGACACTGCAGGCAAAGCTTGCTCCCGGCGGCGGCTGGACCGCCCGCTTCGTTCGCCTCGCCAAGTAATTACCCTTCCCACCCCTATCGATGCTCAGCGTAGTTCTTCCAGTATTCCGCCTGGCGGGCTCAATCGAAGGCAATCTCGACGCCGTCGCGTCAGAGCTTGACCGGCTTGGCGTCGACTGGGAACTCGTCCCCGTTGACGACGGCAGCGGGGACGGCACCGACCAGGCGCTTCGTCGCGCCGCCGCCGCGCGGCCAGACCGCGTGCGCCCCGTGTGGATCGCGAGCAACGTCGGCAAGGGCAACGCCCTGCGCGAGGGCTTCGCCGCCTCGCGCGGGGACCTGGTGATGCTGCTCGACGGGGATCTCGACATTCTTCCCAGCGGCATCGGGTGCTTCCTTGAAGAGCAGCAACGCACTGGGGCTGACATCGTGGTTGGCTCGAAACGCCATCCGGAATCGAAGGTCAAGTATCCCTGGCACCGGCGGCTGTCGAGTTCGATATACTACGGGCTGGTCAGGATGTTCATCGGTCTACCCATAACCGACACCCAGACCGGCATGAAACTCTTCCGCCGCAAGGTGCTGGGCGACGCGCTCGACCGAATGCTGGTGAAGACCTACGCCTTCGACCTCGAGCTGCTGTCCATCGCCTACGGACGCGGGGCCCGCATCGTCGAGGCACCGGTCGAGATTCGATTCGGCGGCACCTTCGGCGCCCTTCAGCCGCATACCGTCAAGGCGATGCTCATCGACACCGCGGCCGTGTTCTACCGCCTACGCATTCTCAACTACTACGCCCGGGTGGAAGTGCCGCCCAAAACCGAAAAGCAGCCGAGAGTCAGCGTGGTAATCGCCTGCCCGGGCCGCTCGCCAATGCTGGATGAATGCCTCGACGCCCTAGTGCGCCAAAGCGTGGGCAACTTCGAGGTGATAGTGCTGCCCGACTTCCCAATCGAGGGCGACATTCCCCAGAGGCCATATCCCTGCCGCTTCATCCCCACCGGCAAGGTTCGACCCGCCGAAAAGCGCAACCTCGGCATCAGGGAGGCGACCGGCGACGTTATCGCCTTCATCGACGACGACGCCTATCCCGATGCGCACTGGATTGAGAACGCAATAAAGTACTTCGGCGATTCCTCCGTTGGCGGAGTGGGAGGTCCGGGCGTGACGCCGCCAAACGACGGCTTCCTCGCGAAGTGCGGCGGCAAGGTGTACGAGAACGTGTTCGTCTCGGGCTCGTACCGCTACCGCTATCTGGGCGGACGCGTCCGGCTCGACATCGACGACTATCCCAGCTGCAACCTCTTCGTGCGCAAGGACGTGCTGGATGCGATCGGCGGATACCGCACCGACTTCTGGCCGGGAGAGGACACGCTGCTCTGCGAGGCCATTGTGCACGAAAGGCACCGCCGCATCGTCTACGATCCCTGGACTATCGTCTACCACCATCGCCGCCGCCTCTTCCTGCCCCATCTGCGTCAGCTCGGGCGCTACGGCTTCCACCGCGGCTACTTCGTGAAGCGCTTCCCCGTGACGAGCGCCCGCCCCGCCTACTTCGTCCCCACCGCCTTCGTGCTCTATCTGCTCGCCCTCGCCGGTTTCCTCGCCTGGCGCGAATTCGCCGGCGGCGGCACTCTTGGGCCCGTGGCGGCAGTGGCGGCGTCGCCGCTCTTCTTCTACAGTCTGCTCGTGGGCTTGACAACGTTCTCTCTCAACCCCCTCCGATGGGTCGCCGTGCTGGCGGGCGTGTTCACTTCGCACGTCTGGTACGGCGTGCAGTTCGCCCACGGGCTCTTCGCCTCGAAGGCACCGTGCGAATTCATCGGCAAGGACCATCTGCAAGGACATTGACAGCAAATGAACGAAACCACTCTCTGGGCCGTATTTCCGCTCTGCGGATATCTCATCGGCGGCATTCCATTCGGATACCTCATCGGACGCCTGCGCGGCGTCGACGTGCGCACCCTCGGCTCGAAGAACATCCGCGCCACCAATGTCTACCGCACCGTCGGGCACAAATGGGGCTTTCTCGCCTTCTTCTGCGACTTCCTCAAGGGACTTCTGCCCACCCTTGCGGCCAGGCTGATTGTCGGCGACGCCACTGGTTCGCTCATCCACCTGCCAATGGCCACGGGTTTCGCCTGCGTGCTGGGGCACACCCTCACCCCCTACATGAAGTTCAAGGGTGGCAAGGGAGTGGCCACCGCATTCGGCATGCTGATGGCGCTCCTGACGATTCCGGTGTCGATAGCCTTCGGCGTCTTCGTGGTCACGGTGTGGATCAGCCACTACATATCGCTCGGCTCCATGCTCGCCGCCGCCACCATCGCCATTCTGGTGTGGTTCACCCCGGATGCCTCGCTGCCCCTGCGCATCCTCGTTACCCTACTGGGCCTTTTCGTCATCTACAAGCACAAGTCCAACATCTCGCGTCTCGTCAAGGGCTGCGAGAACAAGATCTACTAGTCGCCTGAAAGCTGTAACTTCAGAAGGAGTAGCCCATGCGCAAAACAGAAATCGAACGCAACACCAAGGAAACCAGGATCAAGCTTTCGCTCAACCTCGACGGCAGCGGTGAAGGCTCCATCGACACGGGGATCGGTTTCTTCAACCACATGCTCGAGCTCTTCAAGAAGCACGCGCTGGTCGACCTAGACGTCAAGTGCGACGGCGACATCGATGTGGACTACCACCACACGGTAGAAGACGTAGGCCTAGTTCTCGGTCAGGCGCTCAACCAGGCGCTAGGCGAGCGCCGCGGCATCACCCGCTATGGTTACGCCTCGATCCCGATGGACGAGGCGCTATGCGAGACCTCGATCGATCTCGGCGGACGCCCCTTCCTGGTGTTCTCGTCTCCCAAGAAGCACCTCATGGTGCGCGATTTCGAGGTCAAGCTGCTCGAGGAGTTCTTCCGTGCCGTGAGCGTGGAGGGCAGGCTCAACATCCATCTGCGCGAGATCTATGGCGACGAAACCCACCATGTGTGCGAGGGCATCTTCAAGAGCTTTGCCCGCGCCCTACGGCAGGCAGTGGCGGCCGATCCGCGTGAAAAAGGCGTTCCCAGCTCAAAGGGCGTGCTGTGACAACCTGGTACAAACTGAACGCCGTCGGCATCCTGCTGGCGGCGACACTCGCCGGCCTCTGCGGCTGCGAGACGATCGACCGCGCCCGCAAGGCGCAGAAGACGCACCACGACGCCTCGCTGGACATACCCGTCGCCTACACCTCGGCCCCGCCGGCCATGATTTCGCTCAAGGGCATGCGCCTAGTTGACTACGTGGCCTTCGCGGTGACCAACCGGCCCGACCTGGAAGTGTCGCGGCTCGCAGTTTCCAACGCGGTGCTCGAACTTGCCCAGGTGACGAGCGACCGCGAGCTGCGGCTTGGTCTTTCCGGTGGCTACTCGCAGTCCACCGCCAACGGCACCTCGCACTTCTCCTGGCGCCAGAATCGCGGCAGGGCCACGACGGACTTCTCCTTCGACCTGCTGATCTGCGACTTCGGGCGCATCGACGCGCGCGAGCGACAGGCACGGGAAAACCTCGTGAGCGCCAAGCGCGATCTTGATGACGCCGAGTTCGCAGTCTTCAACGAGGTCGCCGGTTCATACTTCGCCCTGCTGCGCAACGACGCGCTGCTTGAAGTGGCGCGTACGAATGAATTCCAATATGCCGAGCATCTGCGCCAGGCGGAATCGCTCTTCAAGGCCGGCGAGACCAAGAAGCTCGACGTGCTAAAAGCCCGGGTCGATCTCTCCGACGCCCGCCTCGCCACAATCAACGCCTCGAACGACGTGCTCACCGCGGCGGCTGGTTTCATGCGCTCGCTCGGTCTTGACGACAACCATATCCAACTGCCGGATCTGATTGAATATGGTGCCAACACGCTCGAAACCCCGAAGCCGATGCTCAACCCCAGTTCATATGGCGTCGACGAGGCCCTTTGCCTCGCCCGCACCAACTCCCCTTCAATTCTCACTCTGCGCTCGCGCCTGCGCGCCGCCTCGGCCGAGGTCGACTACCGCATAGCGAATCTGATGCCCGAGATAACGCTCTCCTCCGCCTTCGCCTTCGCCGACCCTACATGGAACTGGAGCTGGGGCTTCAAGGCGATCCAGACCCTTCTGGACGGCAAACGCCGCGAACGCGACCTGGACATGGCGGTGCTCGCCATGCAAGGCGCCAAGCTTGACGTGGACCGAGCCGAGCAGCAGCTGTCACATGACCTCGCCGTGGCCACCGCCAACCGCGACAACGCGCGCGAATCGCTCGCCACTGCCAGGGTGGAGGTACAGCAGGCGCTTGAGAATCTCGACACGGTGAAGCAGCAGTACAGCGTGGGCGATGCCTCGCGCCTCGACTTCACCGATGCCGCCTCTGCCCTCGCCTCCGCGCTGGGAACTCGGGTAAAGGCGTTCTACGCCGCCGAAATCGCCGAAGCGGAACTTATCCGCCTCACCGGCCATGTGACATCCAAATCGCCCAATCCCTAACCTGCCAACTTTCAAACTTCCAATCTGCATATCCTATGAAGACTCTCATAAAAACAATTGTCTTTCTCGTCATTTTGGGCGGTGCCGGCTACGGCGGCTGGAAATGGTATGGCGGCAAGAAGGCCGTGGCAGAGAAGGTACACT
Source organism: Kiritimatiellia bacterium (assembly GCA_045600365.1). Lineage (GTDB taxonomy): Bacteria > Verrucomicrobiota > Kiritimatiellia > RFP12 > UBA1067 > RUG572. Next base: position 7,752 of record JAZRXT010000080.1, on the reverse strand, counting down.
ACCGCACCGCGCCCATTCTGCGCACAGACATATTCCGCACGGTTGAAGCCACCGGCACCGTACAGCCCATAAAGAAGATCGAGGTCGGCGCCCAGGTGAACGGAAAGATCATCCAGCTCTTCGTCGACTACAACTCCACGGTTACCAATGGACAGGTCGTCGCGCTCATCGACCCCCAGGTGTACGAAGCCAACTACAAGAGCGCCCTGGGCGAACTGCACTCCAACGAGGCAAACGTCAAGAAATGCCGGGCCCAGCTCGTGCTGGCGGAGAAAACGCTCAAGCGCAAGGACGAACTCGTTCGCAAGGACATGGCGCCCAAGGCGGACTACGATAGCGCGCTCGAGGCGCGCGACACCGCCGCCGCCTCGGTCGACGCCGCACTTGCAAGCGTCGAGCGCAGTCAGGCCAGCGTCAGCCAGGCCCGCGCCAACCTCAACTACTGCACCATCGTCTCGCCGGTCAACGGAGTGGTGATCGACCGCAGCGTCGACGAGGGACAGACCGTTGTGTCGTCCATGAACGCGGTTCCCCTGCTCAACATCGCCACCGATCTCAAGCGCATCCAGGTGGAGGCCACTGTTCCAGAGGCCGACATCGGCAGCGTCGTTGACGGTCAGCATGTAACCTTCACCGTCGACGCCCATCCCGGAGTGAAATTCTCCGGCGTGGTCACGCAGGTTCGCATGGCCTCCAGCACCACCTCGTCGGTCGTCACCTATCCGGTGATCATCGAGGCCGACAACGACGGCGGCAAACTCTATCCAGGCATGACCGCCAACATCTCGATACACATTGACGAGGCACGCAATGCCGTGGCGGTGACTTCCGCCGCGTTCCGGTATCGTCCGGCTGATAGCGCCCCCCCCACCGGACCGGTCTTGGAGAAGCGCGATCCCACCCGCCGTGCACTCTATCTGATGGGCGCAAACGGCGAACCTGAGAAGATCGAGGTTACCATTGGCATCAACGATGGCACCTACACCGAAATCAAGGCGCCCACCGATATCGAGAAGCGCGTAGCCGTGCTGGGAATCGCCGCCGCCAGGCCCGCCTCGCCCATGGCATCCGGCAACTCGAACCCGTTCATGCCCAAGCCGCCGCCCTTCGCCCGCAAGCCCAAGTCTCCGCAGGCGAAGTAGGTGATTTTCACACTGAGAATTAACTATTTCCGCCCCTCGGATGCGCCTTCATATAGACGTCCTTGAGATGCTCAACCGAGACGTGGGTGTATATCTGGGTGGTGGCGAGCGAGGAGTGCCCAAGCATCTCCTGCACGCTTCTCAGATCGGCGCCTGAATCCAGCAGGTGGGTGGCGAAGCTGTGGCGCAGCTTGTGTGGCGTCAAATCGCAGGGCAGATCGCTCGCCGCCAGCCATTTCTTCATCCGCCGCTGGGCCTCGCGCGGCGAGAACGTGCGGCCGTGCGCTCCCAGGAATACCGACGTAACCTCCTGGTCGCCATCTGGCCACATCTCGCCCGCCACCGTGCGCAGCCTTCTAAGCGCCGTCAAGGCCTTCGAGCCGAGAATGCAGAGTCTCTGCTTGTTGCCCTTTCCGCGAACGATCACGCCACCTCCCGAAAAATCGATATCGCGCCAGACTGTGGATGTCATCTCGGAAATTCGGCATCCTGTCGAGTAAAGCGCCTCGAACAGCGCCGCATCGCGGAACGCCGCGTACTCCATTTCAGGGGTGACATCACGTCCGGCATTCCGTCTGGAATTGAGATCCTCGATCGGCGAGGCGAGGAAACGGGTCACTTCCTGCACGGTGAAGGTGCGCGGCAAATGATGGGGCAGGGCCGGTCCGCGCAGTCCGGCGAATGGATTCCCCACCACCTTGGACTCCCTCGCAAGAAATCGGTAGAACGACCGCAGCGAGGCGAGTTTGCGTCTTATGGTTGCCGCCCCCGCCCTGGCTGCCGCAAAATCCATGAGGAACTTGCGGGCGTCGGCTTCGGAAACATTCGCCCAGGGGAACGGGCTTCTGGCGTTCTCGCCCCAGCGATGGAAGGCGAACTGCGAGATGTCCTGCACGTACCCGTCGACAGTGAGCAGAGAGGAATTGCGCTCAGACAGCAGATAGGACCGGAAGAGGCGAACGTTGGGATCGTCGCAAACCAGCCGGTTCACCTCTATCGACACGATCATTTGCCGTCGTCTTCCGCCGACTTCTTCGTACCCTTCAGCTTAAGGCGGTCAGCCACTTCCTCAAACGTGGGAATCTGGGCACGATAGGTGTAGCAGATGCGCCGCAGGGCATCAACCTGGCGCTCGGTTAGCGAGCCGCGCTTGTCGAACTGGTCGCGGATGGAGGCGACGAATTCCTTGTCGTTATAGGTGCGACGCCCACGCTTGGTCGGCGGCTTCCACTCGGTTACGCCACCAAGCAGCGAGAATATCTCGGGAACCGATGGATCCACAGGTTCGACTGTGAAACCGCCGGGAATGTAGTTTTCGAGCCGTGACTTGATATGCTCGAAACTGGGGTTGGACACCGCCTTTTCCAGTACGGTGCGGGCAAGGGTCTGAAACTGCTTCAGCGTCAGCGGGCGGCCATGCTCAACCTGTTCGCGCAGAGAGCTGACGAAGGCGTTCTTGGTCAGCCCCTCGAGACCATCCACCACCTGGAAAGTCCATCGGGTGAGTTCAGCCGGGGGAGCGTTCTTCTCGCGGTCCAGCTCCTGCTCCCAGCCCAGGTCGATCAGCTTGATCTCCGCATCGGGGATCTGGTCGCGATAGACCGCCACCAGCTTTGCCAGCGCCTGCAGCTGACGGTCGGTGGGCGGCATTTTTCCTTCGTTGAGCTGATCACGAAGTGACTTGGCGAACAGCTCGTCGGAGAACGTGCGCTTGCCGACGGTGACCGGGGGCTTCCAGGTTGTAACGAGATCGAGCAGCGCCAGCAGTGCATCGAAGCGCTCCCGAGGCGGCGGCGGCTCCTTGGCGTCACCAAGCCATTTGGTGAATGAGTTGTAGAAGTCGGAAAGCATCTCATCGCCATTCTTGCTCGGATCGCCCTCTTCGATGATATCGAGCTTGGCCTCCATCTGCGCAGTGTAGCCCACGTCGAAAAGGGCCGGCATCTTCTTCACTAGCCAGTCATTCACGTCCATTCCGCGCTTGGTGGGCACCAGCTGCTTCGCCTCGCGGTTGGCATACTTGCGGTTTACCAGCACCTCGATGGTCTGGGCGTAGGTCGACGGGCGCCCCACACCATTCTCCTCCAGCGCCTTGACGAGCGACGCCTCGCTGTATCTGCTCGGCGGCTTGGTCTCCTTGCGGTCGGAAAGCCAGCGCTCGGCCTTGAGCGTCTCGCCTTCGGCAAGCGGTGGCAGCGAGGCAACCTCGTCCTGCTCCTCTCCGTCCCTATCCGACGTCTTGACCAGCTTGTTCTTGCGGGACGTCATGTCCGCAGCGAGGAAACCCTCGAATATCACGTCGCTCGTAGTGGCGGTGAAGAAATAGCTATGGCGCTGGCCTTCCTTCTCGGTCTCAAGGCCCACCGTGGTCTGCATGAACCTAGCCGGCGCCATCTGCGAGCACACGAAGCGACGCCAGATGAGATCGTAGAGTTTGAGTTCCTGGGCGCTAAGCTGCTGAAGCGAGCCGGGGCGGACCGACACGTCGGTCGGACGGATTGCCTCGTGCGCCTGCTGGGCGGAATCTTTGGACTTGTAGAAGTTCTTCGCCCAGTAGGATTCGCCGAAATCGGCAATGATCAGGTTCTTCGCGGCATTCTGCGCCTCGATCGAAATGTTGAAGCTGTCGGTACGCATGTAGGTGATGAGACCGGCCTCGTACAGTTTCTGGGCGATGTCCATTGTCCGCTTGGGAGAAAAGCCGTACACGCTGGATGCCGCCTGTTGCAGCGAAGAGGTGGTGAAAGGAGGATGGGCGTGACGCGACTTCTCCATGCGCTTCACCGATACCACGCGCAGAGACGAGGCGTCAAGATCGTCGATGTAGGTGTTGGCCTGCTCGCGCTCGCGGATGTCGGGCTTCTCGCCGTCGATCTTGGCCAGGCGGGCGGTAAAGGCGGTTTCCTTCGTCCCCTTCGAGGCCTCGACGCCGAGAATCCAGTATTCTTCTGTTTTGAACGACTCGATCTCGCGCTCGCGTTCAACGAGGATTCGCAGCGCGACACTCTGCACGCGACCAGCCGAAAGCGAATAGCCATAGTTCAGGCTCTTCCAAAGCAGGGGCGACACCTTGAAGCCTACCAGGCGGTCGAGAATGCGGCGCGCCTGTTGGGCGTCTACACGCGCCAGGTCGATATCGCGCGGCTCCTCGATCGCCCTAAGCACCGCGTTCTTCGTGATCTCGTTGTAGGTAACCCGATGGACAGGCTTGTTCTTAAGCTCGTTCGCCAACACCGCGTTAAGATGCCAGGCAATTGCCTCTCCTTCCCGGTCAGGGTCGGGCGCGAGGAAAACTTCATCCGCAGACTTGGCGGCGGCACGCAGCTCAGCGACGATCTTCTTCTTGTCAGACGTAATCTCGTACGTGGGCGTGAATTTCCAGCGGCCAGGCCGTGACGATTCCTCGGCTATCTTTATGGACAGCCCCTTTTTGGGCAGATCGCGCACGTGCCCCACTGACGACATGACAACGAATGCGCCACCAAGGTACTCCCCGATCTTCTTCGCCTTCGCGGGGGATTCCACGATCAATAGCTTCTTACTCATCCGGTAATTCCTTCTAATCAACTCCAAAGCATTGAATATTATACTACCAACCAAATAAAAATTCAAGCACTTTCGCGGGGTAGCGATGAATGATTTATGCATGGCGCGACAATGCGGCGGCGATGAAGATCGGTAGAAGGTAGAACCAGTGCGCGCAGTATATCTGCGCCTCGTCCATGCCCCAGAACAGCACCAGGTGGATTACTATGTCCACCAGGGCCATCGCCACGATCGCGCGCATGATCGGCGCACGGCGCAACTTCCATGCTCCATGCGCCGCAAGCAGATAGCAGACGGCGCAGACAGCATACTGACGCCAGCCGCAGTAAGAGCCAACAATCCTTCCCTCGACTAACGGGGCGCCATGCGGCACAATTGGCTCAAGGAAGAACATCTCTAGCATGCGCAGCCGTTCGTTCAGGCCGACACCGTGCGGCAGCGCGGAAAGAAGTTCGGCGATGGCGTCACCGACCGTGCGGCCTCCATCGCCGAGAACAGCGAGCTTGAACGCATAGGAAGCGGCGCCTAATGCGAGAATCGCCGCTCCTCCGCCAAACAACCATCCTCTAACCCGCCTTGTGAGACTATGCGTTGCCATGAAGGCAAGAACAACCTTCACCCCCTGCGTAATCGTCACCCCGCCGGCGAGAACAAACAGTACGACAAATACGGCCACGTCCAATCTGGCGCTGCGCGGGCGGGTGGCGGCATATTGGATCCAGAGCAGAGTGGCAAGCGCAAGCACCATTGAAATCGGATAGCTTTCGGGACCAACGGCCATGTAGCGAACATACGCAAAGGAGGCGAACACGGCAGTCGCGATGGCGGCGTCGCCACGCTCCACGCCCTTGAGGGATATGCACACCCGGTAGGTCAACCACACGCCAAGCGCGGTAAACCCGGAGAATATGAACGACAGGCATCCCCAGTAGACCATGTAGTTCAACTGAGCCACCCGTCCGAGTAGCAGCGGTATGGGCGCAAGGAACAATCCGAAAAGCGGATGACGAAACCTCACGAAGGTGAGACGATGCCAGTCGGAAAGGATCTCGGCCAATCCGTTGAAGTCCCAGCCATGGATGGCATCGGGGGCGTCCAGCGGGAATTGCCGCCGCGCCCAGAGAGCGTAGACAAAATAGAGCAGCCACAGCGCCGCGAAGACGATGCATTCGATCCGGCGCGGAGCCTTTGCTTCGTAGATGTCTTCGCTCATCCCGTTATGCATCACGAACCCTGCACTACGTCCAGCGACGAAACACCCGTCGGCGCCTCCAGATCGCCGCCTTCCTCCACGAACCGCACGTCGGCCAGCACGGTCTCCCAGGAACGATACCGCTCATCGCGGTTCTTCATCAGCATTCCCGCGATCAAATGCGAGAAGGACGCGGGCACTGTTGGCACGAATCGGCGCGGATCTGGTGCGCGCATATCGGTATCGACATGCGAACGAAGCTGGTCGTCATTCGCCTGAAGCGGGAAGAGAATGCGCCCTGTCACCAGATGATAGAGGGAAGCACCCAGACTGTATATATCCGCCCTACAGTCAAGCACCTCCTCGCCAACCACCTGCTCCGGAGAGATGTAGGCCGGAGTGCCAAGCAGGTCATCGTTCCGGGCGTGCATGGCTCGGTTGGTTTCACACAGGCCCAGATCGGCGATCTTGATGGTGCCATCGAGGGAAAGAATCAGATTGTCGGGCTTGATGTCGCAATGGACAATGCCGGCCGCGTTCCAGGCATAGCCAAGCGCATCGGCAACTGATTCGCAGACAATAGCCACATCGGTCCATGGCAGTCTTGACTTGCGCGCCAGACGGTCGCCCAGGGTCTGCCCCTCCAGCAGCTCCATCATGCAGAAGTACCGTCCGTCGGTGAAATCCGCCCCGTACCCACGAACTATGCCAGGATGGTCGAGCTCGCTCATGGCCCTCGCCTCCTGCATGAAGCGCCGTACATCGCGTCCGTCGGCCGAGAAGCTGTCATCAAGCACCTTCACCGCCACGTCGCGGCCAAGGTCGGCATGGAAGGCCCTCCAGACAGTCGACATTCCCCCGCTTCCAATGACCTCCTTGAAACGGAGATATGGGACATTTGGCGGAGCTGGCGTCAACGACGCTCCTTCTTTGGCAGCACACCTTCGCCCTTGCACTTGCGGCAGGGATCTCCACCGAGTCCGCGGCAATCAGCGCACGGCACCTTGCCGAAACCCTGGCATTCACTGCACGGCGTCACGATGATCTTCTTGTGCCGGGAACGAGACCCTCCCGTAGTCTGCTCCTCCTTGATCCACCCAGGCTTGCCGGATGACGAACCGCACCTACGGCACGGCACATACCCATCACCCTTGCATTTGCGGCACTTCTCCACGCAGGAACGCCAGCAGGTGGCGCAGCGCTCAAAGCCCTCCGGCATTGGCTCGGCGGCGGGCTTTAGCTTCCACAGGGTGCGGCGGCCAGTCCCCTCGCAGAATGGACAGCGCGGAACCTTGACATCCCAGCGGTGGTTCGTGAACGGCTTGCCCTCCGTAACGCCAATCTCGCCATCGTGCTGGCCAAGATTGGGTGGCGTGAGCGACACTGGCCCGCGCGGACCATTGAAGAGCCGACCGCGGCAAAACTCGCACGGACGCGAAACCTGGACGGGATCCGCCACCGCCAGGGCAGTCACCAAACCAAACAATACGGCAAGACTCATCTTTCTCATGGCAGGACTCCCTCCTTATTTTACATTCATCGATTCTTCGTTCTCGTACTCCGCCAGCTTGCGCTGGATGGTACGACGGGAAATGCCCAGCCGCCGGGCGGCAAGCGTGCGATTTCCATTCGTCTCCTTGAGCGCGGCGAATATCCGGTCCTTTTCAGTTTCGGCAAGGGTGCCCTTTCCAGACTGGGCAGATGGTGCCTGTTGCTGACGAACCTCGTCGGGAATGTCGTCCACGGTGATTTCCGGCCCAGGTGCCAGCACCAGCATTCTCTCCACAACATTTCTGAGTTCGCGCACGTTTCCGGGCCAGGGATATGCCGCAAGCAGCGCCATCGCATCGTCGCTTACGCCATCGACGCGTC
>JAZRXT010000079.1:0-10775 GCA_045600365.1 Kiritimatiellia bacterium | reverse complement strand
GGCGACTTGGACGAACGACCGCGATGCGTTCTACGCTCCGACGAAGGAGCTGACGGACGAGTTCGTTGTGGATTGCGCGGTTTGGACGGCCTTTGCCGCGTCGAATTACGCCGTGGCGCTGAAGGACGTGCCGTATCAGGGCGCGGTCTACCAGATTCGAAACAACTTCTATCCGTTCTTGCTGGACGAGGTGAAGGGGTGGTCGTGCGGCAACTCCGATCTGACGGCGCAGCTCCTCACGGCGAACGAAGATCGTTTCCTCGCCAAGTGGCTGGCGGGACGGACACTTTCGCCCGAGGCGCAGGCGGTGATGAGCGCGGCGAAATCGCTTTATCGCAAGTTCTATGCCGAGATCGCGAACACGAACTGGATTGACGCGAAGATCGAGACGTGGGATGTCGGCTACTATCAGATTTGCAAGGCGCTCAGGGAGTTCGGCCTTGCCGCCGCGGAATTTGCCGCGCTTAAGCAAGCCCATGACGCCCTCCGGTCAAAGCTTCTCCCGAAGGTGTATGAGTATGGCTTCCTCAATCCCGATGTCGAATACTTCAAATAGAATCGCGTGGCGGGTGGCGACATCGACCGAGTTCGATCCACTTGGGCGCATCGTCGCGGTTGACGGCGACCAGTATCCGCTGCGCGCGGACTACGACACGGCGGGACGCAAGACCTGTAGCCGCACGACGCGCGACGGTGGGGCGGCTTGGGACATAACCTGCTGGATGTTCGATCCGCTGAGCGGTCTCAACACATCCAAGCGCTACGCGGACGGCAGCCATGTGGACTACACCTACACGGACAACGGCAGACAGCGGCGCACGACCTGGGCGCGCGGGGTCTGGCGCGAGCACGCCTACAACGACCGCAACCTTGTCTCGGGAACGTATCTCACGAACACCGTGTATGCGCTACCGAACGGCAACCGTTTCTGCGTGAAGCTCCAGCGCGATCCCGGACGGCGTAATCTCATCACGCGCCGCGACCACACCTTCAACGGCAATTCAGTCTACTGGTACTCGACGGACTTCGATCTGCTTGCCCGTCCGACGAACGCGGTTGATTCGATTTCCATCGCCCGCACTTACTTCTACAACCGTCGCAGCGAACTCGCCGCCGCGCAGATCGGCACCAACAGCTACGGCTACGCCTACGACTCCATCGGCAACCGAACGGCCGACATGTTCAACGGAATGTCGAGGAGCTACACGGCGAACATCCTCAACCAGTACACTGCAGTCAATCGAACAATCGAACAATCCGAACAATCGAACAATCTCGCCCATGACGCTGATGGCAATCTGGTCTCCTGTGGCCCGTGGTCATACACCTACGACTCGGCGAACCGTCTCGTTTCCATCTCCTCGAATGGGGTTATGCTAGTTACGAACTACTACGACGCTCGCGACCGCCGCGTGAAGAAGGTGACGCAATCGGGGACGTTCACTTTCTTCTACGATGACTGGAATCTCGTGGAGGAGCGCGTCGTTTCGTACGACGCCCCATAAATTTCTTTACAAATTGGTTTTTTCTTGGTAGAATGGTGGCGTGTCTCTCCTTTTTGGGATGATTGTACTTTTTCCCAAGTGGGGGCGAATTTCAAAAGAAAGGTTGGCTCCTTGTGAAGAATAGCGCATTGACCTGTCTTGGCGTCGCACTTGCCGTGGTTGCGGCGAACGCTGAAACCACATACACGTATGACGACGATGCGGCTGCGAGCCGATCGCTTACCGTCTATGTGCCGTTGGACGATACGGTGGACTTCGATCCAACCAAGTTCCTGCTCGAAGGCGCTAGCGTCACCAACATCATCAAGACAGGCGAGGGCAGACTGCAGATGAGAAACGCGGACTGCTCTGGCCTTGCCGACAAGGTCTTTGATGTTGTCGTCCGCGCTGGAACCCTTGCGATTGACCACGGCAACTGCGTCGGCAAGTCGGCGTCTGGGAATACCATTACCGTCGAGGATGGCGCCACCTTGATGAATAATGGCGGCGGTAACAACTGCGCTATCGGAAACGTTGCGGTTCTAGCCCAGGGTAGGGGCTATAACGACCAGGGCGCACTGGTGGCGGCCGCCTACGAATGGTCTTCGCCGTTTGGTGGCAAACTCAAGCTCCTTGGCGATACGAAGATGGCGAACAACGGCACTGGGGGAACCATATTCAGTGCCGGCGACTATGGTGGCTATCATGTGGATTACGACGTTAGCTATTCGATGTCTACAGAGTGGAGCACCTTCAGCAACGTTGGCGGCATCTCGTTCGTGGGCAAGAATGCCAGTGCGTCGATCGCGATGAGGAAGTGGATCAATTTCGATGGCGATCCCGAGAAGGTGATTTCGTTCACCAACATTGTGTTCGCCATTGGAGGGGCGTCGGATACTTCGCTCGAGCGAGGGGTTCGCTTTGGAGGTACTGGCCGGGGATTCGTTTCGCCGCTCCGTTTCCTCTCGGGCTCGTCGATACTTGTCAATTCCTCTCAGGTCGAGAGTTTCTCCCGCAACACCTGGAAGGGGCCGCTCCAGATCGACTGCCCCGTCCTGAACTTCAATGTTCCGGCCAATGGCGGACTCCACGAGTTCGCCTTCACGAACACGGTGACGGGCGGCGGAATTGCGCTGAACGGATTGGACACCACGGAGTTCGGCCTCTATCTCGCCAGCAATGCGAACTCGTTCACGGGCGGTGTGCACGGCACCTACGCGAATCTGCACCTGCTTCATGGCCAGGCGCTGCCTGCTGATGGTGGTGCGCTCGCGCTGACCAATTCGACGCTTACGCTTGAGTCGCCGACGGACGTGTACCAGCTGCCGGCGGCGGAATTCGCTGGCGACAGCACGGTCACTGGTGGTGTTGAAGGAGCGTTTGCCTCGCTTCGGAAATCTGGCGAGGGCGAGCTGAAGTATGATTCGCAGCTTGGTGCGGAGGTGCTCGAAGTGGTTGGTGGATCGGTTGACCTTGCGAAGTTCAAGAACCAGGCCAGCCGTTCAGCGGTGGCCGGTCTGATCGAGGGCGTCATCTCCAATTCGACCTTCAAGACCACAGGTGATGACTATAGTTTCGAGAGCAGCTATATCTGGGCCTTGAACCGCACGGTGGCGATGCCGTCCAACGCCGTCGCACGCGGGCTCAACCGGCTGTATCGCCCCTTTGGCTCCGTCGATGGCCCCACCTCACTCTTCTTCTACCACTGCGACGGCTACATCTGGAACAATTCACCCACGAACGAGACATGGGCGGTGGCGTCGACCTTGACCGGCGACTTCCGCATCGATCTCAACGGCGAGCGGGTGGTTGCGCAGGCGAATTGGTGGGGCGACTGGAGAATGGGCCCCACCGGTTTCATCGGCGATAAGACCGCTGGCGCGGATCTTGGCAGATGCTACCTGATGCTTCTGCCCGGTGCCAACAAGTTCTCGTTCACGCTCTACTCGCGGATTGGGGCTGAGTCCATCGGCAGCAACGCCTATTACCTAAACGCCTACGGCGACTGCCAGAGCAGCAAGACCGGAGAATTATACGAGTATTGGTTAGACAACTGCCCGCTCATGTTCAACCGCCTTGGTAATGCATCGCGCAACATCAACGACTATGAGAAGCTCATCGACCCTGGCGATGGTTCGCTTTTCACCTGGGCGATTCCGGATGGGATGGGCGCGGCGGTGAATCCGCTTACCGCTCAGGTGGTCAAGCCGCAGCCGAAGATCGCGAAGGCGAAGTTCGCCGCGAATACGGTGGCGAAGATCGGCGCGAACGAATGGTGGTTTGACGAACTCGAGGGCTGGCCGGCCTTCGATGGCACTGGTGATGTGCTTGTGCGCGAAAAGTGGGTGTTCCCCGGTGAGGAGACAAGTGAGGCCGCCTTCGCGTTGCCTGGCAAACTGACCTTTGCGAACGACGCGAAGATCGAGTTCTCGGACGGGGATATCCCCGTGGCATGCAACCGGGGCTGGATCACCCTGGGCACGGCGGCAGGTGGAATCAATGGCAAGCCTGTATGCACGACCGAACACTGGATGGTGAGGGTGGACGGCAATGCCCTCATGGCGAGCCACGCAGGACCTGGTTTCCTCATCTTCATCAAATAGTTGAACAGGAGACATTGCATGTCAGTGAAAATCGTATCGTGTGCCGCGGTTGCGGCATCCGTATTGCTCACCGGCTGTCTTTCGGCGCCGTTCCAGCCGCCGCAGGGGTTGGTGTCGGTAACCAAGGCGCCGCTTTCGACCGAGGGGAAATGCAACGTCGGGGTGCGGCGTGGTGAATCGTCGTCGGTCAGCCTGCTGGGCCTGTACGCCTGGGGTGACTGCTCGATTGGAGCGGCGGCGCGCAACGGCGGGCTGAAGAAGATCGAGTACTTCGACTACGAGTATTTGAATGTGATTGGCATCTGGCAGCAGGCCACTGTGGTCGCATACGGGGAGTGATATGCGTCTGGCGCTTTGCGTGGTCATCGGCGCGATCATGATGGGATGCGTGTCGGTGAAGAACGAGGATGCGCTGGTGCCGCCCAGCGGATTGATGTCCGACTTCAGCGCACCGCTCATAATGCCGCGCGAGCCAGTCCCGTGTGCTGGTCTGAAGAGCGGGAGTGGTTCTAGATCGGTGTTCGTCAAGGAGTGGGTGTGGTCGGGGCTGTCTGCCGACGTCACCGACATGACGCTCAGGGATGCGATGGTTGACGGTGGCATCAAGAAGCTCTACTTTGCCGATTATAGTCAGTTCTCATTTTTGGGTTTTGTAACCGTCTTTTCCGTCACCGCCTACGGCGAGTGAGAGCTGTCGCGCTGCGCAGTCAGTGCCCGATGGTCTGAATAATAATATTGACTTCAGTTTGGTTTTTTGCGATAATTATCGATGTTTTTGCTTTTCAACCATCAATAAAACGACATCATGGAACTCAACCGCAGGAACTTCTTCAAGGGTGCGGCCGCCGGTGCGGCCTTTCTCCCCGCCTTCAACGTCATCAGGGCGCATGCCGAGGACGTCACGGTCGGGCCGAAGGACGACACGATCAACGTGGCGCTGATCGGCTTCGGCGCCGAGGCGCGTGTGCTGTCCGCCTCCATCGTCCGTATCCCCGGCGTGCGCGTGCGCGCTGTCTGCGATATCTGGAAGTTCCAGCAGCAGCAGGCCAAGCAGTTCTTCAAGAGCTATGGGCACACGGTGAACACCTACGAGGACTACCGCGACATGCTCGACAAGGAGGACAAGAACATCGATGCCGTGGTGGTGGCGACGCCCGACTGGATGCACTGCGAGCACACCTGCTACTGTCTGCGCAAGGGCAAGCACGTCTACTGCGAGAAGGAGATGAGCAACAAGCTAGAGCAGGCGGCGGAGATGTGCCGGGTGGCCAAGGAGACCGGCAAGCTGCTGCAGATCGGTCATCAGCGCCGTTCCAATCCGCGCTATCGGCACTGTTTCGAGAACGTCGTGCCCAACATGCTTGGCCGCGTCACCACCGCCTATGCCCAGTGGAACCGCACGCTGGCGCCGTTCTTCAGCGTCAAAAAGCCGCCGAAGCAGGAGATTCTCACCAAGTACGGCTATACCAATCCGGAGCAGTATCTCAACTGGCGCTGGTTCTACAAGTACGGCGGCGGGTCGATGGTGGACCTCGGCTCGCACCAGATCGACCTCTTCATCTGGGCGTGGGGCGTGCCGCCCTCGAGCGTCACTGCCATCGGCGGCAAGGACGCTTTCTCCCCGCGGCGCGAGGCGTATGACCGCGTGATGTGCATGTACGAGTTCAAGATGCCCGACGGCACCAAGAACGAGGCGTACTACCAGGTTATCTCCTCCAACGCCCGCGGCGGCTTCTACGAGCAGTTCATGGGCGTGAATGCGTCGCTCACGATTGCCGAGATCTCGGCCCGCGGCAACACCGTCCAGCGCGAGCTTCGCGCCGGCGGCCTCACCGACCAGGAGTGGCAGAAGTTCATCGACAAGGGCTGGATACTGCCGTCGGAGGGCGACAAGATCAAGAAGGAGGTGACCAAGGACATTGCAGTCGACTCGCGCATCTCGGCGCAGGCGAACGGCAACGCGCTCGCGGTCGCCATGAACAAGCCGGCCCACATGCCGCATCTTGAGAACTTCTTCGCTGCCTGCCGCCACGGTGCCGCGCTCAACTGCCCGGCGGAGCTCGCCTACGAGAGCGCCGTCGCGGTGCTCGCCGCCAACGTATCGGCCGACTCGCACCAGACCCACTACTTCAAGCCCGATGACTTCAAGGTGCCGCCGCGCCCGGTGGACGCCAAGGCGGGCGTATGAGGTTTCTGTGCGCCAGTGTCGCCGTACTCCTGCTGGTGCCTGCCGCCGCGCTGGCCAATGCGGGAGTGCGGCAGGGGCCCAGGGCCATTCCCGTTACCGACGCGGTGGATGTGCTTGTGGTAGGGGGCACTTCGGCGGGCGTGGCGGCGGCATTGGAGGCAAAGCAGGCCGGCGCCAGCGTCTATCTCGCGGGTGCCCATCCCTATCTGGGCGAAGACGTGGCCGGGACGCTGGAGCTGGGCTTCGAGGAGAAGGGCGGGGCGGCTGCCGACGGCATCATCCGCCGTCTGCGCACCGAGAAGGTGCCGCTGGCGCCCTACGCCTATCGGCACGCCAAGGACGTGAAGGTGATCGGCGGTGCGCAGTACCACAACGACAACGCCGCCAAGTTCCTCACCGCCGCTCCGCCGCTGACGCCCAGCGACACCGTACTCTACCGCAGTGACGTCCGCGTCGACTGCCGCTTCGGCGCACCCACGCGGATTGCGTCCGTGAAGGTGATGGTGGTGGAGAACTGCAATCCCGCCCAGGACGCCTTCACCAGCGTTGACCACCGCGGCGCGATCAAGCGGGGCGAGGGAACTGGTCCGTTCACAGGTCGCGTTACCCTGACCCCGTTGGATGGTCCGGCGAAGAACCAAGTCTTCGAGCTCCAGCGCGAGCCGGGTGGGATTTTCGTTGCCGGCGAGGCGGTGCGGGCCGGCGAACCGTCGGCCGTTCCCGGCGCCTACGAGAAGAGTGGCTTCAAGTGCGTTACCTTCTCGCTGCCGCTCGGCGTGGAGTTCACGAAGTCGCGCGTCGACGCCTATCGTGCCACGGGCGCGATCTGCCAGCTGCTTTCGCGCATCCATTTTCTCCTCCCCACCAGCGAGACCGCCGAGGATGTGCCGTCTCCTCTCAAGGTGAAGAAGACCTTTGACGCGCTTCTGCTGGAGAACGGCATTCCGTTCCTCACCGGAGCCCCCGTCTCGGATCTTGTCGTCGACGGCAGGGGCGAAGTGGCCGGTGCCGTGTTCGCCAATCGCTCCGGACGCCAGGCGGTGCTGGCGAAGTCGGTGGTGGATGCCAGTCGCCTGGGTTCGCTTACCCGTCTTGGCCAGCCTGTGCCGGGAGTGAAGGGGCGGACCGAATTCACCCGCATCGTAATCGCCGAGGAGCCGCCGCCCGCAGTTGAGGCCGAGTTCCTTCGCGAATACAGCATTCTTGCCCGTGGCAAGAAGGGCAAGACCTACCGCTGCAAGCTTGCGCTCGACATGAAGGGCGGATCCGCCGCCGACTTCGCCGCCGCCGAACTGTTGGCCCGTTCGCTCACCTGGACGCCCACGTCCATGGACGATTCCGACGTGCTTCGTCTCGTCAACGTGCCCGAGCCAGTTCCGCGCAGATACGTGCGCGCCAGCGTCGACTGCGGCACGCTATCGGATAAGATTCGCCGTGGACGCTCCCTGGGCCGTGCCGCCGCCGCTGAGGCTAAGGCACGCGGTGCCATCGAGGGGGCGAGAGTCGAGGTGGTGTCGGGTAGTTCCGGACAGAACGCCGGCGAAGTGCGCGAACCGTTGGGCGGGTTGCGTCCGTACGACCGTTTCCTTGCTCGCCGCACCATTCCCGAGGCCGCGCGTGATCTGCCTGTTCTGGGCGAGTACGACGTGGTGGTGGTGGGTGGCGGCACCGCCGGCGCGCCGGCCGCGGTGTCGTCCGCCCGTTCGGGCGCCCGCACGCTGCTGGTTGAATATCTGAATATCCTTGGCGGAGTTGGTTCCGAGGGCATGATCACCGGCTACTACTGCGGCAACAAGTGCGGGTTCACGAGCGAGCTCGAGGAGTTCAAGCGCACTAGCGTGAAGTGTCGTATCCCAGGCTACCGCAACGAACGCGCGTACACCAAGCTCTGCCGCGACGCGGGAGCGGAAATCTGGTACGGAACGTTCGGCGAGGGCGCACTGGTGGAGAATGGGCGCGTTGGTGGCGTCGTAGTGGTCACGCCGCAAGGTCGCGGCGTTGTGCGGGCGAAATGCGTGGTCGACGCCACGGGCGATGCCGACATTGCGGCGGCGGCTGGCGCCGCCACCGAGTTCATTGGCGATACCGACTTCGCGCTGCAGAGCGCCGGTCAGGCACCCCACAGACTGGGCCTTGGCGGGGCCAACACCGACTTCAATCTTGTCAACGATCCCTGCGCCTGGGACATCTGGGCGTTCGGCGTGAGGTCGCGGGCCGGTCAGCCCGACTCCTGGGATGTCGCCCAGCTCATCGAGAGCCGCGAGCGCCGCCGCATCGTTCCGGACTACCGCCTCGAGGGGTGGGATGTCGTTGCCGAGCGCTCATTCCGCGACACGATGGTCCAGCCGCGGTCAAAGCAGGATTCCCATGGTTTCCTCAAGGATGAATATGGATATGTCGCCGAGGCGAAGAGGGACGGTTCCACGCGCGAGTTCGACGTCAATGTGCCACTGCGCAGCCTGTTGCCGCGGGGGTTGACGGGAATCGCGGTGGTGGGCCTGGGCAAGGGCGTCGCCCGCGATGTGGTTCCAATCGTCCGCATGCGCGCCGATCTCCAGAACGAGGGATACTCGATCGGTCTTGCCGCCGCCGAGGCGGTGCGCGTCGCCGGTGGCGACTTCCGTGGCATAGACGTAAAGCGGGTGCAGCGAGCGCTGGTGGAGAAGGGGGTACTGCGCGAGGAGGTTCTCGCCTGGCAGGATGACGGTGCGATTGACGAATCGGCCTTTGCCGCCGCGATGGCGTCGATTGGCGATGGATTCCGTGGCTCGGGCATGGCGCTGGCCAATCGTGAAAAGGCGTTGCCGCATCTGCGGCGGCACTACGCGAAGGCGGAAAGCGTCGCGGCGAAGCAGACCTACGCTATGGTGTTGGGGGTGTTGGGCGATCCCAGCGGGGCCGAGCTTCTTGCCGAGATGGTGACGCACCCGGAGAAGATCGAAATCTCCCGCAGGGGCGTGCGCTACGGCGTGGGGGCGGACATCGGTTTGCGCGTGGCGCTCGGGCGTACGCGGGCGAAGTGTGCGGTTGCGCCGCTCCTGGCCGAAATCGGGGCGTTGAGTGGTGGTTCGCGCATTGCCGATGTGCGGAGGGCGTGTCTGGCCGCCGAGGCGCACGGCGCGAGGGAGTTCGCCCCTGCGCTGGCGGAGCTGCTGAAGCGCAATGGCATTGGGGGCTGGGCGCGGAAGGATGTGCGGGAGCTCGATCCGACCGGCGGATATGGGATCGGTCCGGAATGCGACCGTTGCATTCGAGAGCTCACCGTGGCCCGTGCACTTTTTGTCTGTGGCGATCAGGAGGGACTCGCCCGCCGCACGCTAGAGGCCTACGCCCGTGATCCACGCGGCGTCTTTGCTGAGCACGCGAACCGGGTGCTGTCGCGCTGATTGGTCGCGTGTGGTTGGAAAACGCTTGATTTTTGCCTTAGAAGAGAGTATAATATGTTGGAAAAGCAAGTTTAGGAGCAGAAATGGCCGTGAACAAGTATCTTGATGCATTTATGAAGACCTTCCCCTACGAGGGGCTTACGTATGACGATGTGACGCTGGTTACGCAGTATGCTGACTTCCTGCCGGACGATGCCTCGCTGACAACGCAGCTTACCTCCCGCCAGAAGATGAACATTCCTTTCGTCTCGGCGGCCATGGATACCGTTACGGAGGCGCCGATGGCGATTGCCATGGCCCTTGCCGGCGGCATCGGCGTGATTCACAAGAACCTAGAGGAGGACGACCAGGCAGCCCAGGTAGCCAAGGTCAAGAACTATCTCAACGGTCTCATTGCCAAGCCGGTCTGCTTCCATGCCAACGACGAGCTCGGTTTCCTGCGCAGCGAGAAGAAGCGCATGGGCCTCAAGTTCAATGGCTTCCCGGTGCTGGACGGTGAGGATCGTCTCGTGGGCATGATCACCGCCGGCGATCTTCGCTACGCGCCTCTTGACGCGGTTAAGCTTTCCGACGTGATGCAGAAGGTGATGGTGACGGCGAAGCCCGGAACCTCCCTCAAGAAGGCATACGAGATCATGCGCGCCAACAAGATTGGCAAGCTGCCGCTCGTTGACAAGGAGAACCGCCTGGTTGGCCTCTACTCCTTCACCGACGTGCAGCGTCTGATCGAGAACAAGAACCCCACCTACAACTGCGACGACAAGTTCCGTCTTCGCGTCTCCGCCTCGGTCTCCGGCGGCAGGGGCGACCTCACACGCATGGAGAAGCTCGCCGACGCCGGCGTCGACGTGGTGGTGGTCGATTCCGCCCACGGCCACTCCAAGGGCATCATGGACATGACGAAGTACACCGCCAAGCATTTCCCCAAGGTGGACGTGATTGCCGGCAACATCGCCACTGGCGAGGCGGCGCTTGCGCTCGCCAAGAGCGGCGCCCATGCCGTGAAGGTGGGTATCGGCCCCGGCTCGATCTGCACCACCCGCGTCGTCTGCGGCGTGGGCATTCCCCAGCTCACCGCGGTCTATTCCGCGGCCAAGGCGCTGCGCGGCACCGG
>JAZRXT010000078.1:0-10466 GCA_045600365.1 Kiritimatiellia bacterium | reverse complement strand
GCCGCCGGGCGGGCGGCGGCCGCTCGCGTGAGCGGCATCAACCAGGCCACCCCCCGTGGCGTGGAGGACATGCGCGAGGCGGTGGCGGCCCTGAAGAAGGCGCTCGCCGGCCGCACCGACGCGCGCGCCGTCTCGATGCTCGCGAACGCCGATTGGCTCATCCGCAAGAGCGTGTGGCTCATCGGCGGCGATGGCTGGGCGTACGACATCGGCTTCGGCGGCCTCGACCATGCGCTGGCGAGCGGCAAGAACATCAAGGCCCTAGTCCTCGATAGCGAAGTCTACTCCAACACTGGCGGGCAGGCCTCCAAGGCGAGTCCGATGGGCGCTGTGGCGAAGTTCGCCGCCGGCGGCCGTCCCACGATGAAGAAGAACCTCGGTGGCATCATCCTCACCTACCGCGACGTCTACGTGGCCCAGATCTCGCTCGGCGCGAATCCCCAGGCGGCCGCGAAGGCGCTCGCCGAGGCTGACGCCTATGATGGCCCCGCGCTCGTGATCGCCTACTCGCACTGCGTCGCCCACGGCATCGACATGGCCCAGGGATTCGAGCGCCAGAAGACGGCGGTCGAGACCGGGCACTTCCCGCTCTTCCGCTACGACCCCTCTCGTGGCGCCAAGGGCTTCAGCGCGCTCGAGCTCGACTCGAAGGCGCCCTCCAAGAGCTTCGCCGCCACGGCGAGCGAGGAGAACCGCTTCAAGCAGCTCCTCACCAGCAATCCCGAACACGCCGTCGAGATGCTCGCAAAGGCCGAAAGCTTCTACCGCAACTACTACGATCGCCTCGAAGACCTCGCCAGCTGCAACTGGTGACGTCTCCGGCGGCGGCTGACAATTCACAAGGAGAACGAAGATGAAATACACGAACGAAATGGTCCTCCAGGCCGGCAACGCCATCCGCGTGCTCGCGGCCGATACCGTGGAAAAGGCCAAGAGCGGCCATCCTGGCGTCGCCATGGGCCTTGCCGACATCGCCGCCAACTTCTGGCTCAAGTACTTCAAATACGACCCCAAGGAGGTCGACTGGACTGACCGTGACCGCCTCGTCTTCTCCGGCGGGCACGCCTCGTCTCTCGTCTATACGCTGTTCCATCTCGCCGGCGTCGGTGATCTCAAGCTCGACGAGCTCAAGACCTTCCGCCAGGTCGACAGTCGCTGCGCCGGCCACCCCGAGCGCGGCGTTATGCCGGGCGTCGAGGTGACCACTGGTCCTCTCGGCCAGGGATTCGCGATGGCGGTGGGCATGGCGATCGCCGAACGCATGGAGGCGGCGCGCTGGAACACCGACCCCGAAAATCCCATTGTCGACCACCGCACCTGGGTGTTCTGCGGCGACGGCGACCTGATGGAGGGCATCTCGCACGAGGCGGCGTCCCTCGCCGGAAGGCTTCGACTGGACCGCCTGGTGGCGATTTACGATTCCAATGACATCACCATCGAGGGCAATGCCACCCTCGCGGTGGCCGACAACGCCAGAATGCGTTTCGAGTCGTATGGCTGGAAGGTCTACGAGTGCGACGGGCACGATGTCGACTCCATGGATCGCGCCTTCCGCAAGGCACTGAAGACCGTTGGCCAGCCGGTGATGATCATCGCCACGACCCACATTGGCAAGGGCGCGCCCACCAAGCAGGACACCGCCGGCGTCCATGGTGCCCCGCTTGGCGCCGAGGAACTCGCCGCGCTCAAGACCGCGCTCGGTTTCGACCCCGCTAAGTCCTTTGACGTCCCCGGCGACCTCTACGACTGGTTCGATGACCGCGCCGCCGCCGGTCACCGCGTGTTCCTGCGCTGGCGCAAGGCGCAACGCGATTGGGCAGCGGCCAACCCCGAGAAGGCGGCTGAGCGCGAGAACTTCCTCAAGTCCGCGCTGCCGCGCGATCTTCTCTCCCTGCTTCCCAGCTTCGAGGTCGGTTCCGCCGTCGCCACCCGTGGTGCCTGCGGCACCGTGATGAATGTGCTCGCCCCTGCGGTGCCGCAGTTCATCGGCGGCTCCGCCGATCTGGGGCCGTCCAACAAGACCGCGCTCAAGGCGTGTCCGTGGATCGCCGCCGACGGTTTCGTCGGGCGCAACTTCCACTTCGGCATCCGCGAGCTCGCCATGACCTCGATCGTCAACGGCCTCGCCGCCCATGGCGGGTGGCGTCCGTTTGGCGCCACGTTCTTCGTGTTCAGCGACTATTGCCGCCCCGCGCTGCGCCTCGCCGCGCTCATGGGGCTGCCCACCATGGCGGTGTTCTCGCACGACTCCTTCTACGTGGGCGAGGACGGCCCCACCCACGAGCCCGTCGAACAGCTCGCCGCACTGCGCGCGATGCCTGGCTTCGAGCTTTTCCGTCCCGCCGATGCAAACGAGACCGGCTACTGCTGGGTTGAAATGCTCAAGCGGCGCAACGGCCCGAGCTGCATCTGCACCACCCGTCAGAACGTGCCAGTGCTCGAGGGCACGTCCGCCGCCGGCGTGGCCCGCGGCGCGTACGTTATCTTCGGCAATTCCGCCCATCCTGAACTGCTCTTCATCGCCAGCGGCAGCGAAGTGGCGCTCTGCGTCGAGGCCGCGAAGCGCCTGGCGGACGAGGGCAAGCTGGTGCGCGTGGTGTCGATGCCCTGCCGCACCCGCTTCGATGCTCAGGATCTACCCTACCGCGAAAGCGTGGTGCCTGGCACTGCGGTGAAGCGCGTGATCGTCGAGGCAGGCTGTCGCTTCGGCTGGGATGGCTACGCGGTTAACGCCGCCACCACCCGCTACATCACCCTTGATACATTTGGTGCCTCGGGTCCCTACAAGGCCCTGGCGGAACAGTACGGATTCACCGTCGACAACGTCTACCGTACCGCTCGCGAGATGCTTTGATCCCGCCATGCGGTTTATCGTCACAGCCGGTCCCACGCGCGAGTTCATCGATCCGGTGCGGTTTCTCTCCAATCCCAGCACCGGGAGAATGGGCTTCGCCGTGGCGCGGGCGGCGCGTACCGCCGGTCACGAGGTGACGCTGGTGGCCGGCCCAGTGGCCTTGCCCACGCCCCGTGGCGTTGAGCGGGTGGACGTTGTTTCCGCGCGTGACATGCTGGAGTCCGTACGCGCCGCGCTGAAGACGGTGGGCACCGGCGCCGACGCCTGCCTCGTAATGACCGCCGCCGTTGCCGACTGGCGTCCGGAACGGTGCGCCGGTCAGAAGCTGAAGAAGCGTGAGATGGATGGGGTGCTGCGCCTTGTCCCCAACCCCGATATTCTCAAGAGTGTCCGTCATCTCGCCCGCCACTGCGTGCGCATCGGATTCGCCGCCGAGACCGGTGCGCCCGTTGCGGAGGCGGTGCGCAAGTGCTGCGAGAAGGGACTCGATATGACGGTGGCCAACGACGTCACCGAGCGCGGGTGCGGTTTCGGCACCCTCACCAACCGCGTGACCGTGGTGTTCGCCGACGGTACTGTAAGGCCGTTGCCGATGATGACCAAGGCGGCGCTCGCGCGGCGGATCGTTGCCCTTGCGGTGGAGGCGCATAATGGCCGACGGTGACTACGAGCGCGGACGCGACCGCGAAATAGCCTCGCTGGCGGCTCGGCTACGTCGCCTGGCCGCGGCGCGCGTGGAGTCGCATTCGGTCGCGCCTGCGGTTCTCGTGTTCAACGGCTGGGCGTCGTCGCCGCATGCCTGGGAGCTCTGCAGCTTCGCCCGCGAACGCCTTTTCTCGTATGTCGAGCAGCTTGACGGCGTACCCGAGTGCTACATCGATAGCATCCCGGCCAGTCGGCCGCTGGTCTTGGTCGGCTGGTCAATGGGCGGCAGCACCGCGCTGCGCCTTGCCTGCCGCTTTCGCAGCCGTGTGGCCGGCCTAGTGCTGGTGGCCGCCACGCCGAGAATGATGGAGGAGAGGGAGACGGGCTGGAGGGGAATGTCCCAGCATCGACTTGAGGCGCTGCGATACGGGCTCGTGGTCACGGGTGGTGCCGGCTTCTTCGGCTTTCCGGCGGACAAGCCCAACCCCTACCTCCTCGATGCACCGGCCAACCTTGAACGCGGGCTCGGCTATTTGCTCGAGACCGACCTGCGTGCCGACCTTGAACGGGCCTTTTCCGAACCGCCGCGGTTCCCCGTGTACATATTCCAGAGCGAGCGGGACGGCATAGTCCATCCAGCGAACGCCGACTATCTTCGGCGCGTGTTTGGCAATGCGCGTTTCACGTCGGTGCCGGGCACCGAACACGCACTTCCTGTTTTCATCAACGAAGCTCTCGACGCGGCGGTGGCGGACTGCCTGGCCGCGTTGGGCGAAAGGAGAATATAGCAATGTTCATCGGCTGCCATCTGTCTAGTGCCGGTGGGTATCTCGCCATGGCCCAGACCGCCGAGTCGATCGGGGCGGACGTGTTTCAGTTCTTCACCCGCAATCCCCGCGGCGGCGCCGCCAAGCCGATCGACCGGCAGGACGTGCGTGATTTCCTCGCGTTCGCGAAGGAGCATGGTTTCGGTCCCATTCTCGCCCATGCCCCCTACACTCTCAATGCCGCCGGTGAAGACCCCCGGGTGCGCGAATTCGCCGAGACGACGATGCTGGACGATTTCAAGCGCCTTGAATTCACGCCGGGTGCACTCTACAATTTCCATCCCGGCTCCCACGTTGGCCAGGGCGCCGATGTCGGCATCGAACTTATCTCGTCCATGCTCGCGCGCGTGATCGCCAAGTCGATCAAGGACAACGGCAAGCTCTCTACCACCGTTCTGCTCGAGACGATGTCTGGCAAGGGCAGCGAGGTCGGCCGCACGTTCGAGGAGGTGCGCGCCATCATCGACGCGGCGGAGCCGCGCCTCGGTTGCGGGCCCATTCTCGGCGTATGCCTGGATACCTGCCACGTCTGGGACGGTGGATACGACATCGTGAACGATCTCGACGGCGTGATCGAGCGCTTCGACTCGGTGATCGGCCTCGAGCGCCTCCGCGCCATCCATCTCAATGATTCCTTGAACGTGCTCGATGCCCACAAGGATCGTCATGCCTGCCTGGGCAAGGGCAAGATCGGCATCGACGCACTGGCGGCGGTGGTCAACCATCCGCGCCTGAAGCACCTGCCGTTCTACCTCGAGACCCCGAACGACCTCGATGGCTATCGCCAGGAGATTGCGCTGGTGCGTTCGTTGGCGAAGTGAAGGCAACCGACGATGAAGCGCGGGAATTTCCATCTGATCTGGCTCAACTGGGCGGCTGGTTCGTTCCGGCTCAACGCCCGCTCGCTGGCCGTGTACCGTGGCCTCGTGCCGGAAGGCGACGAGGTGCGCGCCGTGCGGACGCAGTCCGCCTTCCTGCGCCTGCTGCCCCAGGCAACCCATGCGGTTGTGTGGGAGTTCGACCGTGCCTGGTTCGCCCGCGCATCGCGCCTGAGGATCCTCGCGACGCCCGGTGCCGGACGCGAACTGCTGCCGGCCGACGATGAGCTTCCGCCCGGCGTCGAGCGTGTGAACGGCGAATTCCACGGGCGCATCATGAGCGAGACCGTGGTGGCGTTCATGTTCGCCCACGCCCGCGGGCTCTACCAGGCATATCGCTGGCAGACAGGCGTCGAGCGGTTGCAGGGGGATCAGCTCTGGCCGCGCGCCGAGCTCAGCGATCACTGTTTCACCGTTGCCGGCACGAGGGCGGTGATTCTCGGCTACGGCAGGATCGGGCACGTCATCGGCTCGAAGCTCGAGGCGCTTGGCGTCGAGGTGAAGGGCATCCGCCGTGCGAACTTCCACGAGCTGCGGCCAGCGCTGCGCGGGGCGGACTGGCTGATTGTCTGCCTGCCCTCCGACACCGGCACCGACGGCGTCGTCAACGCCGCTGTGCTGCGTTCGATGAAGCGCACCGCGGTGCTGGTGAATGTGGGCCGCGGCAATGCCGTTGACGAGGCGGCACTCGCGGCGGCGCTGAAGGGCGGTCGCCTCGCCGGCGCGTATCTCGACGTCTTCCGGCGTGAACCGCTGGACGCCTCATCGCCGCTGGCGGAGAATCTTCCGGGTCTGGTGCGCCTACCGCACGGTTCGGCGTTCTCGCCCGACTATCTGCCGACGTTCTTCCGCGAACTAGATGCAAGGGGGAAACTGAAGTGAAAGCTGTCTACAACGTGTCCTCCGTCGAGGAGACCTGGGCCGTCGCCCGGGAGTTCGCCGAGGAACTGCGCCCCGGCGACATCGTTTGCCTGGAGGGCGACCTTGGCGCCGGCAAGACCACGTTCACCCAGGGCCTCGCCGCCCATCTCGGCGCGAAGCGCGCGGTCACCAGCCCCACGTTCTGCCTGGTGGTGGAGCACCCTACCGACCGTTTCCTGCTGGTGCACATGGATCTCTACCGTCTTCACGATGAGGACGACGTGCTCACGATCGGCTGGGAGGACTATCTGGCGCGCGGAGCGGTACTGTTCGTGGAGTGGCCCGACCGCGCCGGCACGCTCGTGCCCGACGACGCGATACACATTACCTTCACCTTGGGCGACGACGAAAGCTCGCGCACCATTTCATTCAACCACTAGCAAAAGGGGTAAATATGAAGTACATAACCTACGTGGGTTCCTATACCGACAAGTCGCACCCAGAGGGCATACGCATCTTCGAGAGCGATGCCGCTACCGGCGACTTCCGCCAGCTGGATTCGGTGTGTGGACCGGATAGCCCCACCTACATGGCGTTCAACCGTGATTTCACCCGCATGTACACAGTACTGGGACGGGCCGCGTTCGGTCCGCGCGGACGCAACGGCGGCATCGCGGCGTTCCAGGTGGACGGTGCGAAGCTTACGCTGATCAACGAGATACCCACCGGCTGGACCATTCCGTGCCACATTGCGCTTGCACCTTCGGAGAAGACCGTGGTCTACGCCGAATATTCCTGCGGTACCGCCGGTTTCGCCGAGCTGCGCGAGGACGGTTCCATTGATCCCGCATTCGCCGGGCGTCCCAACGAGGTAAATCCGCGCTGCCAGGTGCAGCACGTGGGCGATGGCCCCAACAAGCCGCGCCAGGACAAGGCGCACGCCCACTGTACGGTGGTGACGCCCGACGGCAAGTACCAGATGGTGGTCGACCTCACCCTCGACCAGGTCAAGGCCTACGACTTCGCCAATCGCGCATCGGGAATGAAGGAGGTGCCGTCTGCCACCATCCATACCGCCCCGCTGGGTTCGGGCCCACGCCACATCGTGTTCCATCCCAGCGGACGCTTTGCCTTTGTGATTCACGAACTCGGCAACCGCGTTTCGTCCTATCGCTATGACGGTGCGACGTTCACCCACGTCGGCACCTACGATCTGCTGCCGAAGGATTTCACTGCGTTCAGCAAGGCGGCGGCGGTCAAGATTTCCGAGGACGGCAATCAGGTGTTCTGTTCCAATCGCGGACACGACTCGATCACCGTATTCAATCTCGACGTCGCCAGCGGCAAGCTCGAACTTCTGAACAATTCGCGGCTGGACGGGCAGTTCCCGCGCGATTTCGAGTTCATGCCGGGCGGCAAGTTCTGCCTGGCGGGTCTGAAGGAGTCCTGGCGCGTTGCCAGTTATGCCTATGACGCCAAGACCGGCAAGTTCGACTTCGTTAAGAAGGTGGACGGCGTATATCGTCCGCTCTACTTCAAGTTTGGCAAACCGTGCTGAAAGATCGGGGGGAAGGGGAGGTGATGATGAACAGGATTCTTGCTGGAGTGTTAGTGGCGATGGTGGCTGGCGCTGGTCTTGCCGCCGACTGGCACGTGACGCCCGCCGAGAAGGCGGCGGCCAAGAAGTGGATGGTTGACGACCGACAGCGTCCGGTCGACCCATCTGAGAATCCGGTGGCGGTGGTGCCTGCGGACATGAAGCTCTTCCTGCTCATCGGGCAGAGCAACATGGCCGGACGCGGCAAGATCGAAGGGGCGGATGTGGGGCCGATCCCGGATTGTCTCAAGTTGAACCGCGACTGCAAGTGGGTGCCGTCCATCTCGCCGATCCACTTCGATCGCCGCACCAGCGGCTACGGCATTGCCGATTCCTTTGCCCGTGCCTACCTGGCGGCGCATCCTGGCGAGAGGGTGGGATTGATTCCGTGCGCAGTGGGCGGCAGTTCAAGTGCCACTTGGTCGCCGGAGCCGGGTAATGAGGTGGTGGGCGCAAACTACCGCCGCACGCTCGAGCGTTCGCGCGTGGCGATGAAGAACGGGAAGATCAAGGCCATCCTGTGGCACCAGGGAGAAAGCGATTGCGAGTTCTGCAAAACGCAAGAGGGGGCCGACCGCTATGTGGCGCGTCTGGCCGCGCTTGCCGCAGCCCTCCGGCGCGAACTTGGTCTGGAAGGGGTGCCATTTTTGATCGGTGAGATCGGGAACATTCCCAAGGGGCATTTCCGCACGATGAATCCGGTGTTGCGCCGTGCCGCCGCCGCGATTCCCAATGCCGCCATCGTCCCGGCGGAGGATCTAACTGGACATCTTCCCGACGGCGTCCACTTCGACACGCCGTCCTATAAGATCCTTGGCGAACG
Organism: Kiritimatiellia bacterium; assembly: GCA_045600365.1. Taxonomy (GTDB): domain Bacteria; phylum Verrucomicrobiota; class Kiritimatiellia; order RFP12; family UBA1067; genus RUG572. The sequence goes on along the minus strand of JAZRXT010000078.1, from coordinate 1,981 downwards.
CTATTTCAAGGCAATGGAGCAAAAGAAATAGTTAAATTGTTAAATGGTTAAATTGTTAAATTTTATGAAGCACAAAGCTGATCATTCAGCTTCGCGTACTCGGACGCGGTGAGCCCGCCCACTCGCGCCAGCCTGCCGTCAGAGGCCCTGTCCGAGGTGGTTCAGAATATATTACACTTTTCATTTTGCGAAAAATCAGATCTGCCCGTTGTTTTTAGAGCGCAAAAATGATATAATAGCGGTGTTCCCCGTTGGGGTATTGTACTCTGGAATAGGGAGCGAGGTACAAAATGGCAACATCAAGCATAACTGCAAACTTTTACACTGACGACCACAAAGCCGCCAATGCGATTGTGCCGCTTCGCAGTGGGAGGATGCCATAAACGATGCGCGTGTATCTTGATAACTGTTGCTACAATCGTCCGTTCGATGAACAGACGCAGCTTAAGGTTCGCCTTGAAACCGAGGCGAAGATGGAGATTCAGACCCTGATGCGGGTGGCGAATCCGCTTGAGTATGTTCAGGAGGAAGGATGATGGAACGACTAACAGATGCAGAACTCAAGATACAGGCGTTCAGGCTCTTGGTGAAGACCTTCGGGGATGTCAACGCCGAACGGTTTATTGTCTTGACGAATCGCGATCCGCAGGACTACACCCGTTGGCGCGAGGCGAACATGTACATTGGCGAAAGCGTCCATGATGTCGCGGAACGGGCCCGTGCAGCCGCCGCTCGCTGTCAATCGTTGAACGCCGCGAAGGTTTGATTTCAACCTGCAATTGAAATGAAAGGAATGTCCCGAAAGTAGATTGAAAGAACCATGTCCGGTCGTAGCAACAGAAACGGCCGGCTTCTCCACGGGGAAACCCGGAGTGAGGGATGTGCGGGGTGCGCAAGCTAACCCACACAGCGTACGCGATATCAGCGTATGACGCTTGCTAGAAAACTTCGCCAAAGTAAAAAGTCAAAGCGGAATACGATGATCGCGCTACGTGGGCAATCCACGTGGCGTGTTTTCATCATTCATGTTTTGACAATGGCGTTTGGCGATGCCTTCTAGCAGACGTGGTGATTGGGAACACGCCACTCTTCTTTTCCCGCAGGGTTGAATGGCGATTATTGTGCGGGGATGGAGTGCTTTGATTACATGTTGTTCAACTCGCTGGAGTTTCTGATATTCTTGCCGATTGTCTTTGCAGGGTATTGGTTGTTGGCGCGGCATCTGAAATTGCAGAACCTGTTTGTTGTCGCAGTCAGTTATGTGTTCTATGGTTGGTGGGATTGGCGGTTTCTGATTCTGATTGCCTTTACTTCGCTTTGGTCGTTCGTCTTTGGTCTTCTTGAACTGAGGAGCGAAGCAAGGTCTTTGTCGTCAAAGCTGCGTCTTGCATTGAGTTGTGTCATCAACCTCGGCATTCTCGGCTGCTTCAAGTATTGTGATTTCTTTGTTTCTCAAGCCGTTGTCGTCCTTCGGCAATTTGGGTTTGATCCCCATGTGAGTTCGCTGAATATCATTCTTCCTGTCGGGATCAGCTTCTACACCTTTCAGGCGCTCAGCTACACGATTGATGTCTACAGGCGTTCCATCAAGCCAACGAAAGACCCCATTGCCTTCTTCGCGTTCATCAGTTTCTTTCCGCAGCTTGTCGCAGGACCGATTGAGCGGGCGACAAATCTTCTGCCGCAGTTCTTGAAGCCGCGTCAGTTTGATTACCCGCTTGCAGACGAGGGTTGCCGACAGATGCTGTGGGGATTCTTCAAGAAGATTGTTGTGGCAGATGGCTGCGCTTTGGCGGCAAACAATTTGCTCACGTCGGATTCGCACTCATCATTATCGCTTTTGGTTGGGTTGTTCTGTTTCTCAATGCAGATTTACGGTGATTTTTCAGGCTATTCGGATATTGCCATCGGTGCTTCAAAGACATTTGGCATTCGGCTTATGCGGAACTTTGACATTCCGTATTTCGCACGAAACATTGGC
>JAZRXT010000077.1:0-34605 GCA_045600365.1 Kiritimatiellia bacterium | reverse complement strand
GGTTTGAGAAATACTTCGCGGCGGCCATGGGATAGCAACGCGCCAAAGCAGGGCATGGAACGAAACGAATCGGCACACGCATTGAAGAGACCGAAACCATAACCGCCTAAAAATCAAAACCGCAACGGAATTATCGTCCGTCGCGGTTCAGAGGATTTCACCTATGGGATGGTAGTGACATTATACAATAAACTCCAAAAACTGACAAGATAAATTCAACAATTGTCGAAAATCGCCACCCGTCAGCGACTGGTACGGTTGGACATCTCCATCGTCACATGTGCACCGGCGACGATATCGGCATGGCGCAGCGGCGTCAACACCTCGGCACGACCACCATTGACCGTCACTAAACGAACATATTTGCAGTCAGCACTCGCATTCTTGGCCTCGATGACGAAATCACGCCCGTTCTCCTGGTGGATCGTCACCTTTGTGAACACCGGGCTGCCCCACTGGTATTCCGCACGTCCTGGTGTAACAGGATAGAAGCCCATCATCGAGAAGACCGCGTATGCGCTCATGCCGCCGCCATCCTCGTCGCCACACATCCCCATGCGATCGTTGCGGAACCAGCACTCAAGCGTCTTGCGCACGAACTTCTGGGTCTTGTCCGGACGGCCCACGCAGTTGTAGAGATAGGGGATGTGGAACGATGGTTCATTGGCCATGGTGAACGACCCCATCAGTCCAGTGCAGCCATCTGGCATCTGCGAAGTGAACTGCCACTTGCAGGGCACGTTGTGCGCAAGCATCTCATCCAGCTTCGCCTCCATCGCCGCCTTCGAACCAAAGAGCTGGAGCAGTCCCTCGAGGTCGTGCTGCACGTCCCAGACATACGTCCAGGCGTTGTTCTCGGTGAAGTAGTTACGCGCGCCGAATCCGCCGCAGACGTCATAGTCAAACGGCTCGATGAATCGTCCTTCGGCATCCCGAGGATGGAAAAAATGCGTCTTCGCATTCCAGAGCCTGCGATAGCCGACCGCCCGCTCGGAATAGAGCCGAACATACGTCTCGTCCTCACCAAGTTCCTTCGCGATCTCGGCCATCGCCCAGGCGTCATACGAGGCGCCCTGCGTCACGGATACGCACTGGCGCCGCTCCCAGTCCGTATGCACGCCCTCGACGGTCTCCTGCTGATCCGGACGCAGGCCCGGATAGTATCCGTTGCGCTTGTAGAAACGGTCGAGCTCGGTTAGCGGGCCCCGATGCCAGGGGATCAGCGATTCCGTCTCCTCGGTGTGATGCTGAAGCTCGAAGCCCTTCTTCAGATCGAAATTGCGGATGCCCTTGCGCCAGGCATCGAGGAAGGAAATGACGATGTGGCGATTGACCATGCAGTGGCGGTCGCCCGCAACGCCGGGAAAGACCGGCACCCAGTGGTCGGGATCCTGTTCCGCCATGCGCACGTACGACGCAAGCTTCTCGCCCTCCGCCTTCGGATGCAGAATCGTCATCAGCGGATGCGCCGCGCGAAACGTATCCCATATCCAGTCATCGGTGTAGTGGCGCACGCCAGCGGGAACCGAATGGGCTTTGCCATCATACCCAAGATAGACGCCGCCTTCCTCCGTGATGTCGGTCATGCGCTCGTGGCAGCGCCAGAGCGCGGTGTAGAACACCTTCCGTTCGTCCTCGCCGCCGCCCTCGACCTCAATCTGCGACAGCACCTCGTTCCAGCGCCGCCGCGCCGCCACAGCGGATGCGGCAAGATCAAACCCGGGCGTCTCGGCCGCGAGATTCCGGGCCGCCTGCTCAGCCGATAGATACGAAACGGCGAAGCGCAGACGTACCGCGACAACATCCGCCGCGAACTTCAGCACAAGTTCCCCTCCGCGATTCTCGACGGCGGCGGGGGACACATCGAACTCGCCGCGCAAATAGACCTTTGCCTGACATCCACGCATCCCGTGAAACACGTCGACGCCATCAAGCGCCACGCCTCGGCAGGAAAGCGAACCCGACTTGTCCCTCAGTGCAAAGACAACCTCGCGGTTCACTCCCTCGAAGGCGAACTCGGCCACGGCGCCACGCTCGCCCGGTGCCAGCGAGAACTTCACCTGCGGCCGCTCGAGGAGGATGTCGTAGGAATACGGCGTCGCGTGCTCCTGGTCCCAGGTCGTTGAGCCAAAGGCCCTGAATACTGGCTGATCCCGATGGCCGGGGTTGTGCAGCCAGAGTCCATCCACCCGATGGTCGGTGAACTGTTCGGCCGGGCCGTTGAAGCGGTACATCGCGTTCGGACGCTGCACCGTGCGGAACGTCGGCACCAGCATGTGGCTGATCGACCCAATGCCTGGATTGACATATTGTACGGGGTTCACCAGCGCGGCGGCGAGTAGGAGCACAGAAGATGTCATGGGGCAGGTGTTCCGGAAGTGGCGGGCTTAGCCAGTGCGTCAAGCAGTGCGTCGCGAAGATCGAGGATATCCTCGGCCTGGGGATTGCAGGCCCTGTAGTTCATGGCACAGCGATCCCAGGCGCCGTTGTCGAAACGCCTGAAGACGCTGTCGAGCACGTCATTGCGTCCAGCTGACCGTACCGCCGCCAGCAGGCGGTAGTCCTCGCCGGCCTCGCGGATGATTTCATAAAGCGGCGTGAGCGCCACGTCGTTCTCAAGTGGATACACCGTCTGGTACCAGTAGTCGTTGAGTCCCCAGGCGTCGGGTGCCCACGGATTGTCAACTTCGAGATCATCATGGTAGCAGTAGTAGGCATGGCCGTTCAAACCATCCCTGAAGGCCGCGAACGCCGCCCCGCGCCCCATGCGCCCACCCGGGTGGTTGTACTGGGCGTTGATCCGGCGCGGCTGCGTCCAGAGCTCCTTCATGAGCTTCGGGCGGGAACCCGCGATGAACGCCATCGGCGAGGAGCAGTCGATGTACTTGTTGTAGTGCGGAAGCAACGCGCCGAGGATGTCGGCGTCGGGCAGGAATCCACGCGGCCCCTCGTGGAAGAGCGGGTTACAGTTGAGCACCGCCTCGGGGATGTTTTCCTTGATGAACTTCGCAAGTTCCATCGTGGACCTCGCATTCGCGATGCGCGGTTCGTCCGGCAGAAAGAGAATCACGTCCTCGGGCTTGACGCCTGCCTGCCGGGCACGATGCAGAATGCGCCGCACGTTCGCCAACGCCAGTGCGCGCTCCTCGTCGGTGAACTCCGTAAACTTGCCCAGACGCAGTTTCTCGTGGAGCTCACGATCGATGAGCGGATAGTAGCCAATGGTCGCCCCCTTCACCAGGTCGAAGAAGATGCGCTCCTTCGTTCCGGCCTCGGGGACCATCTTCACGCAGTTCGCCCCGCTGCCTACGAAGCGTTCCGCATCGCGCCACATTCGACGCGGGGTCTCGTACGGGAACTGCTGGGTGAACGGTTCGTAGGCGTACATCCAGTTCCGCTGCGGCGGCAACTCCACGTCGAGTACGTCGAGCGCGATCGGCAGCTCCGTAGCGCCAGCCCTGAACACGCCCCGACGGATGCCAGACGCCGAGGCTGTCGCCACACGCAGCATCACCACGCAGCCATCGCCCGGCTTCAGTTCCACCGCGGAAGGGAAGCCGAGCACCTGCCGCGGATTCGCGAGATACTTCCGCGCCTGGTTCTCGTAGGGGAGCGAACCGGCGAAAAAGAACGGCACCACATCGAGACTCTCAGCCGCCACCGAGGCCGCGAATTCGCGATTGGTGGTAGCCATTATCGCCATCTCCGCGTCCGTCAGCTTCCGGCGCTTCCGCGCCGTGTCGATCACACCACCGATCAGAAGTTCGCTCGCCGTTCCCTCGCCAAAGTCGGGCGGCACGAGGGCGATGGTCTCGGTTGCGTCCGTACCGTTCACCACTGCGAAATACCGGCTTTCCGTCTCGTTGCGGGCCACGCGCAGACGGAACTCCGGCGGCGTCGCGCCCGATGGCTTGCGATCGAGATGCGGCGTGCGCATCGGCAGGATCGACACTCCCCCCCGCGCCGCGCCGGTGAAGGCCAGCGCATTCCCCTGCTCAAGCGGTCGCACGTCCTCGGGGTAGCGATCAGACACCTCGCCCTCGCCCCACACATACACTTCCTGAAGGTAGGTGTAGCCGGGCTGCAACTTGCCGTTGAAGCACACCATCCGCTCGCGCAGCCAGTGGTCACGGTCCTCGATACTAGAGTCGAGCGCGAACACCGCACCTGGACGCACCTTGTAGGCAAGGCGCAGATAGCGACCGTGCCCTGGCTCGGCAAAGCGCACGCGGTTGAAACGAGCCGAAGCGACAAAGGGAACCGGCGTGGACCACGCCTTCCCATCCGCGGAGAACTCAACAGTTCCGGTGGCATTCGTACAGAAAGGCGCATAGACGTCCACCTCGTTGAATGTGCATGGGCGCTTGAAGTCAAAGACCGCCACAATCGGACGATTGCCGCCGAGTCCCACGAAGCTAGAACCTCGGATGTAGTTTCGTCCACCCTTGAGACGGTTGCCAAAGAGCGAGGCATTGCCGTCCAGAATGTCAGCTGGCTCGTTAGGCGCACTTTCATAGGTGTAGGTCATTCCGGTGAAAATCCGCCGACCATACCAGTGGGGATTGTCCGAAAGGAGTGCCCCCTTGGGTGCGCCGGTACGGTCCCACGTCCCGTCCCCCCAGCAGATCGCGCCAGGATCGTCGACAGGCTCGACACGCCGCAGCCACGCTCCGATACTGTCGTAGAACTCGCGGAAGCAGCCGTGCCCCATGCCGAACCCGTGGACTATTCCCTTGTCCTTGACCTTGATCGCATTATAGGCTGAATAGACCGCGCATGGTGCGCAGATGACATCGGCGAAGCCTACGGCGACGCGCACCGGGCAGCGAATGCGGGCGGCGAAGTTCGCACCATCGAAGTATGGCGCGTTCTTCTCAGCGGCGGAGCGGTTCTCCTTCTTCTGCGATTCGATGATTCGGGGCCAGCCGCTCTGGCGTCCCTTCAGGTAGCCCATGGTATCGGTTATCGCAGGCACGAAGAACGCCGCCCGGGTGAAGTGATGGTTGAGGCCGGTCAGGTAGAAGCCGAATCCACCGCCCTGCGAGGTGCCCTGATACCAGAAGTGCCTAGAATCGACGTCTGGCCGCGCCGCCACCCAGTCGACCGCGCGGTCGATGCCCAGAAGCACGGGATAGAAGAAATACTCCTCGCGGCTGACCGCGATTCCGGCCGTGGAGTAGCCGGTGCCATACTTCTCCTGGCATTCCCGGTTGAGCGCATCGTACTTCGACTTCAGGTCAAGCTTCTCCCAATTCCAATGCGGTTCAAAGGGATATACCGCGAAGAAGAGCTGAATTGCATTCGGGCTGCCGTCCATATTGTTGGTCCAGCCACCGAAGCCAGCGGCCGACACCTGGAACTCCACGGGATACGGAGCTTTTGACCGGTCGGTGGGCACGCTCATATATCCATGCACGCGCCGGCCGAAAGTCGCGAACGAAACGCGGTAGAAGGTGAACGCGCTCGTTGAGCGTTCGTCGATCTTTACGATCTGCGGATCCAGCGGAACCTCCCTGGCGAGTTTGGCGCGCGCATTCGCCCAGAAGGCGTCGAAGTCCTCCGGGGACGGCGAACCCTTCTCGAGTCTCTCAGGCTCGTAGCCAACGCTCCAGAAAAAGTGCTTCTGCCCCGCCGCTGTCGCCGTCATGCACAGGAATCCCGGCTCGTCCAGCTTCCCGCGCAGAACGAACGGGTTCTCCTTCGCGAGGTCGACCTTGCGCCGGAGCTGGTTTTTGGGTCCGAAATTGTCCAAGGTAACCTTAACCTCGCCTGCCGTGGCCTTGACACCATTGGTCTCGAGCGCGGTCACCGTGAATACCGCCTCCTCGCCGCAACGGTACAGAAGGTTCGTATGGTCGTTTACCACCTTGAACTTCAGCGGGAATGCGTGTGCCGGCAATAGGGCAATGGACATTCCAATTGCCAGTACGGTTGCTGAAACAACTCTCCTATCAACTTTTACCATAGTCTATTCTCCTTGAGTTGGCACCAAAAGCGGAGTGATTAAGATTATACACCATCCTCACGACAAAGGCAAATAAATAAAAAGACGGTGGAAAATGGTAAATGGTCGACTATTGTCCAGTCACCTGACCCTGGTTGCGGCTTTCCATCAGCTGCGTGAAAACTACGGCGGCGAACACGCAGACGCAACCAAGCAGCTGCCGCGTGCCTAGCGCATCGCCAAGGAACAACCAGCCGAACAGCGCGCCGAACACGCTCTCGAGCGACATGACGAGCGACGCCAGCGCAGCGGGCACCCGGCGCTGGCCGAAGTTCTGGAGCGTGTACGCGATACCCGACGACATGACACCGCAGAACAGAATCGCCCACACCCCCATCCTGATATTGCCCCATCCTAGCATCACCCGTTCGGACGGCAACATCAGGAACGGTGTCGACAGCACTCCCACCGTCGCAAACTGGACAATGCTGAGCAGCAGCACGTCGGACCGGCGCACCCATTTTTCCGCCACGATGATCTGCAGCGCGAACAGGAACGCACAGGCAAGCGAAAGCAATTCGCCACGCCCAACCGACGCCACCTCCCCACCGGTGACGCAGATGAGATAGGTTCCCCCGACTGCCGCCGCCACGCCCGGCCATACGAACCAACGCGGGCAGCGCCCAAGCATCAGGCCCAGCAACGGGACTGCCAGCACGTAGTTGGCAGTGAGGAAGGCGCACACGCCCGGCGAGGTATGGACGATTCCCAGCTGCTGCGCCACCATCGCGGCAAAGAGCGCAACCCCGCAATACACACCTCCCACAACCGCGTTGCGCGTCTCGGCACGGGAGAACGACCCATGGCCAGAGAGATTTCTCACTGCCATCACAATCATCAGAAACGCTACGGCGAGAATATTGCGATACAGGGTGAAGGCGAAGGGGCCAACATGGTCCATTCCCAGCTTCTGGGCAAGAAAAGCGGCGCCCCAAATGAGCGCCGTGACAAAAAGCATCAGCAGGCCAATGGCCATCAAACACCTCCCCGGAATTCAAGCCCCGTCCAGATTCTGAACGCCCGCGCTGCCTGCGCCACCAGCATACCCAGCCCGCCAATGGCAGCAACACCAGCGGAACGCGCCGCCGCGAGAGTCGCCGTCTCGCGCCGCACGGGAATTATGTCGCACAACGCGCGGCACGAGGCAAGATCAGCCAACGGCAGGACCGGGGGGTCATCCGCCTTCAAGCCAACCGTAGTGCAGTTGACAACAAGCTGCGCGCCTACGGACGCAAGACGTCCAGGTTCAAGTACGCCAGTATCAATGTCAGCCCTCGGGAATGAAACGGACAGTGTAGCGGCAAGTTCCTGCGCCCTCGCCAGCGTTCGGTTGAGAATCGTCACCTGCTCGGCACCAGCGCGCAGACATCCGGCAGCCACCGCCCTCGCTGCGCCGCCAGATCCAAGAATGCAGACGCGCAAACCACCGGGATCGAACCCGGCCGAACGAACCGAATCAATGAATCCATCCATATCGGTGTTGAAACCGACGGACGAGCCATCCGCCTCGAAACGCACGGTATTGACCGCTCCCGCGAGACGCGCACTTTCATCGAGATGCGTTACCAGCGGCATCACCGCCAGCTTGTGCGGAACAGTGACATTGATACCGACAAATCCCTCGGCGACGAACCTCGCGAACTCAACCGCCAGGCGGCTGGGATCGACGTCAATAGCCTCGTAGACCGCATCTAGGCCAAGCGCGCGGAAGTTCGAGGTGTGGAGTTCCGGCGACAGCGAATGCCCAACAGGGTGGCCGATGACCGCAAAGCGCATCGGCCCCTTTCCCGAGCGCGGCTGGGCAGACGAGTTCACCCCTTCACCCGGGAAGTGACTTCGATGACATTCACCTGGTTGCGAAGCTGGAGCATCACCTGGTTGATGACGCGGTCGTCACCGAGCACGTCTATCTTCATGCGCGAAACAGTGCCGTCCTCGGTGGGGCCGACGCTGAGAGTCTGGATGTTGTATCCGCGCCCGGAAATGAGGCCGACGATGCGCGCCAGCACGCCGGGCTTGTTCTCGACGAAGCAGTTCAGTCTGTGCAGTTCCTCTTTCATTCGAAGATCATTCCTTCCACCGGCTGTCCACCGGGCTGCATGGGATAGACGTTCGCCCTCGGTTCGACGATAACCTCGACGAACGTGGTGCGCGACGACTTTACCGCCTTCCGGATCACGCCGTCCAGTTTGGCAGGATCGATAACGCGGTACGCCTCGGCGCCATGCGCCTCCGCCAGCTTGACGAGGTCAGGGAGATAGTCGTACTTGAGATCCTGCTCGAGGCGTTCGTTAGCGAGGCGTCCCCTCACCGTGAGAATGGATCCGGAGTAGCACTTGCCGTAGAACAGCTCCTGCCACTGGCGCACCATGCCGAGGCATCCGTTGTTTATGACGACGAAGGTGATGGGGAGCTTGTGCTCGACCGCCACGACCATCTCCTCGAAGGTCATCTGCGCGCCGCCGTCACCACAGACTGCAACCACCTTGTGGTCGGGCTTGCCAATCGCGGCGCCGATCGCCGCCGGTATGCCGAAGCCCATCGTGCCCATGCCGCCGGAAGATATGAAGTGGCGGGAATGGGTATGGCGGAAATACTGCGCAGCCCACATCTGGTGCTGGCCAACGTCAGTGGCGAGAATCGCCTCCCCGTTGGTGGCGCGGTCAATCGCCTCGATCACGCTCTGCGGCATGATCACGCCCAGATGCATCTGGCGATAGGCCATGGGGCGCGACTTCTTCCATTCGTCGATCTGAGCCAGCCATTCATCGTGGGTGGCTGCCTTGACGCGGGAGGAGACAGTCGTAAGCACGTCCTTGACATCGGCGACAATGCCGAGGTCAACCCGCACGTTCTTGCCGATGGCCGCTGGATCGCAATCCACATGCACGATCTTCGCCTTCTTCGCATAGGCTGCGAGCTTGCCGGTGACGCGGTCGGAGAAGCGCGCACCAAGGGCGATGACGAGGTCCGCGGAATTGATCGCGTAGTTGGCGGCGGCCGTTCCGTGCATACCGGCCATGCGCAGTGACAGCGGATCTGTTTCGGGGAAGGAGCCCAGTCCCATCAGCGTCGTCGCCACGGGAATGTTCGCCTTGCGGGCTAGCCTGGCCACGTCCTTGGCGGCACCGCTGGCCATCACTCCGCCGCCAGCGTAGATCACAGGGCGTTTAGCCTCGTTGATCATCTTGGCCAGACGGGAGAGCTGCGCACTGGTGGCAGTCGACTCCGGATGGTAGGCGCGCAGCGATACACGCTCAGGATATTCGGCGACGGTAAGGCCGCGCTGGACATTCTTGGGGATGTCGATGACAACAGGTCCGGGTTTTCCGTGGGTGGCGATGTAGAATGCCTCCGCCACCACCTCGGGAATCTCGTCGGCGCTCTGAAGGAGGAAGCTGTGCTTGGTGACGGCGCGGCAGATGCCGTTCATATCCGCCTCCTGGAAGGCATCGGTTCCTATCTGGCTCATGGGCACCTGACCGGTAATGCACACGATCGGAACGCCGTCCATGTTGGCGGTGGCGAGCCCCGTGATGGTGTTGGTGGCACCTGGACCGGAAGTCACCACGCATACGCCTGGCTTGCCGGTGGCACGCGCATAGCCATCGGCCGAATGCACACAACCCTGTTCGTGACGCCCGAGGATAAACTGGAACGGAGCGTCTGGGAAACAGTTGAACACGTCAAGGATCTGTCCGCCTGGATATCCAAACACGACTTCTGTACCCGCCTTGGCGAGTGCGTCCACGAGCGTCTGGGCGCCCGTCTTCTCTTTTTTCTTCTTCATATCTCGATTCAGGACCGGACTGGCATCGTTCCGGTCACTCCTTGCAATTCTGTTCTAGCCAGGCCTGCGCGTTGCGATCCCCTCGCGCTGCGCGAGAGCGAATCTTCCATTCAAGCGCCTTCTTCTCATCGGGCGCGACTCCCTTGCCCTGGTCATAGCAGGTGGAGATGTTCTCCATGGCAGGTGGATACCCGGCCTTAGCCGCGCGCCGGAAGAGCTTGAACGCCGTCGCCGGGTCGCAATTGACCCCCTCGCCCTTCCACAGGGCGACACCATATGCGTCGATCGCCTCGACGCAACCGCCATCGGCGGCCCGCTTCAGGTAGGTAGCGGCAAGAGCCTTGTCCTGCTTCACGCCCTCGCCACGCTGCAGAGCCAGCGCATAGTTGAACTGGCCAAACGGATTCTCGTAGCTGGCGGACTTGGCAAACCACTTCGCCGACATCTCCAGATCCTTCTCCACCACATTCCCGTCACGGAAGAAGGCGCCGATGTTGTTGATTGCCTCGGGATGCCCCTTTTCGGCCGCGGCGCGGAAGCAGGCAAATGCCTCCTCATCGCTCTTTGGCGTGCCGAGGCCCCGCCAGTGGCACATACCCAGATTGTAGACGCCGTTCGCGTCGCCCTTGCCCGCCGCCGCCTTGAAGTATTCGCACGCCTTGCCGAGGGCACGGGCAAGCTCGTTGGTTGAACTGCTCTCGTTCATCGCCACCGATACCGAGAGCGAGCCCCAGGCATTCTGTGCCTGCACGTTGCCAGCCTCGGCGGCACGATGGAGGAGGTTGGTGTCGTTGGAGTCAAGAGAGAGCAGATACCACGCCATTGGATTGTTCTTGTCGAGCGCGAGGTGCTTGATGGCCGAGCGGCACCCGTCCAGATACTTCTTGCGGGTCTCGTCGTCAAGGTGCGCGGCCGGAGGCGCGTCCCGGTCGCGGGAGATCAGAGCGAGGACGAAAGCGTACACCGGACGTCCTTCCTTGGCCGCCTGCGCCACCTCCTCCGCCGCCTGACAGTAGCCGCGGTACGAACCGGACGCCCGGGAATTAAGCAGCCGCATGATTGCATTGGCCGGGTCGGCGAAGAGTGATACCGCGACAAAGCAGAAAGCCGCGCAGAAAACTGATTTCGATATGGTCATGTCATCCTCCGGGTGCGGGGTGAGAACATCGCAGACGAGACCGGCATCGCCTCGCCGACAATCGGGGCTCCGCGATTGCGCCAGTTCTTGCGCCGCGCGCATACAGTGACCACGCCGCGGGCAAGCCAGAGCCTGCGCCACCATGCAGGACGGCGGAAGCCAACCACATCGAACCCGTCTCGCAGCATTTCGTACACACCGCGCTGGTCGATACCGCCGGTTGCGTCGTCATACGCGAAGATCAGCAGCCCGCCGCCACGGAGTACGCGGTGAACCTCGCGAAGCACATCTGGGCGACGGCTGGAATCGAAAAGCAAAGCACCCCCAAGCAGCACCACCTCGAACTGATTGTCATCAAATGGGAGTTCACACCCTGCACCCAGCCGAAGCACGGTTTTAGGATCAAAGCTCGCCGCAACCGCCGCCGCCGATGCCTGATCATCCTCGACCGTCATCCACACGCCGCCGGGCTCGCTGCGGAACGATCGAAACCTGGCAGTCGCGGACAAATTCGCGAAACCAATGTCGAGACCGGCACGAACCCGCTCCAGCCACGTCGACACCTCAGTGGCCACCGCGGCCGCGCATCTGTCAAGCTCAGAGTTCAATGTCACTCTCTTCCCGGGTGGCCAAGTCCTTCATTCTGGCCTTTCCCGCCGCCACGTCATCAGGTCCCAGGAACACCGCCCTGGCACAGGAGGATGTCGAGGCCCGGGCGAAGAACTGCTTAGGTTTGAGCTTGCGGAGCGAGAGGTTCACGGGCTCGCCCGAAGCACGCAGGCGAGCCGCCAGCTTCAGAGCCGCCTCGCGCTGTTCAGGGAACATCCAGCCGACAAACACACCCTTCTTCGGCGCGGGGGCGTCCCCGCCCAGGCGTGCCTTGAGCAGCTCGGTTACCACGACGTCGCCAAAGCCAAGCCCAACGGCCGTGGCCGGCTGTCCGCCGATCGTGGTGAGCAGATTGTCGTAGCGACCACCGCCGAATATAGCGCGGAATTCGCGCTTGGAGTCAAAGCACTCGAAGACGATTCCCGTGTAGTACGCAAGTCCACGTATGACGGAGATGTCGAATTCCAGGCAGCTGCCAAAGCCAGCCAGATCGGCCAGGCGGAACAGTTCGCGCAGATCGGCCACGGCCTTGGGCGCGACGGGCGTTCCGCCGTCGGCTGGAGCGGTCCGCGAGGTGATGAACGCCTCGGCCTCGTCGATCGAGCCAAGATCCATGATCGCGAAGGTCGCCCTGACTCCCGCATCGTCCACCCCGCCGTCGCGCAGCATCGCCGCGATCTCCTCGTCTGGCATCTTGCCGCGCTTGTCGTGCGCCAGGAACACCTGCGGATGGAGGGTAGCCGGAATGCCGCTTGCCGCAAGAAGCTCGGAAAGCAGCGCGCGGTTGGAGACATGGACCTTGAAGTCCTCGTTGGCGAGCCCCATGCGGCGCAAGGCGTCGCAGGCGGCGCCGAGCACCTCGACCTCGGCAAGCACGCTCTCCTCGCCGATGATATCGCAGTTCCACTGATAGTGCTCGCGCTTGCGCCCCTTCGTCATCCGCTCATAGCGGAAGCACTGGGCGATGGTCGTCCACTTGAGCGGGAACGACAGCGAACCCTGGCGCTGCGCCACCATGCGCGCGAGCGTCGGCGTCATCTCAGCGCGCAGGGCGATATGGCGGTCGCTCTTGTCGTGGAAGTGGTAGATCTGGTCGCCAACCTCCTCGCCAGCCTTGCGTTCGAGGAGCTCGTAGCTCTCGACAACGCAGGCGTCGTACTGCTCGAAGCCGGCGGCCTCCCCGGCCGCACGGAAGGCGTCAAAGACCCGGTTGCGCCACACCATATCCTCGGGGTAGAAGTCACGCATTCCGCGAGGTGGATCGAACGATATCTCTCCCATTGTCAGTATTCCGTTTCGTTTTTGGTACACCCTTCAGCCGAGGTCGGCAGCATCGTGCGCCGACGCCCCGGCCGTCTCAGCCGTTGGCTTCGCCTTTGTCATTGCCATTGGCGCCGCCGCCGCACAGCGCCCTCATGAAGACCAGCACCACGAGCATCAGCACCACCGCCACCGAAAGCGAAGCCCAGGCCGAGCCGAGGAACGGCGCGGCAGCGTAGGCGACGAAGGAGACCGCCGCCACCAGCAGCGCGTAGGGCAGCTGGGTGTTGACATGGACGATGTGGTTGCACTGGGCGCCGGCGGAGGCCATGATCGTGGTGTCGGAAATCGGCGAGCAGTGGTCGCCGCAGACGGCGCCGGCCATGCAGGCCGAAACGGCAACGATCGTCATGGAGCTACCCGGGATCGCCGCGAGCACAATCGGGATCAGGATGCCGAACGTGCCCCAGGAAGTGCCGGTCGAGAACGCCAGTACCACCGCGATCACGAAGATGATCGCCGGCAGGAAGTTCCAGAGGGCGGCGGCGGGGCCGTTGATGATGTCGGAAATGAAGATCTTCGCGCCGAGCGAATCGGTCATCGTCTTCAGCGTCCAGGCGCAGCAGAGGATCATGATCGCGGGCACCATCGCCTTGAAGCCCTCGTGGAAGGCATCCATGCAGTCGCGGAAGGTGATCACACGGCGGGCGAGGTAGAACACGACCGCGAACACGAGCGCGACGATCGAACCGAGCACGAGTCCCACCGAGGCGTCGGAGTTCGAGAACGCCGTCATGAAGTCGTGGTAGCCATCACCGGCCTTGGCGGCGTCGAAGAATCCGCCCGAGTAGATCATGCCCAACACGCAGCTGAAGACGAGGAACAGGACGGGCACGATCAGGTCGCAGACCTTGCCTCGGGCATTGGACGAGAGCACCTCGGCGGCCGACTCCAGAGCACCGGCGTCAGGTCGCCCGGCGGACACCTCGACCTCGTGGCGCTTCATCGACCCGAAATCCAGCCGCGTGACCGCGAGGAAGAGCATGGTGATGATAGTGAGGATCGCGTAGAAGTTGTAGGGGATGGCGTTGATGAAAAGCGAGAAGCCGCTCTCCGCTCCTGCCCCCTTCGCGAAACCCGCCACCGCAGCAGCCCAGGAAGAAATCGGCGCAATGATGCAGATCGGGGCGGCCGTGGCGTCGATGAGATACGCGAGCTTGGCGCGCGACACCTTCTTGGCATCGGTGACCGGGCGCATCACGCTGCCCACGGTGAGACAGTTGAAGTAGTCGTCAACGAAGATGAGCATGCCGAGGACAATGGTGGCCACCTGAGCGCCGACCCGACTCTTTATGTGGGTCTGCGCCCATTTGCCAAATGCCGCCGAGGCTCCGGTCTTGTTCATCATCGCCACCAACGAGCCAAGCAGCACCAGGAAGATCAAGATGCCAATGTTGTACGCATCGGCGATGGACGAGATGAAGCCCTTCTGCATCACATGCGTGAGCGTGCCCTCGAAGGAGAATCCAGAATAGAGGAGGCCGCCCGAGACGATACCGATGAACAGCGAGGAGTAGACCTCCTTCGTGACGAGCGCGAGGAAGATGGCCAGCAGCGGGGGCAGAATCGCCCACCAGGTGCCGAAGAACCTCTCCTTCGCACGCACGGTCGCCAGGGCCTTAGCCTCATGATCACGGAAGTCCTTGTCGTTCTGCACATTCTCCGCATACTTGTCGACGTAGTCCTTCGCGCTCTTCACGTCGTCCTTCGCCTCATAGGCGGCAAGATCATAGACATTGGTAGAGGAGTCGACAACGACCGTCACCTTGGTGGAGGACGGTTCCGGCACCTTCTCGGCCGCCTGCGCCACCGCGGCGGAAACGAGAATGCTGGCAACGATTGAAACCACTATTGCGATCTTCTTCATGGTTGACCTCGAATATTAACGCTACTGGGACAGTTCAGGGAAGAGCCGCGCCGACCAGACGCGAAACCAGCTTGCCGTCCGCCTGGCCCTTGACCCGGGCCATCGTCTCCTTCATGACGCGCCCCATGTCCTTCTTGGACGTCGCGCCGAGTTCGGCAACTACCGCCTTGACCACATCGGCCACCTCCGCCTCGGAAAGCTGGGCCGGAAGATATCTCTTGAGAAGTTCCATTTCCAAGCGCTCGCCGGCGGCAAGCTCGGCGCGACCGGCGCCTTCGAACTGCGCGATGGACTCCTCTCGCTGCTTCACGCCCTTGGCAACAACCGCGAGCACCGCATCGTCGGTAACCTCCTTGCCGGCATTGACGGTAATATCCTTGACCTTGGCAATCACTCCGCGGATGGCGTTCACCGCCGCCGCGTCATGCGCCTTCATGGAGGTCTTCATGTCCTCCATCAGCTTGTCATACATTGCACTGGCCATCTTCTTCACTCCTTTTGACTATGGATATTATACCGAATTTCCTTCGGAAAGGCAAGCTATCAAAGCTCCTCGTTCTCGTGTTCAACATCGAGCCAGACCCTGAAGTAGCTGTCGTCACCCCAGGTGTTGCCGGCCGAAGCGTAATCGCAGAAGTTGATCACGCTCGGATAGCGCTCGCCGGCGTTTTTGGTGTGGACGCCGGTGGTGAGAAGTCCGACCGCGGTGTAGTACATGGCATCGTTGGTGGTGCGGGTGGCGCGAACCGGAACCTGCCCGGCCTTGAGGCCGTAGGCAGCCATGAGCGAAATCACCTCGCCAAGATCACCATCGCCAAAACGGCGATCACGCGACAGAACGAGCGGCCCCATGGTGAACGCCACCTTGTCATTCAGGAATGTCGCGCGCGGCGAGAAGTCGAACCCAAGGTCTATCTGGTCGCCGCACTTCCACTCGCGGTCAAGCACCAGATACTCACCGGCCTTGACCCCCTCGACCGGCTTGCGGTTGAGCTGGACCGAAGTCTTGGCACTCCAGCCCGGAATGCGCAGCCTGAGCTTGAAGCTCTTCGGGGAACGCTCGCGGTAGCGGATCGATACCGAATTGACCTTCGGATAGAGCGTGTAGGTCTCGAGCGAAATGCGCTCGCCAGTCTTGGGCCACACCACCGAGGCGTCTCCGGAGGCATAGAAGTTGAGAGTCACCGCGTCCTTGTCGGCCATGATCAACGAACGGATGTAGGCCAGATAGCCACGCGGTCCGTTGGCCGTGCAGCAATTGGTGTGGAGGCGGGAGTGGTTCTCGCCGAAGTGACGCCGCCCGCATAGCGACGTATACTGGACGAATTCAGACCCGTCCGGGCGCTGCGAGGCGAGATACGCATTGTAGAAGCTGCGCTCGATCTCGTCCGCCCACTTGGGATCATTCGTGAGCTTGAGGATCTCCTCGCAGAAGCGCATCCAGGTGGTGACCACGCAGGTCTCGTTCTCGTAGCGGTAGGTGGACGTCTGCTTCTCGCGTCCGCCATACCAGTTCTCGTGGCTGGAGGCGCCGCCGGTGATGTTGATCTCGGTCGCGAGAATGCGCTCCGCCGTCTTCACGCAGGCGTCGGCGATGTCCTTGCGTCCCGTCGCCGCCGCATACGCGATAAGTCCCTGATAGCAGCTCATCATCTCGTAGCTCTTGCGGCTGGAGAGCGTCCAGATGCTCTGCCCCTTCTTGGGCGACACGCGCTCGGCGGGGTCAACGCCCGCGTCGCGCAGAAGGCGGGGCGAACGCTCGCCTTCATCGAGCTCCGACACGATATAGCTGGCAAAGTCGAGATAGCGTTTTGCCCCAGTGATTTTGTAGAGCTTGACGATCACCTCCAGCATCGAGCAGCTGGGCAGGCCGCGCCAGCATCCGGTTTCGTTGAGGTGGCGCTTGCCGGGGCCGAATATCCCCATCACATAGTCGGCCAGGCGCGCCGCGATCACCAGTGCCTCCTCGTCGCCGGTGAACTCGTACCATTCAACAAGTCCGCGCATGGTGTACTTGTTGCCCCACAGGTCCCATCCGCTGCCCGCGCGCTTGTCCTTGGGATAGTTGCCGATGTAGCCGTCGGCCTCCTGGTTTGAGCAGACCTCCTTGACCGAGCGGGCAATGCGCGCCTTGAGAGCGGCGTCGTCGAAACGCTCGGCGAACTCGACGGCGGAAAGCATGTACTTGCCCCAGAACTCCGTCTGCCAGGCGCCCGGCTCCGCGGGATAGCGGAACTCGCGTGCGTAGTACATCGGGTCGGTCGCCGCCACGTGATTGGCGTAGCAGGCACGCATGCGATCGGCCACATACCCCTTGAGGTTGACTTCATTTACCGCCGCCAGAGCGGAAACCGATCCGACGAGGGCGAACATTCCGACAATATGCTTCGAGTTCATTGAGTGTTAGTTCCTTTTATCATTAGGACATCATTTCCGCGGTGCGGAAGCTTCAGCGGCAAGCGCGGCAATGGTGTCGGCAAAAGTTGGGAAGGATTCGTTCATTATCTCGGCCCCTTCGACTTCGACGGGCAAACGAAGGGAGCAGACGGCCGCAGCCATCGCCATGCGGTGATCGCCGCCGGCGCTGACCGTTCCACCCTTGATGGATCCACCAACGATAGAGAATCCGTCCTCGAACTCCTCTACCTCGGCGCCAAGGGCGGCGAACTTCGAGGCTATGGCGTGGACCCTGTCCGTCTCCTTCCAGCGTAGCTCAAGCGCATTGCGGATCTCGGTTCTGCCATCGGCAAACGCCGCGACCGCGGCCAGGGCGGGGAATTCGTCGATCGTGCGCACCACGAGATCGCCATCGTCCACCTTTACGCCATGCAGCGGGGCGTACTCCAGCGTCACGTCGGCAACCGGCTCCCCCATGGTCTCCCGCATGTTGCCAACCTCAATCCGCGCACCCATGGAGCGCAGGATGTCCAGGAATCCGATGCGGGTGGAATTGACACCCACATTAAGCACCGTCACCCGGCTGCCGGGGAGAATCGCCGCCGCAGCCAGGATGAAGGCGGCCGAGGATATGTCGCCGGGAAGAGTCCCGCAGAGCGGTCGCAACCGCGCCGTTGCACCATCCTTTGCGACAAGCGGGGTTACAAAGCGGTCATCGCCTTCTACGCGAATCTCGGCACCAAGCGCTCCAAGCATTCTATCGGTATGGTCACGTACCGGGCCTGGAGGCGTGAAGCGGCACCCCGTCTCAGCTCCCAGCGCGGCGAGTTCCAGACAACTCAGCACCTGAGCCGAGGCCTCCTCCAGATCATAGTCGATTGTCGTCGGCCGACGCTGTCCACCATCATTCCGGGAGTTGGCCATATTGATGGAAATCGGAGCGTGGTCATCAATGCCAGCCACGTCGACACCCATCTCCCGAAGCGGACAGATAATGCGCGACATCGGCCGTCTACGCAGCCCTTCGCTACCGTCCAGAACCGCGCTGGATCCCGTTCCTGCTATGGCACCCGCGAGCAGGCGCAGGGTCGTAGCGGAATTTCCGCAGTATGCCGTAACCCTCTGTTTCGGGAAAGGCCGCCAGCCATTGCCATCAAGCGTGAGAACACCACCGGCAAGAGAACTATCGACGCCAAGGGTCTTCAGCGCGCCAAGCATGGCCCGGGTGACACCGCTATCGGGAAAATTACCGACTTCGCTACGCCCCTCGGCAAGCGCGGCGAACAGCGCTGCACGGTGCGCCATCGATTTGTCGCCGGGAATCTGAACCGAGCCGCGAAGCGGACCGGCGAAGTGCTGGAAAGTCAATTTCACCGCATCCACTCCCTGCCGAGTCAACCCCTACCCAGACGTTCACCCGAATACTTCTTCGCGCGGATCGGCCCCCACCACCATTCGTTCTCAAGATACCACTTGACCGTTTCGCGAATGCCAGTGTCAAAAGTCCACCGGGGCTTCCACCCAAGCTCATTCATGATCTTCGAGGGGTCGATCGCGTATCGCAAGTCATGCCCGGGTCGATCGGCCACGTAGGTGATGAGCGAGGAATAGGCGGTGCCGTCAGCGCGAGGGCGCAGCTCGTCCAGAATACGGCAGACAGTCTCGACCACCTCAAGATTGGTACGCTCGTTGTGTCCACCAACATTGTAGGTCTCGCCGGGGACACCCTTCTCGTTCACGAGACAGAGCGCCGCCACGTGATCGTCGACATACAGCCAGTCACGCACGTTCGCCCCCCTGCCGTAGACCGGAAGCGGACGGCCATCGAGCGCATTGAGGATCACGAGCGGTATCAGCTTCTCTGGGAAATGGTACGGCCCGTAGTTGTTGGAGCAATTGGTGATCAGCGTGGGCAGACCATACGTGTCGTGCCAGGCGCGAACCAGATGATCGCTCGCGGCCTTCGACGCCGAATAGGGAGAGTGCGGGGAATACGGTGTGGATTCGGTGAAGAATCCCGCCTCGCCGAGAGATCCATATACCTCATCGGTCGAGATGTGCTGGAAACGGAAGGACTGCCGAGACGGCTGGCCGTCTGATGCCTCCGCAGGCAGCGAGTGCCAATAGGCAAGGGCCGCCTGAAGGAGAGTGGCAGTGCCGACGACATTGGTGCGGATGAATTCGCCGGGACCATCGATCGAGCGGTCGACATGCGACTCTGCGGCAAGATGGAAGATGGCGTGCGGCCTGAATGCCGCAAATGCGTCATCCATGGCCGACTGGTCGCAAATATCCGCCTGGAGAAAATTAAAGGGGCCCGAGACCGAACGCCCGGCAACTTCATCGGATCGAAGCACCACGGCCGGATTGTACCCAACCTCGTTCAGCGACTCGGGAACGCCAGCATACGTCAGCTTGTCGACCACCAGCACCGAGGCACCGACATCCCGCACCAGATGGCGCACAAGTGCAGAGCCGATGAAGCCGGCGCCGCCCGTTACGATGAAGCGTCTATTCCTCATCGACCAACTCTGGATTCACGGACACATGGTGCTTCCTCCCGCCACCATTCGAGTCGTTGGAGTCAGCCGGTTTGGAGCTGGTGCCGCTTTCGCCCTGAGCAGCGGCCACCGCCGAGCCTTCGCCGGGATTTTCTGGCTGGGCGTCTTTGCCATCCTTGGACTTCTTCGCCGTCTCGGTGGGCGCATAAGGACGGTAACCGCCGTAGGCGCGATACCCGCCGTAGCCACCATAACCATAGCCATAGGAATGACCCGAATGCGAGAAGGCGCCGCCAATAGAGCCCATCTCGACGTCGTTGACCACAACGCCGATGACGGTGGCGCCGGATTCTCCAAGCGAACGAGCGGCATGCTGTATTGGCTTGAAGTGGGTACGGTCGGGGCAGCACATAATCAGCACGGAGTCCACCATGGACGCCAGGGTCATGACGTCACCCACGATTCCGAACGGCGGCGAGTCGATTACGACGCGGTCGTAGTGGTCGCGCGCCCACTTGAAAAAGTCGGGAACGATCTGCGAACCCATGATCGAGGCGGGGTTGACGTTGTCG
The DNA here is from genome assembly GCA_045600365.1 of Kiritimatiellia bacterium. Lineage (GTDB taxonomy): Bacteria > Verrucomicrobiota > Kiritimatiellia > RFP12 > UBA1067 > RUG572. Next base: position 14,407 of record JAZRXT010000077.1, on the reverse strand, counting down.
GGCGGCAGCGAGCCGATTACCTGGAGATTCTCGACTCCGCTATCCATCACCAGCGAGCCGAAGTCCCTGCCGCCGGATGTGTTGGACATATAGTGGGAGAAGGAATGCTCCTGGTCGATCTTGAGGCCCCAGACGCGCGCGAGACGCGGACGGCGCATGTCGAAGTCGACCAACAGCGTCTTCTTGCCCGCCTGGGCGCTGGAGATGGACAACGAGCAGGAAGTGATGGTCTTGCCCTCGCCTGGCTGAGTGCTCATCAGCAGCAGACACTGGGAAATCGGCTGGTAGCGGGGAGAGTCAAGCAGGTTGCGGAGCCCGGCCATAGCCTCCGCGAACTGCGAGTACTTGTTCTCTGAAATGAACTTCGCGACCTGCTCGCGCTTTTTGCGGCGCACGTGGGGGAGCACGGCGAGCACCTTGAGCGAAAGGCGGCCCTCGATATCGGCGAGCGAGACGATGGTGTCCTCGAGATGGTCGAGCACGAGCACGAATAGCAGGCCGAGAATCAGCGATACGGCACCGCCGGCGGCGAAGATCACCACCGGATTGGGCAACACGGGCACGTTCGGAACGTTGGCGGGGCGGCCGACGCGGACGATTTCGTTGTTCTGCTCGGCCTGGATGCGCGCCTCGTTCTCCTTTGTGAGCAAATTCAGGTAGAGCTCGCTCGCTACCTTCTTCTCCTGCTCAAGCTGCTTGAGCCCGGCGTCAGCGGCAACAATGCGCTGCTCGATGTCCGCAAGCTTGACACGGAAATCGGAATTGTTGCGCTTGTAGACCGCCAGCTGGTTGCGCAGCGAGCTAAGGTTACCATGGGCCGTGGCCAGTGCGCGGGACACGGCATCGACGAATTCCTGCTTCACCGACTCGAGCAACTTCTCCTTTGCCTTAACCTCGGGATGGTTCTTGGTGAATTTCGCCAGTAGCGCGTTGAGCTCCATCTTGGTCGTCTGCAGCACGGAATAGGCCTGGGCGATGTCGGTGGAGCGGGGCACGTCGCTCGGCAGCGCACCGAAGTCCTCAGGGGTCTCCTGGGCCGCCTGCAGCACCTTCTCCCACTCGGCGGCGGAGGTGACGCGGGTCTCGTAGTCAAGCACATCGGCGGTAGTCTTCTGCAACGACTGCTGGAGAATGTCGCGCTCACTGCGAAGGTTGTCGATCTTATGCTTGGTGCGGAACTCGAGCAGGTCCTTGGCCACCTTCTCGTCGAGCCGGCGCTGCTTCTCCACCTGCTCGTGGATCTGGGCTACCGCCTTGTCGCAGCGGATCTTGTTCTCCTCGTCGGTGAACGACTCGATCGCTTCTGCATACGCATTGGCGAGCGAGGCCGCAAGTTCACGCGTGGACGAGCGGACGGCGATCGTAATCAGGCGCGAATGGCGCATCAGCTCCAACTGGGAATCGCCGAGCGTCGACACCAGCTCCTTGTCGGTAACGGTGGACGCGGGATAGTTGGCTCGGTACTGCTGGACGATCTTGGTGACGATCTTCTCGGAACGCCAGTCGGAAAGACGGGTATTGAAAATCTCCTCGTAGTTGGAGCCGTATATCTCCATGTCCATGCCCGTGTTGACGCCGTTGGCGTTCTGCGGGCGGCGGGTATCCATGGTGAACTCGCTCTTCGCCTCGTAGATTGTGGGCGAGATGCGGTACACCGCGAAGGCGGCCACGAGACCGATCAGCAGGAAGACCAGCACCGAGATCCAGCGCTGCGCAATGACGCGCAGAACGCGGCCAAGCGTGATCGTGCCTACAAGCGAATCGGCGTCCTGACCGCCATTGCCCCCCTGGCCTCCGTACGGAGCGCCATAGTAGTAAGGCGACGAACCACCGTAATACGCTGGCGAATGGGTCGATCCATAGTAGATCGGCGATTTGTTGGCAGAACCATAATACAGCGGTTTCTGCCCATAGGTGGAACTTGATGCCATGTCAAATATTCTCCGAAACAGGTGTTACCTCCGCAGCATGCGCCGCATCTCCGTCACACTGGCGCCGCTTCCCTCCAGGGAAGGAAGAGGCGGGTAGCGACAGCGATACCGCGATCGGAAGCGTCCATACAGGCGCAACGAGCGAAGGAGTGAAGACGGCCCAGATGCAGACCAGCACCAGAACCAGCGGCGCAAACCACGCCGAAGGCGGAACCGCGAATACGAAAACGTCAGCGTCATCCTTGGACTTGAGATACTGGAAACTCATGACGAGTCGCATGCACCAGGTGCAGAGAAGATGGGTGAAGACGGCAACGGCGAGCATGCAGCCCACAATGCCACGCTCGGCCAGCATTGTCCAGAACGAACCCACGGCGCAGACAGCCTTTGCGGGAAGCACCATCCACTCCGCCTTCTCTGCAAGGAACGGAACATGCAGCGCGTATGCACCCACGCCCACTCCGCACCATGGACGGTCACGCCACATCTCGCGGGAAATTCGCACCAGCGCATCCACCATCTGCGTACGCGACTCGGAAAAGACAGCGGTCGAGTCAAGTGCCGACATCTTGGCGGAGCGAAGCGCCTCGGGAGCCATCGACATCAGCAGAAACACCGGCAGCGCCACCCCGATGACGGCGAGCGAGAAAGATCTCATAACCGCGCTCTTGGTTCCGGACCGCGATTCCCAAACGAGGCAGAAGCAGAAGAAAATCGCCGCCATGACAATCCACGAAATCGCCACGTAGGGATGTTCAAAGAAGAGAAGCCCGCCAATGTTTCCGGCGATGGCTCCTATCAACGGCAGCCGCGAGGCGCCCCATTTGCGCACCTCCGCCTGCACTCCGGCCCCTAACGCGACAAAGAGCCAAATGCCCCAAAACGATCCCGTGCCTGGATCAGCACCAAAGCACTCCACGGCCGCAGCGGAGAAACCACCTTTTTCCAGACAGACCAGAGTACAGGCAACCATCGCTCCAATGCCCGCAATGAACGAGGATATGAGACCGAAGGAAATCCTGGCGGTGAGCCCAAGTCCATGGCGCAGACCAACAAGCAGGATCATAAAAGCCACCGATACGGCAAAGGGGAGGAACCCCGCCTCGCCCACACAGGATGGCATCACCGGAAACGACGGGGCCTTTACCAACCATTCCGATTTTTCCGGGTTCCACATCATCGCCACCCCGCAATTGAGGCATCTCACGGCGGCAAACGCAACGACTAGGACACTTAGCCAGAAGAACGGATCGCGAACCATCCCCCGGCGCACCCGTTCCCGCGAGACACTTAGATGCTCGCCAGGCAGTATCGATGGTTCGGCGAACAGCCATACCGCAGCCAGCGCGGAAAACCAGAGCACCACCTTCGCCAGCGAAACCGAATCCATAAACGGAGAAAGCGCACAAGGCCCTGCTGCAAGCAGGGCCAGGTGCGCCGCGAGGCCATATCTGGTTACGACTCTCTGGAACATTTCGACGGGACGCGCCCGCTGGCGTCATCAATAGTGGAGACGCAGACCAAGCGTGAAGCGGAAGCGGTCGTAATCGTAATCGTGGCTGACCCGGCCGTCGGCCCACTCCTCTTCCCAGCAGAGATTGGCGAAAACGGAGACCCAGCGGTTGAAGGTATAGTTGGCGCCGAGACGGGCGCTGAGAATATCTTCGCCGAAGTCATTACCGGCCGTAAGCCAGCGATCATTATAGACGTTATCCTCTTTGCGGTAGGCAACGTCGGCAGTGAGGGTCATGCGGTCGCCAAGCGTCAGATAGGAGAAGCCACCGGAAATCGAATATACCTTGACCGCCTGACCGAGCGAGCGCTCGGACGGCTGGTAGAAGCTGGAGCCGAGGACCGACGCCTGGAGCTGACGGGTAATGCGCCAGTTCGCAGAAAGCGAATAGGTCCAGCCGCAGTCGGTACCGCCATGCCCGGCGTAGTCAAGCCACGAAACACCACCCAGCACACGATAGGTGATCTTCTCGGTCGCATGGGTGCCGATACCACCCTGGATGGTATAGACCTCGCTCTCGTTGCTGTAGCGGTGGTCGACCGAACGAGCCCTCTTCTGCAGATAGTGCGAGTAGCCGCCGGCGACGATCAGATCGGTCCACTTGGACGCAGCATAGCCAGCGTCAAGACCAACGGACCACTGAGACCAGCCATAGAGCGGAGCGTACTTACCCTTGTCGTTCTTGTAGTCGATCCAGTTGTACTGACCGAGTGCGGCAGCATGCCAACGGTCATTGAAGCGACGCTCGAGGGTGCCGGAGACGTCAGCGCGCTCGCGGTCGCGCCAGATGCCGCGGCCATCGCCGGAGGTGAGCGAATCACTCTGGTTGATCAGCGCATAGCGTTCGGCGATCATCAGATTCCAGCCACGGCCTTCCTCGGAGACGTTGGACCAGGCGTACTTCAACGATTCGCCGTAGCTGTTCTCGCCCATCGTGTTGTTGTATTTGCAATAGGCGTTGTAGCGATACCAGAGGTCGCCGGTCAACTCCCAACGCTCACCACGCCAAACGAAGTCGGCTCCCGGCTGAACGCAGAAGATGCTGTCGTCGGTGGACCTGCGCGTCGTGTCGATGTTGCTATCGTAGGTGTACGAAAGCGAGACATACGGCTTGATCGTTAGACGACCGTCAAGGAAACGAAAGCCCTGGGGCTTATTTGACTCGGAAGCATTATCCGCAAACGCGGCCGTGGAAACTGCCGCCGCGCAGATCACCATCCCGTAAATGCTCTTTTTCATTTGTGGTGTCCTCTCTACTCGATGTGGTGCAATTAAGTATCAATCAGTACTGGCCGGCATAGACCGAGGGTTCGCCGCCAGACGGCTCGCCACGCTTGCGGCTCTTGTAGGGGTTGCCGCCGACGATGTTACCGTCGGAGTCGACGTAGTTGCCGTTGGCGTCGATCGTCACCTCGTTGCCGTGGACGTCGACATAGCGGCCATCGGAAGTGCGTCTGATACCGTTACCGAGCGCGACATCGCTGATAAGCGCCCCGCGCGGAACACGGTTCAGCCCAATGTCGATCGAGTCCGTGGGAACCCCGGCGATGGTATTGGGCTTGAAGCTGCCGGCGGTGAAATCAGTAGCCGTCTTGCCAGAGGAATTGATGGTGGCGAGATCGGCCAGCATCGCCTCACCAGTCTGCGGACCGCCGACAATCGTGGTCACGACGGCGTGATTCGGTTCGTCCCCAGCCTGGGCGACGCCCAGCATGGGATCATAGCTCTTGCTCTGGCCGTCCTTGCCGAGGGCGGCGGGAATCCACTCGGAAACCGCCTGCTTGCGCACCGCCTCATCCGAGATGGATGCGGCCAGCGAATCAACCAGATCGGCAGGCGAACCACCCGAGGCGTTGGCAAACATGACGATGGCCATCGCCTCGCGCACACCAGCGTTCTCGGCACTGCCGCAACGGGCGACAATCGCATCCATCGAATTCTTGGCGAGCGCGGTGAATTCGGCGTCGGAGAAAGTGCGGGAGCTGCCTTCGCGGCTGAAAAGCTCGGAGGCGAGGCGCTCGTTCACATCGGTCAGGCACTCGACCGGCACGGTGGCGAACACCTCGGAGAGCACCGCCACGCGATTGGTGGGATCCGCGCCCTGCAGTGCAGCCCTGTTGGCGGCGTAGAACTTGGCGGCCTTGGCCTCGTCGGAGCCCGGCATCTTCGAAATGGCGTCATTGACCTCGGCAAGAAACGCGCACTGGTCGGACGGCGACAGCTTGGCTATTGTACTCTTGAGCGCATCAGCGCTCTGGGCGCAGTCGCTCACCAGATTATGCCATTCCGAGCGCGGCATGGCAGCATCCGCCGCAATTGCGGCAACGGGGAACACGAGCGCCGCGATAAACAGCGCGAACGGTTTTCCGAATCTGATCTTCATTTCTTGGACTCCTTTTTTCGCTTAGCCTGAGATTATCAATACCATGACATTGGCACCCACACGACATCGCCGGCGCGCAGTAGCATGTCCTTGTCGGGTCGACCGTCTTCGCCGATCTCGACCAGGTCCACTATCGTCTTGGTCTGCTTGCCGTCCTTGTCGCAACGAGTGACCCTTACATGTCGTTTATCCGCAATCGAGGTAACGCCACCGGCCAGCTGCAGTGCCTTCAGCACGCGCAGATCCATCGTCGACGGCACGTCGACCGGACCCTGGCGGTTTACTTCGCCCAGCACGGTAACAGTGCCCCATGGCGAAACCATGGTGCCACCAGGCGCATAGACAAAGGTGGCTGTTACATGCGGATCGAGAAAATACTCCTTGTAGGCGGCGGCCACTTTCTGCTGAAGGCCAACCAACGTAAGACCATCGCACTTGATCTGACCAACAAGCTCCATCGTTATGCACCCCTCGGCATCGACGAAGTACTGGCGCGCCTCGCGCCCCTGCGTACCGGTGGCAGTAACCGAAATCGAAAGCGCCACGCCCGGACGCACCTTGGGACCGTCAAAATAGGTGGCGAGCACATCCGGATCCACATTCGCGTGCTGGTCGGAATCGCCGAATGCATCCTTGAGCGTGTCGCAACCAATAGCAAACAACAGCGCGCCAAGCAACGCACCGTAGGCTAGAAACCTATGTGAAAACAATCTCATTACCGTCTTTTTCCCGCCGCCCACAAACTACTCCGTGGGCAGACATCGTATATAATACGCTTTCTTGACGAATAAAGCAAATAAAAAATTAAAAAATTTTTCGTCCAACTCGCCGACCAATCGCAGCGAGCCGGACGAAACAGGAGCAGGATTCCGCTTATGCGTTCTCCTCTTCCTCCTTGATGACCACCTCGAACGGGACGGAGACCCCCTCGCCGAGATCGATCTTGGCCTTGTAGGTGCCAACTTCCTTGAGCTGATCGGGCAGGTCAAGCTGCGAACGCACCAGCGTCACGCCGCGGTCGGCGGCAACCGCCGCCAGCAGGTCGGCGGAGTTGACACTGCCGTAGAGCTTCTTGCCGTCAGTGGTGCGGGCGCTGACCGTGACCGTGAGGTTGACGAGCTTCGCGGCAACCTCCTCGGCGGCGGCCTTGCGCTGCTTGCGCTCCTCGGCGCGCTTCGCCTCGAGCTTGGCGAGACGGCGACGCGAGGCCTCGGTGACCGGAGCGGCTAGCCCCTGCGGAAGGAGCATGTTGCGTGCGTAGCCGGGAGCGACCTTGACGATGGAGCCGGCCTTGCCGAGCTTCTTGACATCGGCCATGAGCAGAACTTCTGTCATTTTCGCGTTCCTTTCTTAGGCCATGAGGCCCATGTTGCGCGCGCGGCGGACGCCCTTCTTGATCTGGCGCTGCTGCATGGCGGTTACGCCCGTGACGCGGGCGGGGATGATCTTACCGTACTCGGTGACATAGCGCTTGAGCACTTCGGTGTCGTTGAGGTCGATCTTGTCGTTTGCGGGAATCGCGGGGCGACGGCGGGAGATGAACTCGCTGGCGTCGCGGTCGGCACGATCTGTTTTCTTCTGATAGGCCATGATTGTTGTTCCTTTGCTTGATTGTTTTTAATAGGGGAGCCCGGAATCCTCGTCGTACCCGTCCATTTCGCCCGACTGCGGAACGGCTGGGCCGCCTTGATCGCCGTACGGGACTATCGGTTCGCCGGTAAGACGGCTCTGATTGGGGGCCGGCAGCGGCATGAACTTGACGGTGGTGGCGCGGATCTTGAGTTTCTGATGCTTCAGACCGTCCTTTTCCCAGGTGTCCATCTGGAGACGCCCCTCCACGAGAACAGAACGTCCTTTGCGAAGGTACTGGCCGCATAGTTCAGCAAGCTTCTCCCATGCGTCGACTTCGACGAACGTGGGGATGTCCACTATGTTGCCATTGCGATCCCTGCGGCGCTCGTTGAGCGCCAGCGCGAACCTGCACACCTTGGCGGCATTGACGCCCACCTGGCGCACGTCGGGGTCACGCGTTAGGTTCCCCATGACGATTACTTTATTGAAGGATGGCATAGGAGCGCTCCCCTCTCGTCATCACTCGGCTTCGGACGTCTCCGTCTCGGCCGCCTCGGCTTCCTTCTGCGCACGCAGGGCGGCGCGACGGGCCGCGGCCTCGGCCTGGGCGGCGAGAATCGCCTCACGGCGCTCGTCCACGGCGAGGATCTGGACGCGGAACACCTCCTCGACGAGGTGATAGCGGTTGACGAGCTCCTTCACCTTGGAGGGATCAAGCTCGAAACCAACCTGCACATACACGCCGTTTTCGCGCTTGTGCATGGGGTGCGCAAACGTATGCTTGCCGAGCACCTCCTGAGAGAGAATGTTGCCACCGAGACGAGTCACCTCGGCAATCGCCTTGGCAATCTGCGCGTCCAGGACATCGTCCTTCGCCTGACCGGCGAAGATATAGAGACCGTTGTACTTTTTCATTTCCGTTTTCCTTACCCGGCCACGGGATGGGCGACTTCCGCCGCAAGCGACGGATGACTCCAGCCATTGTACCGGTTCATCGCGAGTTGAATGTTGTTCGAAACGAGGATTTCCAGCGCCTTCACCGCCTCCACGACCACGTCGTCGATTACCGCGCGTGCCTCAGGGGAGAACTTCCCCAGCACATGCGAGACCACGTTGGAGCGGTCGCGGCGGTCACGACCCACGCCAATGCGCAGCCGGACGAACTCCGGCGAGCCGACGCGCTCGATCACGCTCTTGAGGCCATTGTGCCCGCCAGCTGATCCGCCGACACGCAGACGCATCCGCCCCACGGGGAGGTCGATGTCGTCTGACACCACGATCAGATCCGCCACGGATGCGTTCGAATAGCGTAGCACCGGGGCCACGGAGTCGCCGCTCAGGTTCATGTAGGTGGACGGCTTCAAAACCGTCACCCTGCTCCCGGCGAAGACCCCGGCGGCTATCTCCCCCCTGAAGGAGGATTTCGCCGTCCATGACGCACCCATCGCCCGCACCACCGCGTCCGCGACCTCGAAGCCGACGGAGTGCGGGGTCGAAGCGTATTCCGCGCCCGGATTCCCGAGTCCTGCTATTACCTTCATGAAACGCCGTTCCCCGTTTCGGTGACTTAGGCCTTCTTCTCCGCGGCCTTGGCTTCCTCTTCCTTGCCCTTCTTGATCACCTCGGGCGTCTTCTCCTCGGCGGAAGCGGCTCCAGGTGCGGCGGCATCTGCGCCCTCGGGCGCCTTCACCGTCGCCGCGGCAAGCTCGCCACGAGTGACGACCGTGAACTTGTCGCCCAGCTTGAGATCGCGCACGAAGATCGTCTGGTCGAGCCCCAGAGCGGAGACGTCGATGTCGAACTTCTCGACGATGTCGGTGGGCAGGCATTCGACGTCGACCGTGCGCAGCACCTGCTCAAGCACGCCGCCGCCGATCTTCACGCCCACCGCCTCGCCAACGAGGTAGAGGGGCACCGTCACACGCACCTTCTGCGTGAGCGACACCTCGCTGAAATCAACGTGAATGGGAGTACCGGCCAGCACGTCGTTCTGCATTTCACGCAACAGCGCGGGCATTTCGGTACCGTTCATATCCAGCGAAACCAGCAGCTGCTTGCCACTACGGCCCCGCATGGCCATCATGAACTCATGGGCGTTGAACTTGATGAGTTTCGTACCGCCCTTGTTCATGCTCATCACCGACCCAGGAACCATCCCGGCACGGCGAAGCCGACGGACAGCGCCAGTACCCTGTTCGGTACGCACCTCCGCCTTAATCTTGATCTGATCCATTAATCTTCTCTTTGGGTTAAGACCGCCTGCTCTCGCGCACTCGCGCTACCCTCGGCTGTCGAAAATGTATATTATATCAAAAAATCTGGGAAAATGGAAGTGGGAAAATCAGTTTTTGTGCAATTACTCGGTGTCTTGAATGAGTACGCTCTTAATATTTGAATCTCTCTTTTCAAATGGCCGTCACTACTCATGAATGCGCCGTAACGCCAGCACCCTCCAGAACGCTCAACCCGCCGCCGACCTTCCTGACCTCGATCTGCGTCGAGATGCGTTCGCCCACTTCCGTGACGTGCGAGATGATGCCGATCAGCTTCCCCTCCTGCTGAATCCGGCAAAGCGTATCCAGCGCCGCTTCGAGCGTCGTCCCGTCAAGCGTGCCAAAACCCTCGTCCAGGAAGAGCGAATCAACGCGGACACGGTTGCCGGACATCTCGGAAAGCCCCAGTGCCAGCGACAGCGACACCTGGAAGCGCTCTCCGCCGGAAAGGTTGGAGACTGGTCGCGTCTCGCCAGCCTGATCGTTATCCACCACAAACGGCAGCAGCTTTGCCGCATCGGCCTCTTCTGGATCCCACTTGAGTTGGTACCGCCCCTGGGTCATGGCCGCAAGGTGCGGATTCGCCGCCGCCAGCAACTGCCGCAGCGTAATTCCCTGCGCATAGCGCTTGAATTTCTCCCCGCCCATACCGCCAAGCCAACCATCGAGTTTTTTCCACCTTACCCTCTTTACCTCGGCCTCGGACATCTCTTTTACAAGTTCGTTCCTACGCTCAAGCTTACCGTCGTCGGCCTTGAGATTCACCTCGATTTGCACGATCTCGCTGTCGAGCGCCTTCTTATCCGCCTGCATTTCGCCAATGGACTTCTCATACTGCGCAAGATCGGGGATGGATGCCTCCACCAACCTGAACGCCTGCTCCGCCAACGTAACCTTCCTCTGCGCCGCCTCCGCCTCTGTTCGCGCATTGGCCACATTGGCCGCGGCGGCGGCCTTTGCCGCTCGGGCATCGCCCGCCGCCGACTTCGCCGCATCGAGCGTGTCCTGCAACTCCTTGCGAAGAGCATCCGGGTCCTTGCCAAGATTCAGCGCCTCTAGCTGTCCACGAATCTCCGCACATTGGGCGAGGGCCGCCTTCTCCACCGCCTCGCAGTCTCTGAGATCGGCACCGGCAACACGAATGGCCTCGCCCGAATTCGCCAGCAGCGATTCGTCCGACTCCACCTGAGTCGACAGCGAGACCCGTGCATGGTCAAGTTCCCGCTTCAATGCTTCATACGACGCCTTCTCCGCTGCCACTGCAGTCTCGGCGCTCCTCCACTCCTTCTGCGCTCGCTGGCGCCGGTCTAGAATGGCGTTTCGCTCATCCTCCAGATCGGTCACCGCCTTCTTTGCGTCATCGTATGCCAGCTGGCATTCACTCTTCGCCGGCTTGTTGCCAAGCGCGTATGGATGCTCCAGCGAACCGCAAAGCGGACACGGACTGCCGTCCTCCAGATGCCCACGGTGCGTCTCGAGTTTGTCCACGACCTTCGCTAGCTCCAATGCCCTCTCCGCATTCGCGAGCGCCTCCAGCCTCCCCGGCAGAACTGCCTTGTAGTTCACCTCCATCGCGTCACACTCGGCAGACGCAGAATCAAACGCATCCTTCAACCGGACGATCTCGTCGTTCTTGCCGGCAAACCCCTTCGACCTCCTGACATACTCCTCCGCCCTCGCTACCAGTGGATCATGTGCAGCGTCAGAATCCACAGGCCCCGTAAACTTGCCCGCAAGCGCATCCGCCACCATTGCCACCAGCGTCTTTTCGGAAACGACACGTTCCCTGAGCGCAGAGTCGGCATCGACCTTGCTCTTCAGCGAGGCGTGCTTTGCGGCCAGCTGCAACTCGGCCTGCCGGTGCTTCTGCTCCTCGAGCTGAAGCCGTTGCTTGAGTTCGACCGCCATGGCGATCACGGGATCCTTCTCGGCCTTCACCGCCTCGGCCGCCTTCTCCGCCGCCTCGCGAGCTTCGGCCAACTGCGTCGCCCGGGCCACGGCCTCGTCGCATCTCACAATTGCCTGGTTGCGATTCGCCAGTTCAGCGGCGGCGGTATCGAACAGCTGTTTCTTCTGGCGGTAGTCGGCTAGCGTCTTTTCGGCGGCAGCCAGAGCGCCGGCCCTGACCTGCTGCAACTCCTTCTTGGCGACAAGCTCGCCTTGAAGCTCCGCCCGCGCCGACTCCTCCATCGGCACCGTCTCGTCCAGCCGCGCCGCCAACTCCTTGACCGCCTCCTCGGCATCGTGCTTGCAATTGAAGATTCGTTCACCGACCTTCGAGTAGATCTCGGTGCCAGTCGCCTGTTCCAGGATTTCCGACCGCTCAGACTCCCTCGCCGAGAGGAACTGGTCGAATTTACCCTGTGCGAGCATCATCGTCCGTTGGAACTGTTCAAATGACAGACCGATCTTCGCGGCAATCATCTTCTGCGTGCCGCTGGCGCGATGTTCACTGATGTCCTTGCCTGCCGCGACGTCAAACAGAAACATCTTCACCCCCTGAAGCGCCCCGTTTGCCTTGTTATGTGCCCGCGACTGTTCCCAGCGCGCGCGGAAGCGTCCCTCCTCGCACGTGAACTCGGCTTCCGCCCACGACATTCCACGTCCGCGGGTCATAACCTCGTTGCGGTTCTTCGAGACGTCTTCCCGATCTGTACACCCGTAGAGCGCCAGCGATATCGCGTCGAGGATCGAAGTCTTCCCCGAACCCGTGTCGCCAGTTATCAGGAAGAGACCATCCTCAAAGGGCTGGGCCTCGAAATCGATGGACCACCGGCCCGCCAGCGAGTTGATGTTCTCGAACTCAATTTTGCAAAGCTTCATACCACATCCCCAACAACCTTCTCAATCATTTTGATGTAACCGGCCCTCTCGTCCTGAGTAAGGTCCGTCTCCTCGTTGATGCGCAGCGTGGCCACCTCCACCGGCGTCATCGCCGCCAGCTCCCGCTCCGGCGCCGCCGCGAGCCCCGAACCAACTACCGCATGCGCTCGCGCATTCTCCTTTAGCAGAACACGGACGCCGGTTCCCTCGACCATCGCGTCAACCTCGCTCCAGAATCCGGCGAGCTCGCCCTCGCCCTCTGTGACCCGAACGCTCAGATAGACCTTGGCCGGGTTCGCGGTTTTGAGATTGGTGAGCTCCGCGCGAATAGACTCCATCGTCCCCTCGAGCTGCATGAGCGGAACCGCACCATTGATCGGTGCCGGCTTGAGTTCGATGCCGTCCCCGGACTTCGCCCCGAAACGAACGACGTGCACGTACTTCTGCTGGCCTACCTCGGAGAAGCTCATCTGCAGCGGCGCCCCGCAATAGGCAAGGCGGGAGTCGTCGCCAACCAGTTGACGGATGTGCAGATGGCCGAGTGCAACGTAGTCGGCACCGGCAAATGCCCCACTCTCGAACGCCTCAAGTCCGCCAACCGCCCGGCCACGTTCGCTGCGCGCGTCGCCGAGTTTCGCACCAACAACAGTGCAATGTCCAGTCGCCATGACCGGAGCTCCCTGCGCCAGTTGTTTCGCCGCCGCCAGAACCGACTGGTAGTGCACCCTGAATCCGCCGGCAAGCTTCTCCGCCGTTGTATCCGACTCGATGCCGGCCGCGCGGGCGAAGTTGGACAGCTCGCCGTCATTCATGAACGGAACCGCCGCAACCACCAGCCCGGGCGTTCCATCGGCATTCGACAGCACAACGAGTTCTTTGGCCACGTCCTCGCTGGCCTTGGCAACGACTTCGACGCCAATGCGCTTCAATGCCCGACCAGCGGCGACCAGCATGCTGGCCGAATCGTGATTACCCGCCGTCACGATCACCTTCTTGCATGTCGGGCATGCGTCAATCGCGGCCAGGAAATCATAGTACAGCGCCTGCGCGGATGGTCCGGGCTGCCGAATGTCAAAGACATCGCCAGAAACCACCACGGCATCCGCACACTCATCCCGCACAATCGAGACAAGAGTCTTCAGGAAATCGGCATGCTCCTCCGCACGGTCCTGATCATGCAGCCTGGCACCTAGATGCCAATCAGAAGTATGAACTACAGTCATTTGTACCTCTTTCATCCCCTATTCCTGTTAGTACATTGTATCATAAAATTATCATCCAGACAATGTTAATCTAGCTTGATGCCCAAAGTAGGGCGCATCTGAGTAATTCACCACCTCCTCCCATCCCATCCCTTCCCTTCCGGCACGAGCGGGGTACCCGTCGTCCGCTCACCTCACCACACCCCGCCCAACTCACCACAACCCGTCCACCTCACCACAACCGGCACAACCCGCCCACCTCATCACAACCGGCACAACCCGGCAACATCAACATCCGCGCCAACATCCTGTTTCGTCCGTGTACGATTTAATTGTTCCGAAAAAAAATCCAACTTTCTGCTTGAACTTTCCCGTCGGACCTGCTATACTGTTATCCGTCGAACCACAGGATTACCAGATGAACCATTGTACCACCAGATGAACAGCAGGATTACCCGATGAACCACAGGATCAGAAACCGCCTCGTCGCCCATGGCCACGCGCTCGCCCCGTCAGCGGAGGAGCCGTGCGCGGCTGCGGACGCACACACCGCCGCGGACGCGAAACCGTTCTTCGAGTGGTTCGTGCAGGACGTACTCGGCCTCGACTCGGAGGAGTACCGCCGCGGCTTCTGGCGCGAAGCCCGCCGCTCGGGCCATTCGATCGGCCACACCCCGCGCACGTTCAGGAACTGGCAGCGCGAACGCGGG
>JAZRXT010000076.1:0-7967 GCA_045600365.1 Kiritimatiellia bacterium | reverse complement strand
CACGCGGCCGCCGCCGATGCCGAGCGAGAGCACGCGGTAGTTCTTGCGCAGCTCGGCGAGCACCTCCGCGCCGTTGCCCTCCCAGCCGCGGGTGATGGAGTCGCCGAGCAGGACGAGATCGTATTCGGTGCCGATCTCGGTGGCGTTGCGATGCCGGCGCACCGCGTTTAGCCACATTTCGGGATCACGCCACCAGTGTTCACGTCGGCCAATGAGCGAGGCCGCCCGCGCTGGCACCGAGCCCTTGTCACCCCCATTCGGGAGGCCAGGACCGAAACGGTTGCCGATGGGCTGGCGATTGTCGGCGAGCGCGTAGTCGAGGAACGGCAGAATAGACGCCGCCCACAGCTCGTAGCCAGGTTCGGAAGGATGGAGGAAGTCGGGAAAGACGGCTGCGGGCAGAGTGCCGTCGGGCAGCAGGAACTGGGAGGTGAAGTCGCACCAGATAACGTCCTTGCCGTCGGCGAAGCGCATGATCTGCTCGTTGACGGCATGGTTGCGGCGCCGGCGCTGTCCGGTGGAATCCTTGTCGCACGGGAAGATGGGGCAGAGCAGGAGCTTGGCCTTCGGCTGCTTCTCCCGGATGCGGTCGATCACCGCGCGCACGCCGAGGACAGTGTCCAGTGGGGTCTCCTTCTCGACTGGGAAGTGGCCGGTGTTGTTGGTGCCGATCATCAGCACGACCGCCTTCGCCTCGTAGCCGGAAAGCTCGCCCTGCTCAATGCGCCAGAGCACGTGCTCGGTGCGGTCGCCGGAAAAGCCAAGGTTCAGGGCGCGATAGCGACCGTCAGCGAAGAAACGATTCCACACCGCCTTGCCGTTGGTCTCCCAGAAATGGGTGATGGAGTCGCCGATGAACACAATCGGCGCACCACCCTTGCGTGCCAGCTCCATCCTCTGCTCGTGGCGCGCAGCCCACCAGTCCTTGGTCCAGCTGGCATCGGGCGTCTGGGGTGTGAGAGCGCGGATATCCGCATTAAGCAGACTGGCGCAGCCAAGCGCCGCCAGCGCGACAAGCGCGCGAATGTCGTGTTTTTTCATGCCCCTATTCTACCATTATTCCACCGACGTGTCAAACAAAAGAACAGGGCATCGCGCTGCCGGGCACAGGCAATCATTCGTCCCATCGCACCTGTCTGCGCGAATTGACGATGTTCGGCACAAATCCCGTCAGCGGCACTGGCTTGAGCCCCAGCTCGGCCCGCACCTCGTTGAGCTCCACCCACGCACAGGCGCTGCGCTTCGAGGCCGTGTAGTTGAACCGCTGCCGATACCAGTCGGCCCAGTCTTGCGCCTCGACGTAGCTGCCGCAGAACGGCACGCAGAGGTCGATCCAGCAGGCGATGCGGCGAAGGTCGGCGTCGGCAAGCGAAACCCGCTTCTTCCCGTTCGCGTCCGGATGGCCCTTCGCCAGCATCTGATACCACGCCGAGCGGATCGCCCCGAACGTCTTCGGCGGCTTGAACGGCGCGAAGGCGAGTGCATGCGAGAAGTTGATCTTGTCGTCGCAGGCGCCGCGGCGGGAGAGGTCGAGATAGGCGCAGGAGAACTTGCGCTTCGACCAGACGTCCGACTGCGGCAGCTTCGCCGGCTGGGCGCGCAGGTCGGGGCGTCCCTCGACGCCGCCATGGCAGACGACGCAGCTGCGGCCGAGGATCGGCTGGATTTCGCGCGCGAAGGAGAAGCCGTCGCCGCAGGCGGCCGGGACCATCCGCTTCGGACGGTTCACGCCCATCCAGTTGTCAAGCGAGGCGAGCGGCCCCGCCGCCTTGAGCTTCGCGACATAGGGATGCTCCGCAGCGCCATCGACATATGGTTTGAGTTCCTGCGGCGGACGCCGCGACGCGATCGTTACGCGCGGATATGCGGCCTGCCGCGGACGCTCGTGGCAGCCGATGCAACTGGCGTTTTCCTTTGGAACGAGCGTCGTCCAGCTGCGCATCGTCTGCAGGACGAGTCCGTCCCTGTTCACGTACTGGAAGAAGACCGGCGTCCGCGCCGGCACGCGGAACGAACACGAACCATCGTCCTCGACGTCGGCTTCGCCAAAGACGTGCTTGACATCATACGAGCCGTTGCCGACGGAAATGGGGGTTCCGATCTTCCCTTCGGACGAATGCCATCCGAACTGCCAGTTCCATCCGATGTGCACGGGCCTGAGTTCCATCGCGACCACGCGAATTTTCTTCACCTCGCCGCGCTTAAGTCCCTTCGCCGCCTCGCCGGCGTAGACGTCCTGGATGTAGCACGAGCCGAACCCGTCCGAATAGTCGGGCTTGGCCACGAGTCGGCGAGCGACCTTGCGTTTCCTGAGCGGAATCGGCTGCATGCAGTGGTTGCCCCAGTCGAAGGCCAGCAGCTCGCGGCGTCCGTCGACCGTCTGCGCATAGACGCCGAAGCGCGACGAATAGGGCCCGCGGTAGAATCGACAGCCCTCGGGCATGAAGCTCACCAGGAAATGCGTGCGGTCGAGCGGAAACGGATAGGCCCACTGCGGGCCGAACTGCTGCGCCATGTCGTAGACGTTGTAGTGGAAGTCGCGTGGCGTCTTCATCGGCGTGCGGCCCGGCGCGACGTCCATCGCCGAACCCGCCACGTTCCACACGCCGGCGATTGTCGGTACGCGCATCCCGAACTTGCCGTCCCATGGGCTGTTGACGATCGTCTTCCTGATGCCGTACTTGAACGTGTAGACGATGGCGTTCGTGTTGATGCCGTAGAGAGCCTGCGACGCGTCGTAGGTCGAGTCAGCGTAGTCGTCGGCGAGCGATGGATCAAGCTCGACCACCTTGCCCTTCTGCGCGACGTGATGGCCCGTCGCGATCGCCAGCAGGTTGTCGCAGTCGGGCATCGGCCGGATGTGGAAGATGCCGCCCGGATACTCCGAGTTGTTCAGGAAGAACCCCAGCAAATGCGAACCGTCGGGATTCATCGAGACGGGCTTCTCGAGAAAGGCCGTCTCGCGGTCGTTGTACTCCCAGCGCGTGAAGACGACGCGACCGTCATTGAGAAGCTGCGGGAAGAACGTCTGCACCTGGTCGAAGCCGATGCGGCGGATGTTCCGTCCGTCGGCGTCGCAGCGGTGGAGGTTCGAGACCGGCAGCGGCCAGCAGTCGACCGAATGGCAGCAGCGCGTCGACTGGAACAGGATCGACCCGTCCGGCAGCCAGCACGGCTCGATGTCGGAGCAGATGACCTCGAAGTCGTTCGTCTGGCCGCGGCCGATCGCCTCCTTGGGAACGATCGGATTGCGCGTCAGCTGGCGAAGTTCGTCCGTCTCGAGGTCGTAGGTCCAGAGATGGTAGTCGTCGCGCTCGAGATTGCGGCGCTTGGCGAACACCAGCTTCCTCCCGTCGGGCGAGAGCTGTGGGTCGCGGATGACGCCGACCGGCTCGTCGACGAGGACGCGCTGGCGGACGGATCCGTCGGGCAGGATCGTCGCGCGGATGAGCTGCGAACCGCCGCGGTAGTCCGGCACGTGCTGCCATTCCTGCCAGGAGGCGTCGGTGAGGTCGTCCGTCGCATGGATGATGGAGTTGCCCATCACGAGGTGCTTCACGTAGACGAACTCGTCGCAGATCGCGCGGAACTCCGCGAGGAACGCGCGCCGCTTCGCCGCGCGTTCGGCGAACCACGCGGCGTTCGTCTCGACGGACGAGATGTCCTCGCCGAGCGGATCCGGCTTCGTCGTGTCGGGCTCGACGCTCGCGCAGTGCGACACGTTCGAGACAGCGCAGCTCTGGAACATCCAGTCGCGCACCAGCCGGCTTTCGGGATAGGCGACCGAGCCGTCCGGATTCGGCAGCGGCAGGTCTTTCGGGACTTCCGCGCCGAAGTAGGCGAGTTCGGCGATCTGGACGGTCGGCTTCGGCCCGGAATGCCGCGGATAGAGCGGTGCCCCGAGAACACGCGGCAGCTCGGGCGTCGCCTCGGACGTGTAGAAGCCGTAGTACTCGCGCTTGAAGTCCCACGTGTCCTCGATGACCATCTTCACGCCGCGGCACCTGACCGGCTTCCACGCCGCGAAGCTCTCCTTGTACGTGTTGGCCGGGCGAAATTCGAAGGAGCCGAGGAAGGTGTAGGTCGAAGGGGTAGGTGTAGAGGTATGGGTAGAGGCGTAGAAGCTCGCCCGCTTCACGCAGCAGTTAACCCAGCTGCGCGGGGAGAGGATGCGCACGCCGCCGATTTCGCGCTCTCCGCCAAAATCGGTGACGACCTCGATCGGGCGCATCACGCCGTTGGTGTTCCAGGAGCACTGCCAGGAGCAGGCGGGATTCATCTTCCCATCGTACAGAAGAGCCTCGTCTGCGGCAGACGCGCCAAGCGCCAGCGCTACAGCACAGGCGAACAGGCCTGGTACCAACGGCATAATGGACGCCCTCGCCTAATGAACTAGAAATTCTTCTGCTGGAGCTGGAAGTAGGCCCTCGGATGGTCGCACACCGGGCACTTTTCGGGTGCCTGTTCGCTCTTGACGATGGCGCCGCAGTTGCGGCACTGCCACTTGTTCTTGCCGATGCGCACCCAGACCTCGCCGCTCTCGATGTTCTTCGCGAGCTTGAGATAGCGTTTCTCGTGTTCGGCCTCCACCTCGGCGACCTTGCGGAACTTGAACGCGATGTCGGTGAAGCCCTCGGCCTCGGCCTCCTCGGCGAAGCGACGATACATATCGGTCCACTCCTCGTGTTCACCGGCGGCGGCGGCGGCCAGATTCTCGACGGTCGAGCCAATGCCGGCAAAGAGCTTGAACCACATCTTGGCGTGCTCCTTCTCATTGAGCGCCGTCTCCTGGAAGATAGCCGCGATCTGCTCGAAGCCGTCCTTCTTCGCCTTGGACGCGAAGTAGTCGTACTTGTTGCGCGCCTGCGATTCGCCGGCGAAGGCGAACATCAGGTTCTGTTCCGTTTTGGAGCCCTTGAGCTCCGGCTTGACGATCTTCTTCTTCATTTAACTTCTCCTTTGGAATGCGCACACCAGGCGTTTTCCGCATTATTCTAGCAAAATTCCGAACGAAAATCAACTAGCCGATGGAAGGTTTGCGCCCTTCCAGGGCAGGATTGTGGTGCGCCCAGAGCGCCTGACGGGCCACGCCCAGCATGATTGCGGCATCATCGCGGGTGAAGACCCCGCGCGAGAAGATGCGGTGAATGCCCTGCATCATGTGTTCGGTCTGCTTGTCGTCCATGAAACCGATGTCGCGCAGCATGGTCTGCCAGTTCTTCATCAGCTGCATCTTCTGCGCCTGGGGGGCGGGAGGTGCCTTCTCGTGGGGCGGCTGGTACTTGCCGCTCGCGGTGAAGAACTCGTAGCAGGTGATGAGAACCGCCTGGGCGAGGTTGATCGAGGTGTAGCCCTCGTCGACCGGGATGCGGATAAGATGGGTACACTGGGCGATCTCCTCGTTGAGGAGTCCCTTGTCCTCGCGCCCAAACACGAGCGCGACCGGGCCGGTGGCGGCGATGGAGAGCAGATCGGCGGCGCAGTCGCGCGGTGCCTTGACATGCTGGCGGTAGAGCCCGCCGCGCGCAGTGGTGCCGACCACGGCCACGCAGTCGGCCACGGCCTCCTCGAAGGTTGCGAACTCCTCGCGCGAAGCTAGAATGTCATCGGCGTGGACTGCCATGCGCTCGCCTTCCTCCCATCCGTTCTGGATATTGGGGGCCGCAAGCACCAGGCGGTGTATGCCCATGTTGGCCATGGCTCGGCAGGCGCTGCCTACATTGCCGGAGTAGAGTGTGCCCACAAGCACGACCCTGATGTTGTCTAGCGGTGAGGACATTCAAAGAGCTCCCTAGTTCTCGATGGTGCGCGGCCCGGTGGAGTCGCGCGGTCCTGAGGAGTCGCGGCCGAAACCCTGCGGCGTCGACGAGGAACGTATCTTCTCACGCTTGCGGTTGGCCGCGTTGTCGGTGGCGGCGCATAGCACGCCCTGGAATCTCGTCATGTATGCGTCGCCGTCCAGCTCCGCCACGATGCAGGCGACGCCGTGCTCGAAATACTCCCACCTTTCATCCTCGGTCTTGTAGAGGTTGCCGGTGGTAGACATGCGCTGGTAGGCGACGAAGTCGGTGCCATCCGGCAGCTCCACCATCACCTTGAGCTTGGAGCGGAACTTCATCCTGATGCCGCGGGGACCGACGAACTCGGAAACCCGAGGCTGGTCGTCCATGCCGTAGTCGACGATGGTGAAACCGCCGTTGTCGTCCACGAACTTCTGCGTCCTCAGCGAAGTGAAGGACCAGCTGGCGCAACCTGGCGCGAGCAGCAGGGCGGAGAGGGCGAGCAGGCGGGCAAGGGCGGACATAGCTACTTCACCTCGAACTCGACGAGGAACGCGGCGCTCTCCTCGTCCGCCTTGCGCAGGACCAGCCGTCCGTTCTCGAACGAGAAGTCGGCCGGCGCAATGTCGTGGGTGTAGTCGTGCACGCGGGCGGAAACAACGGCGTTGGCGGGCACGCCGGAGACATTGACCGTGATTTCCCGGGTGCGCACGCGGTAGTCGCTGACCAGCAGCGCCATCTTCTTCCCGCCGTCGGCCCTCGCCGCCATCGCGGTCATGATCTCAGGTCCCTTCGGGTTCAGGCAGGAGCCGGCGCACTTGATCTGGTACTTGCGGACGAATTCGCCGAAGAGGCGCAGACCGTGGTACACCTTGTATTTCTGCTTGTTCTCGTCCATATACCCCCAGGAGCCCGTGTTGCGGCAGCCGTAGTAGTATCCCTGGTCAAGCGCCGAATTCTGGAAGCGCGAAAGCGTGGAGAGGTTGAAGCACGATGAATCGATGCCGTTGTGGGAACGCGGGCCGGTCCAGACCTTGCGGATGATCTCCGGGTCCGGCGAACGGAGTTTCTGCCAATCGTAGTCGCTGTAGCTGAAATAGTGCCATTCGTTGATGATGAGCTCGCACTTCTTGAAACCGAAGCTGTCGCATAGCCTGCGACCCTTGGCGATGGCATCGATGGCATCGTCGGAGTTCTCCATGTAGTGGTGCCACGAGATGAAGTCAGGCGCGATCCCTTCCTTGCGGCATGCCTCCAGGATGGAGCTGAAGTATTTCTCGTTCATCCAGCAGAGCGCGGGGCCACCCACCTTGATCGAGTCGCCGAACTCGCTCTTGAGCCGCTTGAGGCAGGCAACGAAGAACTTGACGAAGAGTTCCTGGCGCTTCGCGTCCCGGGCGGCGCGGTCGGTCTTCTTCGCCTCGGGAGTGTCGCCGATGCCGTCGTCGCCGTCAGGCAGGCACCACATGTTGTTGAAGCCATCGGGCTCGTTCCAGATTTCCCAGTACTTGATGTTCCACTCGTGGCCGTTGGCCCAGCCTCGGTTGTAGTGACGCACGGTGGCGGCGAAGTTCTCGGCCACGCGATCGAAGTCATCGGGAATCAGGGAGTTGAAATGGACCTTGTCGCCGGAATGCTCGATGGAAGTGCCGAGGCGAAAGAAGATGCCGTGCCCGGTCTCCTCGCGGGTGCGCTTGAAGAGATAGTCGGTGGGGGCGAAATGGTAGCTGGACTCCTGCTTGGGATCGAGGTGGGTCAGCGGAAAGATGTGATGGTTGTCGCAGACGCGCTCGTTGGAATTGAGCAGGGCCCAGTCGTGGGTACGGGAGTTCAGAAAGCCCATCGACTTGATGTCGTCGATGTATTCGCGGGGGCAGGAGCATATCTGGGGGCCGAAACCGGAGCTATGAAGTTCACGGCGTACGCGCCCGGTGATCTTGCCGAAGTCGACAGAGAGGTTGGAATCATCTGCGAAGACCGCAAGGGAAGCTGCCATGGTCAACGTGACTAGTGTGATTCTGTTCATCAGATTCTGTCCTTTCCTTTGAGAGCATAAAGAAAAAGCCGGCGGCGTCCTACTCTCGCACGGGCGAGTCCCGCACTACCCTCGGCGATGGAGCTCTTGACTTCCGTGTTCGGAATGGGAACGGGTATTCCAGCTCCTCCATGGCCACCGGCAAAAAGCCG
>JAZRXT010000075.1:0-11110 GCA_045600365.1 Kiritimatiellia bacterium | reverse complement strand
AACAGCCCCAAGCGGGCCGCGGCGGACAAGACGCTCGCGGGGCCGCAGCGGACGGAGGACGGGACGATCGTGCCGAATGTGCGGTTCCCCGACATGAAGGGGCTTGCCGACTACATCCACGCGAAGGGCCTGAAGGCGGGGCTCTACAGCTCGCCGGGCCCGCTCACCTGCGGCGGATGCGTCGGCAGCTACGGACATGAGGCGCAGGACGCGAAGACCTACGCCGACTGGGGCTTCGATTTCCTCAAGTACGACTGGTGCAGCTATACCGAAGTCGCGATGGGCGCGGGCCTGCAGCGGGCGATGTACCCGTATCTCGTCATGGGCAAGGCGCTCCGGGAGCAGAACCGCGACATCCTCTTTTCGCTCTGCCAGTACGGCATGGAGAACGTGAGCGCGTGGGGCTTCGAGGTCGGCGGTTCGAGCTGGCGCACGACCGGCGATGTCTTCGACAGCTGGAAGTCCATATCCGATTCGATCGAACGCCAGAAGCAGCTTTGGTACTATTCGAAGCCGGGCGCGTGGAACGATCCCGACATGCTCTGCGTCGGCAGGATGACGTGGAATCAGTTCACCGGCTCCCGCCTCGCGCCGAACGAGCAGTACACCCACATCTCGCTCTGGGCGCTTGTCGCCTCGCCGCTCATGATCGGCTGCGATCTCACGAAGCTCGACGACTTCACCTTGTCGCTTCTCACCAACGACGAGGTGATCGAGATCGATCAGGATCCGCTCGGCAAGGGCGCCGCGCGCGTCGCCGAGGACAAGGGCTGGGAAGTCTGGGCGCGTCCGCTCGCCGACGGTTCGGTTGCGATGGGCCTTTACAACAAGACGCTCAAGGAGCGCGAGATCAAAGTCGACCTGAAGGCGCTCGGACTCGAGGGCCGGTGGCGCGTTCGTGATGTGTGGCGTCAGTCCGACGAAGGAGTGTTCGAGGGCGGTTACGGTCTTTCCGTGCCCGGGCACGCGACGCATCTCGTTCGCCTCGCGTCCGCTGGGGGCAGATTCCGCGCCGGGATGACCGACATCCGCGAGAACGCCTGGAAACTGGAGATTGAGAAATGTCGGTGAAGTGATATTGAGTCGGCTTGCGTTCCGCGTATTATTCTGTTATACTATCTGAAATTGCCAAGTGGAGTTAATCATGATGAATTCGTTCAAAAAGTCGTTCAAAGGCGTGGTGTGCTGTGCGCTGGTGGTGGCAATGGGAGTCGGCGTCGGCTGTACGGGAATGGAGGGTGTGCATTCCGAGTCGCGTCCGAAGCACGTGGTGTTCGTGGGCATGGATGGGCTTGCGTCCTGGTGCGTGAAGGAGAACCCCGCGGCGATGCCCACGCTGGCGCGGCTCATGCGGGAGGGATCCTGGACGCTGAAGACGCGTTCCATTCTGCCGTCGTCCAGCGCCTGCAACTGGCACAGCATCTTCACCTGCTCGGCGTCCGAGCAGCATGGGTTCAACGACTGGGGCACGAAGACGCCGGTGTTCCCGCCGTCCGCCGTCCTGAAGAGCGGGCTCTACCCCGATGTCTTTGCCGAACTGCGTGCGCAGCGTTCCGCGGCCCGAATCGACTACTTCTTCGAATGGAGCGGAATGGCGTTCGTGGTGGATACTAATGCCTGCAATTCCGTTGAGCGTGCGCCGGACGACAAGCTTGTGCCGCTGACGGTCAGGAGCATCCGCGAGCGGAAGCCGGATATGGTCAGCGTCGTATTCGGCGATCCGGATGGCGCCGGTCACGGCAAGGGCTGGGGTTCGCCCGAGTACATCGAGAGCATGAAGGTCCACGATGGTTATCTGGCCGAGATAGTGAAGGCCATCGAGGAAAGTGGCGAGGCCGACGAGACGGTGCTGATTGTCACGAGCGACCACGGCGGCAACGGGAAGGGACACGGCGGACCGTCGCTTCGTGAGATGGAGCGTCCGCTCGTCGTCTGGGGCAAGGGTGTGAAGAGGGGATATGAGATTCCCGAGTCGTCGGCCGTGTACGACGCCGGCGCGACGATGGCCTGGCTGCTGGGGCTTGATTTCCCGCAGGCGTGGATTGGCCGTCCGCTAGTTGGCATTTTCGAATGACATGTGGTGACGAGGCAAAGGATGAAACAATGGACAATCGGTTGACGACGAGCAGAAGGGGATTCATTACCGGCGTGGCGGCGCTTTCCGCGCTGGGCTGGCGCCGCATGGCGCTGGCAGCTGGGTTCCCTGCCTACTGGGGCGATGCGCTTGCCCACGCTGCAGCGCGCACGCGAGAACTTTCAAAGACGTGCGCGGACGGCTTCTGGTTCATGACCGATCCGCATTTCCGGCACAGCTGCCGCAGGTCGGGTCCGCTCCTGGCGGAGCTCGTGAAGTCGTCGCCGCTCGGCAAAATGCTCTGCGGCGGTGATCTGCCGGTTGCGTTCGCCGATGGTTTCAAGACTGACCGCGAGGCCGTGGAATACGCGATCGACACCTATCGCGAGGACTGGGTGAAGCCCGTGCGCGCCGCCGGCGGCAAGGTCTACACCGCCAAGGGCAACCACGATTTCTGCGTGTGCCATGCGTGGGAGCCGCCGGAGTCTCGCAAGCTGGGGTACACCTGTGACGGCGCGAGGGCGCGCGCGGTGGTGATGGACGAGTGCACCGAACTGGACGTGGTCACCAACAAGGCAGATCCCACGGCCTGCTACTATTATTTCGACAATGCCGCCGCCCGCCTCCGCTACATCGTGGCCGACTCGTGCGATACGGAGAAGGCGGGCGACGTGCCATGGGGTGTTCATTATGGCATGCATGCCGTCCAGCTCGCCTGGCTAGCTGGCGAGGCGTTCGCCAAGACTCCATCCGGCTGGTCGATCGTGGTTATGCACCACATCCCCGTTACAGGCGTGGTGGGCAATCCCTATCCTCCGTTCCGCGATCTGCTCCAGGCCTACCAGAACCGCGGTGTCTACACCGTACCCGGAAGCGGGACGAAGTTCGACTTTGCCCCGGCCGGTGCGCGCATTCTCCTTGATCTTTCTGGTCATGAGCACTGCGACATGGCGACATTCCAGAAGGGCGTTCTCCATGCCACCGTCACGAGCGACGCGTACGTCGTGGACGGCGGCCGGGCTGACTGGTGGACGGGCCCGGTCGCGCACAAGAAGCCCGGTACGCCGTCCGAACAGGCGTTCGACGGTGTCCAGTTCGACGTCGAGCGCCGTTTGGTGCACTTCACCCGCGTTGGCGGCGGCGGGCACGATCGCACGATCCACCTTGACCCCCTGCGGGTGAAGGCCGGGGCTGGCTGCGCCTTTTCCGCGAAGCTGCTCTCCGGACAGGTGGCCTGGTTCTGCTACGATGCCGACCGTGTGGACAACGTGAAGCACCCGACTAGCCAGTGGGTGACCATCGCGAAGCCCAGGAACGATTTCGCCACGATTGCGCCGGACGGTTCCTTCAAGGCCCTCAAGCCGGGCGAGTCGATGGTGTTCGCGCGCGCGGTCGATGGATCGCAGGAGATCTTCCCGGTCACGATAGACTAACTTCAGGAGAGGATCCGTCATGGAACGAAATGTGAATTGTTGCCGCCATCGCGGTGCGGCGGCGGCAGCTGCAATGGCGTTCGCCGTGCTCTGTGGATGTCTGCACGCCGGATGCTTCGACTTCGAAACGGGCGATCTCCAGGGGTGGCGCGTGGTCGAGGGCGGGTTTGGAAAGATCGTCACCGATCTTGCCCGAGAGCACAACCGCAAGATCCCGTATTCGAAGGGCGGAGTTTATTTCCTGTCCACGCTCGAGACGAAGTCCAACGCGCCCAACGACGGGTTCGTCGGCGTCGTGGAGAGTCCCTGCGTGCGCCTGACGGGACCTGCGATATCCTTTCGCATCGGCGGCGGCAACAAGTGCCGGTTTATGCTTGTTGACCGCGCCACCTTCAGAACGCTGCGCGAGGCGCGCGGAAATAACGACGAGCGCATGCGCATCGAGCTCTGGAACGTGCCCGAGGCCGTTGGCAGCAACGTCTTCTTCCGAGTTGAGGACTATGAGAATGGCGGCTGGTCGCATATCACGATTGACGACGTGGCGTTCATGGGCGACGTGGACAAGACCGACGATTTCGGCGCGCGCTGTGCCGATCGCGAGGCGAGAGAGCCGATTGAGCCGGCCGCTCTGGCGAATGCGGAGGCGGCGATAAGGGAACTCGGCGCGAAGTACCCCGAATACCCAGCGGCGGATTTTCTCGCCGAATTGGCGGCGTTTCGCGGCAAGGGCGGCAAAAAGGCGTTAAATGACCTTCTGGTGAAGGTGCTGGTGAGGAGCAATCCCATTGTGAACGCGCACGAGATCGCGTTCGTCACGCGGGCGCAGTACCGGGGCGACCACCACAACACCGCCACCATGTTCCAGTGTGGGGAGGTGAATCACCACAGCTACTGCACCCAGGGTGCGCTGAAGGCGTACGACCCGAAGACGGGCGCCGTGCGCGTGATAGTTCCCGAGGAGAGCGGGCGCACCGTGCGCGACCCCGAGGTGGACTACGAAGGGCGGCGAATCGTCTTCTCGATGCGTATGGGAAAGAACGAGAACTACCACGTGTGGCGGGTGAACGCCGATGGCACCGACCTGAAGCAGCTCACCTCGGCCGCCAACGTCACCGACATCGACCCCGTGTGGCTACCGGACGGCGACATACTCTTCTCTTCCACGCGCGAGCCAAAGTACTGCATGTGCAACCGCCACATCATGTGCAACCTCTACCGCATGAAGCCCGACGGTGCCAACATCCACCAGATCGGGAAGTCCACGCTCTTCGAGGGACACTCCACCATCCTGCCGGACGGACGCGTCCTCTACGACCGCTGGGAGTATGTGGACCGTGACTTCGGCGATGCGCAGGGGCTTTGGGTGTGCAACCAGGACGGCACGCGCCATGCGATCTACTGGGGTAACAACACCACGAGCCCGGGCGGCGTTATCAACGCGCGCGCGCTTTCCGATTCCTCGCGCGTCATCGCGGTGCTGGGAAGCTGCCACGACCGTCCCTGGGGCGCGCTCGGCATAATCGACCGCACGCTCGGCGTGGACGGCCCCAGGCCCGTGCTGCGCACATGGCCGGCCGACTATCGCGCCAAGATCCACGCCGAGGGCGAGGACTTTGACTCCACGCGGCCTATCGCCCGCAAGTACGCCGATCCGTTCCCTCTCGACGACGAACACTTCCTCTGCGCGAAGCAGACGGCGCGGGGCGAGGAGATGGCGCTCGTGTATCTGGACATGCACGGCAACGAGGTGTTCTTCCACGAGGAGGATCCCGGCTGCCACACGCCGATCGTGCTGCGTCCGAGCGCGAAACCGCCCGTGCAGGCGTGCCAGCGGAACTTCGCTGCGCCCGACGCGCCGGGGTTCTTCTACGTGCAGAACGTCTACAACGGAACGCACATGAAGGGCGTCGAGAAGGGAGCGGTGAAGGCGATCCGCGTGGTCGAGAGCCCCGAGAAGCGCAGCTTCTCCGGTCCGGGCTGGTTCGGCCACGGCGAGGAGGCACCGGTGATGAACTGGCATTCGTTCGAGAACAAGCGCATCCTCGGCACGGTACCGGTGGAGGCGGACGGAAGCGCCTACTTCGAAGTGCCGGGCAATACGTTCGTGTACTTCCAGGCGCTCGACGGCGAGGGTAAGATGGTGCAGTCGATGCGCTCCGGGGTGATCGTTCAGCCGGGTGAGCTCTACGGCTGCGTCGGCTGCCACGAAGACCGTGTGAAGGAGGTTCCGAAGAGCGAGTCGAAGGTGCTGGCGATGAGACGCGCACCGTCTCGGCTCGACGGATCCTACAATCTGCGCGGACTCGAAAAGGGCACGTCGCCGCACCTGTACTCCTTCCAGAAGGAGGTTCAGGGCGTATTCACGCGCAACTGCCTCAAGTGCCACGACTACGGTGGCAAGGCGGCGGCGAAGCTCAACCTGGCCGGCGACCGCGGCATGTTCTTCTGCACCAGCTACACCGACCTCTGGGCTCTTGGCGCGATCAGGTGTATCGGCGGCGGTCCGGCCGAGATCCAGCCCGCCTATTCCTGGGGGGCTCATGCATCTAAGCTCACCAAGACGCTCTACGGCCACGGCGGGGTTTCGCTTTCCGCAGACGACCGCGACCGCGTGATCACCTGGATGGACGTCAACGCCCCCTACTGGCCGGTCTACGAGTGCACGTACAGCGCCAACCGGGGCGGACGCCAGCCGTTCACGAAGGAGGAGTACGCGCGGCTCGAGAAGCTGACCGGCCGCACCATCGCCTATTCGCATTCCGCCAAGCAGCGCGAGCAGGTGAGCTTCGACCGCCCAGAACTATCGCGCATCCTCGATGGGGTGCGCGGAAAGCCGGAGCACGCCGAGGCGCTGGCGCTGATCAGGCTCGGGGCCGAACGACTGAAGAAGCTTCCGCGCGCCGACATGGACGGTTTCAAGTTCCGTGGACAGGATGTTGCCTGGGACCGGCGCTACAACGACCGCCGCGCGAAGGAGTGCGCCATCTACGGCGCCATCCGCGACGGGAAGAAGATCTACGACGCGAAATGAAAGGAGGAGGGAGATGAATCCATTCACGTATCACAATCCCGTCAAGGTGGTCTTCGGCAACGGCACGCTGGCGCAGGTCGGCGATGAGGCGGCGAAGCTGGGAGGGCGCGCGCTGGTGGTGAGTTACGGCGACGGCAGCGTGAAGGGAACGCTCGAAAGGATCGCCGGACTGCTCGAAGCGGCGGGAGTGGCGCACGCAGAATTCCTCGAAGTGACGCCCAATCCTCCGATCGAGATGATTGCCGAAGGTGTGGTGAAGGCGAGGGAGTTCGCCGCCGATTTCGTGATCGGCGTCGGCGGCGGTAGCGCGATGGACGCCGCCAAGGCCATCGCCGCCGGAGTCCTCTACGAGCACGGCGACCTGTGGAACATGGTCTACGCCTCGCATTCGAACGTGACGGCGCAGCCGCCGGAGAGGGCGCTGCCGCTGCTGCTCGTGCCCACTCTTCCCGCAACCGGCAGCGAAATGAACATGTGTTCGGTGGTGAGCTCCACCGTGCGTCGCCAGAAGAGCTACATCTGGGCTGACTGCCTTTTCGCCAAAACCGCAGTTCTTGATCCCGAGCTAACCTACACGCTGCCGCCGTTCCAGACCGCGTGCGGCGCCATCGACGCCATCAGCCATGTGCTGGAGATTTTCGTGAACGGTCAGGCGAAGAGCGATCTGCTCCATGAATTCCAGCTCGGCGTGATCAGGGCCATCGTGCGCAATCTGCCGATCGTGCTCGCCAATCCCCTTGACGCCGACGCGCGTGCCGAGCTGATGTGGGCCGCCACTTGCGGACTCAACGGATGGGCTTCGCCTGGCGACGCCTGGACGCCAATGCACCAGGTCGGCCACGTCCTCACCTCGCGCCATGGCATCAACCATGGTTCGTCACTCGCGATAATGATGCCCGCCTGGATGGAGTATCACCGCCGCGTCAAGCCCGCCCCCTACGAGCGCTTTGAGCGCGAGATCATGCCGATAGCGGAATTCAAGGCATTCATTGCCCGGTGCGGCGTGCCGGTTGCGCTTTCGGAAAAAGGTGTGACGCGGGCGGACATCCCCGGCATCGTCGAAGGCGTGAGGACCGTGTCCTTCAACGCGGACGGCGTGCTGGCGTCCAATCCGCCGGTGACCGCCGAGGATCTGGCGGCCATCCTGGAGCTGGCGCTTTGATCGATCAGGATTCGGGGAGGAATCGGCAATGACGGTATCCGAAGTCGCGAAGATGATGGACATCAGCGCAGTGCAGGCGCAAAGCACGCTGGCGGACATCGAGGCCTGCTGTTCCATGGCGAAGGAGTTCGGCGTGGCGGCGGTCTTCTCGCTTCCCGCCCACGTCCCGTACATGCGGGAGTGTCTAGGTGCGGATAGTGGGGTCAAACTGGCCGGGGTGAGTGGATTCCCGGGCGGCGCCGAGACCACCCGCATCAAGGCGGCGACAGCTGCCGAGCTGGTCGAGTTCGGCTGCGACGAGGTCGACATGGTGAACAACATCGCCTGGCTCAAGTCAGGCCGTGGCGAGCTCTACCGCGCCGACGTGGCGGCGGTGGTGGAGGCGGCGGCGGGAAGACCGGTGAAGGTGATTCTGGAGTGCCACTGGTTCACCGACGACGAAATCCGCCGTGCCTGCGAGTGGTGCGTGGAGGCGGGGGCGAGCTGGGTGAAGACTGGCACCGGCTGGGCGCCGACCGGTGCCACGGTGGAACGCTGCGCGCTGATGAAGTCGGTTGTGGGAGACCGCTGCGGCGTGAAGGCGGCGGGAGGTGTACGCACGCTTGATGCGCTCATGAGGATGTACGAAGTCGGAACCCGCCGGTTCGGCATTGGCGTCAAGACGGCCCGATCCATACTGGCAGAGCTAGAAGGGGAAAGATGAAGCTGGTCGAATTCGTTTCGCCGACGCCGCATCCGCTTTGGAAGCTGTGCCTGCAGATGGGAATTGACGAGGTGATCGTCAAGGTCAATCCCGATCTCACCGGGCTTGCGGATCCGTGGCGCCATGAAACGCTGAAGCAGATAGTCGATGGGTTAGCCGAGGCCGGCCTACGGGTGGTGGGGCTGGAGGGTGATCCATTCGACATGTCGCCGATCAAGGAGTTTGGCGCAGAGGATTCGGGGTTCTCCGCCGAAGACCGGGAGACCGCGCTCGCCCACTACCGTGAGCTGCTGGAGTCGATGGCTCGTCTGGGTATCCGTCTTCTCTGCTACAACTTCATGGTGGGGCGCGGGTGGTCGCGTTCGGGCGTGCGCGAGGGGCGCGGCGGGGCCAAGGCAACGTATTTCTCGCTCCGCGACACGGAGGCGGAGGACGGTAAGCTGAAATTGACGAAGAGCCAGGTGTGGGCGAACTACGAGTTCTTTCTCAAGGCCGTGATGCCCACGGCGGAGAAATGCGGTGTGCGCATGGGGCTTCATCCCGATGATCCCTGCCTGCCGTCGCTGGGTGGATTTGCGAGGATTTTCGAGACGGTCGCCGACTATGATCGGGCCTATTCGGTCTATCCTTCACCGTCGAACGCCGTCACCTACTGCCAGGCGAACTTCAAGCTGATGGGGGCCGATCTTGTGGCGACGGCACACCATTTCGGCGACCGCATAGCCTTCATTCACGTTCGCGATGTGGAGGGGGACCGATACGATTTCACCGAGCTCTTCCACGACCAGGGCTCGACCGACCAGTTTGCGCTCATGCGCGTCTATCGCGAGCTGGGGCTTGACGTTCCCGTGCGCGGCGACCATGTGCCGGAGATGGAAGGAGACCGCAAGCTGGTGGAGAATGCCGTTCCGGGATACTTCGTTCTCGGCCGACTCTTCGCCAATGGCTATTTGAAATGCCTACTGCAGATGGCTTCTGGGAATAAGGAAGGACAGAAATCATGACAACATCGACTCTGGACGGAACGGCGTATGCGGAAAACCCGAGGCGCGGGTCATTACTCCGCATGAAAGGAAAATTGCTGGCTGCGTTGATCCTTATCGCCGGTTGCGTGTTGGCGCGGGATTGCATCATGTATGTGGGGGCGCATCCTGACGAGTTCATCAACGAGGTCGGCGTCGCCTGCCTGCTGTCCAACAAGTACGACAACGTCGTCGTCACGCTGACGCATGGCGAACGGGGTCGGCGTGACTGGAGCATGGAGAAGACGAAGGCGGTCCGGACCCGGGAGGAGGGCGCGGCCTGCGCCGCGCTCGGGTTCGGGCTTCACATGCTCGACGGCATCGACGGCGAACTCTGGAAGCGCACGGGCGAGACCGCCGCGCAGCTGACGGAGCTCTTCCGCAAATACCGTCCGGTCGCCGTCTTCCTGCAGTATCCCGTCGATCGGCATCTCGACCACATGGCCGCGTTCTCCATTGGACGTCTGGCGCTGCGTGATGCCGACATCAAGCCGCAGGTTTTCCTGATGAACTACCGCAGTCAGACGAGTGGCATGCAGCCGGACTACATCGTCGACATCTCGTCGCATATCGAGGCCAAGCGGACATACTGCCGTGCCCATGCCTGTCAGAACGGGGAGGAAATGGCGAAACTCTACGCCGACGAGTCCATCGCCATCGGCGCGCCGTTCGGCATGAAGTACGCCGAGGAATACACGCTCTTCGACCCTCCGGGTGACATGACGGAATGGAACGAGCCGCGCAAGACGATCCTGGACGAGGTCGGCGTGCGGCTGCCGCCCGGAATTCGCAAGCCGTAGATGGAAGGTGGCCGCAAGCTGGTGGAGAATGCCGTTCCGGGATGTTTCGTCCTCGGCCGCCTTTTCGCCAATGGCTATTTGAAATGTCTACTGCGTGTGTCATCGCACGGCTAGGCGATGAATGACGGACCAACAGATGTTCTGGGGAAACAGCCATGCCCATAGTACTGAAGAACATGATATGCTCCCTTCGCCCACTTGCCAAGGCAATATATGTTTTTGTGGGTCGATCAACATTGTTTTTGAAATACGGCATTTTTGAATCGTTGTTTTATGCCATTGAAATAATGTGCAAAATATGGTATGCTATTCATCAAATAAATGCCAGAAGAAGGTTCGATGAGTAGTCAAAAGAGAAATGGGTTAAAGAAAGCGGAAGCCAGTCGTTTGAAAAGCGATGGGCTTCCGACGCATATTTCGGATTCGGAATCTCGTGTGGAATTGTCGAAGGAGTTATTGGATGCCGCACGGGAAATTGATGGCATAGCATATCAGTATTCGCTTGATGATGTTCGGAACCAAGGTTTCGGCGGGAAGTCGCCTGTGTTTTGGTTTTTCAAAGGGAAGAAATACGCACTTGGGGGAAACTGGCGTAAGATCCTCATGAGTACATGCGAGGCGTTAAACGACTTTGACTCCAAGACGCTTGCCAGAGCAGTAGCTGGATTTGGTCCGAATTACTTTGCCTTGTCGAGTGAAGGGATGCGCGATCCCTATTTCCATGCACCGTCAGGCGTTTGGATTGACAAGGCGTTGAGTGCAACGGATATCATTTTCTATTCGCGCAAACTTTGTCTTGCCTGTCACGCCCCGCTTGATCAGATTGGGGTGGTTTATTCAGACGACAAGGGGCTTCGTCGGAACGTTGGATGTGACGAGAGACAA
>JAZRXT010000074.1:0-29146 GCA_045600365.1 Kiritimatiellia bacterium | reverse complement strand
CGGCATGTTCGTGCGCAGTTCGCTGCAGTACGTGAACCGCGTCGGCTCCAGCAGCTACTACCTCAACGAGGCCGCCCCGGCGGTAGGCACGCCGAAGCAGCGGCTGCTCAAGATTCTCCCGGAGGCGGCGTCGATGCCCGCCACCGCCAATGCCATGTTCTGCTCGCCCACCACGGTGCTGCGCCTGTGCATCCCGAAGGTGGCGGCCAAGCTCATGCCGTTCGAAAGCGCCAAGCTCCAGGTGGGGCTGCGCCTGCTGCGGCGCGTGCGTGGCGACGGGCTCGGCCTGATGTCGTGGCGCGAGGGCGGCGAGGACCGGTTCCTCATGCGCATCTCGCGCGACGAGCTGTACGGCACTTCCGCGCTCTGGAGCGCTTTGTTCTTCTAGTAGTTTCCAGATCTTGAACCATCCAACTTGAAACAAAGAAAGGTCCACAATGAAACAGGACATGATAGCGGTACTCGACCTGGGGTCGACCCGCAACACGGTACTCGCCCGCGCCATCCGCGCCCTCGGCGTCTATTCGGAAATCCACCCGCACGATATCGCGCCGGACAAGCTTTCGGCGCTGCCCAACCTGAAGGGCATCGTGCTTTTCGGCGGCGAGAACCGCTGCGTAGACGGCGTCAACGTCGACGTCGATCCCGCGGTCTACTCTTGCGGCCTGCCGGTCTTCGCGATCGACCATCCCGCCGCCAAGTGCGAAAACCTCGCCGACATCCCCGACGAGGCCTGGCTGAAGAACTGGCTCTTCGCGGTCTGCAAGGCCGAGGCGAACTGGAACATGAAGAACTTCGTCGCCGACCAGGTGGAGCTGATCCGCAAGCAGGTCGGCAGCGGCAAGGTTCTGCTGGCGCTTTCCGGCGGCGTCGACTCGTCGGTCGTCGCCGCGATGCTGATCAAGGCCATCGGCAAGCAGCTCACCTGCGTGCACGTCAACCACGGCCTCATGCGCAAGAACGAGAGCGAGATGGTCTGCGAGGTGTTCGGACGCAACCTCGGCGCCAATCTCATCTACAAGGACTGCACCGACCGCTTCCTCGACAAGCTCGTCGACGTGGCCGATCCCGAGAAGAAGCGCAAGATCATCGGCGGTGAATTCATCCGCGTGTTCGAGGAGGAGGCGCGCAAGCTCGAGGGCATCGAGTTCCTCGGCCAGGGCACCATCTATCCTGACATCGTCGAGAGCGGCACCAAGACCGCGAAGATGGTCAAGAGCCACCACAACGTGGGCGGGCTGCCGCCGGATCTGCAGTTCAAGCTCGTCGAGCCGCTGCTCCAGCTCTTCAAGGACGAAGTGCGCGCCTGCGGAATCGAGCTCGGGCTGCCGCCCGAGATGGTCTACCGCCAGCCGTTCCCGGGGCCGGGCCTCGGCGTGCGCTGCCTTGGCGCGATCACGCGCGACCGCCTTGCCGCGCTGCGCGAGTCGGACGCGATTCTCCGCGATGAGTTCGCCAAGTGCGGCCTCGCGCAGAAGACGTGGCAGTACTTCACCCTGATCCCCGACTTCCGCTCCACCGGCGTCAAGAACAATGCCCGCGCCTACGAGTGGCCGGTGATCATCCGCGCCGTCAACACCGTCGACGCGATGACCGCCACGGTCGAGGAGATCCCGTGGGAGACGCTCAAGAAGATCACGAGCCGCATTCTGGCCGAGGTCCCCGGCGTCAACCGCGTCTGCATGGATATCACGCCCAAACCCTGCGGCACGATTGAATGGGAGTGATGACTAGCGGGCGCATCAGATTCGTCGCGTTCGCGTTGGCGGCGCTGGCGGCGGTGGGGGTGTTCGTCATCCATTCCGCCGTTAGGTCGCATCGTGCCGCCGTCAGGGCGGCAGCCAAGTCGTCCGAGCTGGCGGCGTACGGAATCGTCACCGACGGCTATGCCGACTTCACGTCGATTCCGGTGATCCTCGCCCACGTTCCCGCCAAGTCGCAGCTGGGGATGGATATATACACCAGCCCCTGCCTGGCGGCGACCCGCCGCCGAACCTGCGCCGCCTGCCACCTGCTCAATTGCGGTGGCAGCGACTCAAAGCTGCATGGCGGATATCTTACCCGTCCGTTCGTCGACGCCGTCTTCGCCAAGAAGTTTCTCCACGACGGTTCGGCCGATTTCCGCGCCGCTGTCAGCAGAATGGTGGAGAGCCGCGACTTCTGCGGCGGCGAGTCGCTCGAGAAGGCGTGCCAGCGCCTTGCGGCCGACCCCGCCATGATGGAGCGATTCCGCACCGTCTACGGCGGGGTGCCTTCGCCGGAGAGCATTGTCGACTCGATCGCCCAGCTCGCCCGCACCAAGGTGACTTCCAACCGGAAGTTCGACTTGCGCTTCGGCGGGAACGTCGAGGCCTACAGCGCCCAGGAGGAGGCGGGCTCGAAAGTGTTCCGCCGTCGCTGCCTCGAGTGCCACGAGGGACCGGCGCTCGGCGCCACCAAAGTGGTGGACGGATGCAAGGTCCCCAAGCTGCGCGGGCTCTTCGACCGCACCGCCTGGCTTTCGGATGGCTCCGCCTCCGAAATCGGCACGGTGCTGGCGAGGATGAAGGGCGGCGATGTCGAGGGTGAAGACCGCGCCGCACTCATTGCCTTCCTCAAGACCCTATAGCATTGCAAATCCAAAGACTCAAAAAGGAGCCTAGCACAAAATGAGCAAACCATTAGTTATTATGCCCTGCCTCGACATGATGAACGGTCGTGTCGTCAAGGGAGTGAATTTCGTCGACATCAAGGATGCCGGCGACCCCGTGGAGTGCTGCCGAGCGTACTGCGCCGCAGGAGCGGACGAAATCGCGATGCTCGACATCACCGCCACGGTCGAGAGCCGCGCCACCATGCTTGACGTGGTGCGCAAGGTGGCGGAGGCGAAGAGCGTTCCGTTCACCATGGGCGGCGGCATTTCGTCCTGCCAGGCCGCCGAGGCCGTTCTGAAGGCCGGGGCGGACAAGATCTCCACTTCGTCCGCAGTCTTCCGCAAGCCGGAGATGATCGGCGAGATGATTCGCGCCTTCGGGGCCTCGAAGGTGACCGTGGCGATCGACGTGGCGCAGAACGCCGCCATGCCGTCCGGCTACGAGGTGTTCATCGATGGTGGTCGCACTGCGACTGGCGCGGACGCGCTTGAGTGGGCGAAGAAGGTGGCGGATTTCGGTCCAGGCTGCATTCTTCCCACCTCGAAGTCCACCGACGGCGCGCGTACCGGCTTCGATCTGCCGCTTATCCGCCAGATCCGTGCTGTGACCGACGCCGACGTGGTCGCCTCTGGCGGTGCCGGCACGATGGAGCACTTCGCCGAGGCCGCCGAGGCCGGCGCCACGGTGCTTCTTGGCGCCAGCGTGTTCCACTTCAAGCTCATCGCCATCCCGGAACTCAAGCGCTTCCTTGCCGATCGCGGATTCGTCGTCTCCTGAGAACGATGGTGAAGCTCCTAACATTGGCACTCTTCGCCACCGCCGGAGTGCAGGCGGCCTCGGTGGAGATCAGAATCGATGCCGACTATGCCATCGCCGACCGGCTGGAGGAGATGGTGGCCACCGCCACCTCTCCTTCGGATGACGATCTCTCGCAGATGAAATACTGCATTCGCGATGCGGCGGGGGCGACGGTGTGCACCTATCGCGTTGCGCCGTCGCGGAAGAAGGCGAAGCTTTCCTTTGTTCTTCCTGCCGGGCGGTATTTTCTCGCCGTTGACGGGCGGGGCGGGTGCTGTGGACAGGCGCCGTTCACCGTGCTTAGGTGCGGCAATGCCCACATTGCGAAGGGCGAGGCGATGGAGTTGGTGCTTCCTTCGGCCGCGGAGAACGACATCGGCCGCTTCTGGCGCGATCTCTTCTCCTCGCGCCGCCGGGATATGCCGAAGGTGAGCGACAAGTCACCGCGGCGGATCTTCTGCGTGGGGTCCACAAGTGTTCCCCGTGATGGGGATGCAGTGCCCATTGACGTGATCGAAAGCGCCGCCGCCGACATGCTGCGCGCCGGCGTGAACGGTCTTGTCTTCCCCGAGGAGCCGGGTTTCGTCGGTGCCTGGCGGGTGAAGTTTGCCGAGAGTGGGCTGACGCTGCGCCGGGGCGACGTGCGGGAAGGGGGAAGGACGGAGCTAGATCTGGCAAGGCAGCTTGACGCGGACGATTCGTGCGAGCTGCGGCTCGCCCTGGTGCCGTCCGCAGCGAAGGAGCGCAGTGAACTAGCGGCGTTCATCCGTGCCTACCGTGCGCTCCCCGGCATTCGCTTCTCGTCGGTGGCGAAGCGCGGCGGCGTTCGCGTGCGCCAGGCAAACTGGGGCGGACGCAGCTGGTTCTACCTCGTCAATGTTGGCGATGGTGCAGAGCGCGTGTCGCTGGAGATTCCCGAATATACGTACGATGCGATTTCCGGCGATCGGATCGATGGTTTCTTTGCCGGCCGTGAACACGAGTTCTCGCTCGTCCCCGGCGAACTGCGCGTGTTCAAATCGCTCGAGGGTGCGCCGCTGCTGCGGTGACCGACTTCATGCAATTTTTAAATCTGTAGAAAGAAGGAACTGAAATGGGTCTGTCAGTAGGTATCGTGGGACTTCCGAATGTCGGCAAGTCCACGCTTTTCAACGCTCTTACCAAGCGCCAGCAGGCGGCGGCGGAGAATTATCCGTTCTGCACCATCGAGCCGAATTCGGCCATAGTGGAGGTGTCCGACCAGCGGCTGGAAAAGCTGGCTGAAATCGTCCACCCGCAGCAGATAATCCGCGCCACGGTCGAGTTCCCCGACATCGCCGGTCTCGTCAAGGGCGCGTCGAAGGGCGAGGGCCTGGGCAACAAGTTCCTGGCCAACATCCGCGAGTGCGATGCGATCCTCCATGTGGTGCGCTGCTTCGAGAACGACGACATCATCCACGTCCAGGAGGGCGGCAACAAGTCCTCGCCGATCGATCCCGTGGGCGACGCCGAGGTGATCGAGACGGAGCTCGTCCTCGCCGACATGGAGCAGCTGCAGAAGCGCTGCGACAAGACCCGCAACGAGGCGAAGAGCGATCCGAAGAAGCGCCCGGAATTCGAAGCCATGACCGCGCTGCTGGCCCATCTGGGAGAAGGCAGGCCGGTGCGGTCGTTCCCGCGCGCGGAGGGCGATCCGATCCTGCCCGTGCTGCGCGATCTGCACTTCCTCACCGACAAGAAGACCATCTACTGCGCCAATGTGTCGGAGGACGACCTTGCCGATCCCTCCGCCAACCGGCACGTGGCGGCGCTGGCGGACTATGCCGCCGCCCAGGGTTGCGAGATGGTGACGATCTGCGCCCAGATGGAGGCCGATCTCGCCGGGCTCAGCGAAGAGGAGGCGAAGGAGTTCCTCACCAGCTACGGGCTCGCGGAGAGTTCGCTTGACCGCACGATCAAGCTCGCCTACAGCACGCTGGGGCTTGCTAGCTTCCTCACCGCCGGACCCAAGGAGGCGAGGGCCTGGACCTTCCGCAAGGGATGGAAGGCACCCCAGTGCGCGGGCGTGATCCATACCGACTTCGAGAAGGGCTTCATCCGCGCCCAGGTCATCGCGTACGACGACTATGTCAAGTACGGCGGCGAGTCCGGAGCCCGTGCCGCCGGCACGCTGCGTCCGGAAGGACGCGACTACGAGATGCAGGACGGCGACGTGGTGGAGTTCATGTTCTCCAAGTGATCCTATGACTGTAACCATTGACATTGAGAAGTCTGTCTATGGCGGCGATGGGCTCGGCCGGCTTGGCGACGGGCGGGTCTGCTTCGTTGCCGGCGCCTTTCCCGGCGAGAAGGTGAAGGCGGACATCTTCGAGCAGAAGAGGAACTTCGTGCGCGCGCGCCTGGTGGAGGTGCTCGAAGCCTCCCCAGATCGCCTGGCCGACCCGGGGACGGTCGTCCCCGGCATGGCGTATGCCGCCGTCTCCTACGCCGCCGAGCTGCGGTGCAAGCAGGACCAGCTGGAGAACTTCCTCTGGAAGGCGGCGCATTCCGTCGTGCCGCTCGAAGTTGTCGGTGCCGATACTCCACTCCACTATCGCAACAAGGCCGTCTACCATGTCGAGAGGCGTTCCGGGCGCTGGATGATCGGCTATCGCGCCGAACCCTCGCACGAGGTGGAGGACATTGTGAATGATCCACTGGTTCGGCCCGAGATCAACTCTGAGCTCGCCTCCATCCGCAGCGGCGTGCTGGCGCTGCTTACCCAGGGCGCAAGGAGCGTGAGGGCGAGCGCGAAGGCGGCGGACAACGTGACCGTGCGCTGGACTGGCGTGGATGGCGTCAAATGGTGGCTGGGGAATCCCCCGACCGGGCTTGAACTGCACGAGACCGTTGACGGCAGCCGCTACCGCGTGTTCGCCGATGGGTTCTTCCAGATCAATCCCGGAATGTCCGACCGCCTCGTGAAGGCGGTGAAGAACGCCTATCTCGCCGGCGCGGAGGAAGCGCCGAATCTGCTCGATCTCTACTGCGGAGTGGGCGTGTTCGGGCTTGCGTGCCTGACGGCCGCCAGGGCCAGGGGCATTGAGGCCCGCCTCGTTGGAGTCGAGTCGGTGCATGGCGCCATTGCCTGCGCCAAGCGGAATGCGGAGGCGGCTGGCCTCGCCGCCAACTTCTTCTGCGAGCGCGTCGGTGCCAGCGTTGGGCGCATCAAGATCGGCTCGCGCCATACGGTGATCGTGGATCCCCCGCGCGGCGGCATGGAGCCGAACGTGCCCGGGTGGCTGGCGAAGCGCGGCGCCAAGCGCCTCTTCTACGTTTCCTGCGACCCCGCCACGCTAACTCGCGATCTCGCCTCGCTTCTGCGTGGCTACGCCATCAGCAAGGTGATGCTCTTCGACCTCTTCCCGCGCACCGCGCGCTTCGAGACGCTGGTCGAAATGGAACGATTGGAATCAAAGAACTGATTGGATTAAA
Organism: Kiritimatiellia bacterium; assembly: GCA_045600365.1. Classification (GTDB taxonomy): domain Bacteria; phylum Verrucomicrobiota; class Kiritimatiellia; order RFP12; family UBA1067; genus RUG572. Next base: position 22,262 of record JAZRXT010000074.1, on the reverse strand, counting down.
GATCAAAAGGAGGGAACGTAATGAAAATCAAGAAGAATCCTCGCTACGCAGTGGCGTGTGTGTCCTCGATGGGACTTAGAATCACGCCCGAAAACCGCATGGCGGTGCAGGAGTCGAACCGCTTTCTGCTGCAGGCGACGAGTGCCGAGACGAACGTGCTCAATGTCACCAGCTCGCTCGGACCCGAGTGCCTGGTGATGACCCGCTTCGTGTCGGGTAGCCCGATGGCCGCGTTCATCAAGGCGCAGCTCGGCGCCCGCAACATCGCCTACGTCGGCCCCGACATCGCCCAGGGCGGGCCGTGGGGGTATCGCCATCAGTTCAACATCGCCGATTCCGGTTTCGGTCTGCCGGCCCCCCGCGTGTGGAACGACCGCGCCGGCGAAATCGGGCGTACGCACGATGCAAAGGACTACGACAGTGCCACCGTCTTCGGGAAGGATGGCGTGGGCATTCTCCATCTTTCCGGACTCATCGCGGCAATGAGCCCCGAGACCACCAAGTGCTGCCTGGCGCTCGCGAAGGCGGCCAAGAAGTACGGCACGCTGGTCTCGTTCGATCTCAACTACCGCGCCACCTTCTGGAAGGGACGCGAAGCCGAACTGCGCAAGGCGTTCCACGGCATTGCCTCGGTGGCCGACATTCTCGTCGGCAACGAGGAGGATTTCCAGCTCTGCCTTGGCTTCAAGGGACCTGAGGCGGGCGGCAAGGACCTCGGCTCGAAGATCGAATCCTTCAAGGAGATGATCGAGAAGGTGGCCAAGAAGTATCCCAACGCCAAGATGTACGCCACCACGCTGCGCCAGGTGATTTCCGCCAACCACCACCTCTGGGGCGCAATCGTGCGCGCCGACGGCAAGTGGTATGTCGAGGAGCCCCGCGACATCGACGTCCTGGACCGCATTGGCGGCGGCGATGGCTTCACCGGCGGTCTTCTGTATGGCGTGCTCAAGGGCTGGGATGGCGGCAAGTGCGCCGCCTTCGGCTGGGCCTCGGGCGTGATGGCCGCCTCCTCGCTCAACGACTACGCCTCGCCTGCGGACGAGAAGCAGGTGTGGGATGTCCACGCCGGCAATGCCAGAGTGCAGCGCTAGAAAATGTTCCGACATCGTGCGTACATGCTTGACGTCAGCCGCGACAAGGTCCCGACCCTCGGGACCTTGAAGCTGATCGTCGATCTGCTGGCAAAGTTCAACTACAACCAGTTCCAGCTCTACATCGAGCACACCTTCGCCTATTCCACCCACCGTGCGGTATGGGCGAAGGCGGATCCATACACGCCCGCCGAAATCCGCGAGCTGGATGCCTATTGCGAGATGCGCGGCATCGAGCTGGTGCCGAACCAGAACTCGTTCGGCCACCTCGAGCGCTGGCTCGTTCTGCCGGAGTACGCGCATCTCGCCGAATTGCCAGGTGGCGGCGCGCCACTGCCGTGGGGCGGATTCACGAAGAAGCCCACGACGCTCTGCCCAACCGATCCGGCGAGCATTGAGTTCCTGCGCGGACTCTTCGACGAGCTGCTGCCCAATTTCAACTCGAAGCTCTTCAACATCGGGTGCGACGAGACCTTTGACCTGCTCGGCAGGGGCCGTAGCGAGTCGGCGGTGAAGGAGCGCGGCGAGGGAAGGGTGTATCTCGAGTTCCTCGTCAAGGTGGCTGCGCTCGCGCGCGAACGCGGGCGCCGCGCCATGTTCTGGGGGGATGTCATCCTGCGCCATCCAGAGCTGGTGCCGGAGCTGCCGAAGGACCTGATCGCCCTTGACTGGGGCTATGAGGCGAACCATCCCTTCGAGGAGCAGGCGGCGAAGTTCGCCGCCGCCGGGCTCGAATTCTACGTATGCCCCGGAACCAGCGCCTGGAACTCGCTGGCCGGCAGGGTCGAGAACATGCGCGAGAATCTCGCTGCGGCCGAACAGGCCGGACGCCACCACGGGGCCAGTGGCTACATGGTTACCGACTGGGGCGACGGCGGACACTGGCAGCCGCTTGCGATATCGCTCCCGGGGCTCATTCTTGGCGGCGAGTTCGCCTTCAATGGGGCGTCGGCGGCGAAGATGGATCTTGAGGACGCGCTGAATGGCGTGATGGGGGTGCCGCTCGGCGGCACGCTGCTGCGCCTCGGCACGCTCTATCTGCGCGGCGGCGCTTTGCGCGACAATGCCAGCGAACTCTTCCGTATCCTGGCCAACGACCGCGGCTATTCGCGCCATCCGGGCCTTACCGACACCGTGCTTTCCGAAATCTCCGCCATCGCGGAAGGGTGCCGCCATGAGGCGTCGAAGTACGCCGGTGGGGCATATCCCAACATCTGGGCGCAGGAGATAGTCCATGCGGCCAATCTGGTCGATGCCGCCTGCAACCGTCGCGACGAGCGCCGTCTGCGTTTCCTGCGCGAGGAACATGGCACCATCTGGCGTCTGCGCAACCGAGAAGGTGGCCGCGAAGATTCCCTCGCCAAGCTCCCCCGCTTCTAGCCCCACGCCGATTTAACCATTTGACAATCTAACCACTTAATCTTCTATGTCTCGAGCAACAGGAATCGTAGTCACGATTGCGATGCTGGTCATAAGCAATATGGCGATGACCTTCGCCTGGTACTGGCATCTCAAGGGCGGGGTCAACGAAACCAAAAGCGGATTCTGGCCCACGTTCTTGATTGTCCTCATCAGCTGGGGAATCGCGTTCTTCGAGTATAGCATCATGATTCCCGCTAATCGGATTGGCGCGTCGAGCGGACTTTCCGTGCCGCAGCTGAAGATCATCCAGGAGGTGATCACCGTCTGCGTGTTCATCCCGTTCGCAATGTTCTTCATCGGCGAGAAATGGCGCTGGGACTACGTGTGGGCGTTCCTCTGTATGGTCGGCGCCGTCTACTTCATCAACCGCTCCAAGCTGTAGGCGTTAAAACGCTTGCACCGCGGTGATTTTTATGGTATGATAGTTGCATTCACAAAGAAAGGATCTGTAAAAATGCCCACACCCGAAGAGTTTCTTGAAGCAAACGGCCTTGCGACCGCGTCCCTAGATCGCGCGGCGCTGATCTCCGCTTTCCAGAAGGAGATGGAGGCCGGTCTTGCCGGTCAGCCGTCGTCCCTCAAGATGATCCCCACCTACACTTCGCCGTATGGCGAGATCAAGAAGGACACGCCCGTCACCGTCCTCGATGCCGGCGGCACAAATCTGCGTGGCGCCACGGTCAGCATTCCTTCCGATGGCGGCCCCATCGCCATCGAGCACAAGGAGAAGGGCGAGATGCCCGGTGCTAAGAGCTTCGTTTCGGAAGAGGACTTCTATTCGGTTCTCACGGGCCACATCAGACGCTGCGCTCCCTTCGCCAAGGATCCCGCAGTTGGCTTCTGCTTCTCCTATCCCGCCGAGGCGTCCGCCGAGGGCGACGCGAAGCTCATTGTGTGGACCAAGCAGATCCAGGCCCCGGCGATCGTCGGCCAGTGGGTGGGCGCCGAGCTGATGAAGCGTCTTGACCCCAAGCCGTCGAAGATCCAGGTGGTGAACGACACCGTCGCCACGCTGCTTGCCGGCAAGGCCACCGAAAAGCCCGGCCAGAAGTTCTCCGCCTACATCGGCTTCATTCTCGGCACCGGCACCAACGTCGCGTACATCGAGCGCAACTCCAACATCGGCAAGCTGCCCAATGCGCCCGAGGGATCGATGGCCATCAACACCGAGAGCGGCGGCTTCAACAAGATTCCGCAGAGTGCCTTCGACGCGGCCATGGACGCCAAGACGTCCGACTGTGGTTCGCAGCGCTTCGAGAAGATGATTGCCGGCGCCTATCTCGGCCGCATTGGCCTCGAGGTGTTCAAGGCTGCCGCCAAGGCCGGGTTCTTCACCGAGGCCGCCAGCGCCGAGGTGCAGAAGCTGACCGCGCTCGAGAGCTACGACCTCGACAATTTCTGTGCCGATCATCACGAAGAGGGCAAGGAAAATCCGCTCGACAAGGTCTTCACGGACGAGGTTGACCGTGCCATGGCCCGTCGTCTTGCCACGCCCGTCTTCGAGCGCGCGGCGATCCTCACGGCGATCCACCTCGGTGCCTTCATCGTCAAGACTGGCGGCGGCACCGATCCTTCCGCGCCCGTCTGCGTGTGCATCGACGGCTCCACCTACTACAAGACGCGCGTCGTGAAATTCCCCGAGATCGTGCGCAAGGAGCTGGACGCCATGCTCGGCCCGCGCAATATCTCGTTCGAGCTCACCGTGTGCCCCGACGACGCGCCGATGATCGGTGCCGCCGTGGCCGCTCTGCTCAAGTGAAACATTGAAAGGAACAAGAAAATGACAAGACGTCAAATGCTTTCCCTGCTTGCCGCGGCGATTGCCTTCGGGGCCTTTGCGGCCTTTGCCAACGCTCCGCCGCCGCCCCATCATCGTCATGGGCGCGTCCTGCCGCCGGGAATGACCTGGTGCAGCAAGTGCGATGGCGACGGCTTTAACCGTACCTGGTACGGCTGGGCCAAGAAGTGCCACATTTGCAACGGCACCGGAATGAGGCCGCTGCCTCCTCCGCCGCCCCCGCCGCGTCCTGCTCCCGGCGTCCATGGCGGCCCAAAGGGTGGCCACGGTGTCCATGGCGGGCCTGCGCCGAAGAAGCCCGCGCCCGTCGCCGTGAAGAAGGGGCCTGCGCCGAAGGGCGGCAAGGGCCCTGGGCCGAATGGTGGCAAGGGACCTCGCTGAGATTTGGTGAAGTTCCACCTTGCCAATCTCTCCTGCGCCTGCGCTCTGGGGCGCAGCAACGCTGAGGTGCTGGCGAATCTCCGCTCGCGATCAACCGCGGGTATGGTTCCGCTCGAGGGTGAAATCCCCGGGCGGACCGTTCTCTTCGGGATGGTGCCGGGCGATCTGCCAACGCTCGACGGTGGAGAATACGCAATTCGGGCGAACCGGCTGCTCCGGTTGGCACTCGATGGTTTTCGTGCCGCCGTTGAAGGGGTGCTGGGCCGTTACGGACGCGATCGCGTGGCGATTGTGCTCGGGTCTTCCAACACCGGTGTCGACGAGGCTCAGCGCGGCTACGACCGGCGTCTGGACGGCGCTGGGCCGGGAGCAATGACCTATGCCCATCTCGAGTTGGGTGTCCCCGCGGAATTTCTCGCCAGTGAGACCGGGGTGACTGGCCCGGTCTGGACCGTGTCCACGGCATGTAGTTCAGGAACAAAGGCGTTTTCGTCCGCCCGGCGCCTGATGGAGATGGGGGTCGTCGATGTGGCGATTGTCGGTGGCGTCGATGCGAAGTGCCGTTTTGCGCTGAATGGCTTTCACTCGCTCGGCGCGCTTTCGAGCGGGCTGTGCCGTCCGCTTTCCCCCGACCGCGACGGCATCAACCTGGGCGAGGGCGTGGCGTTGTTCACGCTGGAGCGCGGCGAGGGCGAAGTCGAGCTTGGTGGCGTGGGCGAGACGAGCGACGCCTATCATTCCACCGCGCCTGATCCCGAAGGATGCGGTGCGGAGGCCGCAATGCGCGCGGCGATGGCGGCGGCGGGAATTCGCGTCGAAGACGTGGGGTATGTGAACCTGCATGGCACCGGCACCATTGCCAACGATGCGATGGAGATGAGGGCGGTGTCGCGAATATTCTCGATTCCCCCATCGGATACAGAGGGGGCGTGGACGCTGCCGGAGCGGCCGTTGATTGAGTCGACGAAGAATCTTACCGGACACTGCCTCGGTGCCGCGGGTGCGGTCGAGGCGGCGATCTGCTGGCTGTTGATGGAGGGCGGCTATGTTCGTGGCGCCGCGCTTTCCAACTCGTTCGCCTTCGGTGGTTCCAATGCCTGCGTGGCGTTGGTGCCGGGGGGTGGGGCGAGATGAAGGTGCCGTGGAGCATCGAGAATCTGCTACCGCACCGTCCGCCGATGATTCTAGTGGACGCTCTGCGCGATTTTGATCCGGCCGCCCACCGCGTTACGGCGGAGGTGCACGTGACCGAGTCAAGTCCGTTCTGCGAGGACGGACGCGTGCCGAATTTCGTGGCAATCGAGTACATGGCCCAGACCGCCGGTTTGCTAGCCGGCTGCAGCGACCGTCTTTCCGGGGTGACTGGTGCGGTGCGATCGGGGTTGCTGCTGGGGACCCGGCGGCTCGAGCTGGGGATTGATGCCTTCGAGGCCGGGCACAGGTACATGGTGACATCGGAGACGACATTTGTCGATGCCGATGCGGCGGCATTTGAATGCAGAATTGAGGACGAGGCGGGGAGGGTGGTGGCATCAGCCACCCTGAACGCCTATCGTCCGCCAGACATGAAATCGTTTCTGAAGGAGCAGCTCAGGTGAGGAGAAGGGTGGTCGTTACAGGTATGGGCGTGATCAGCGCCCTTGGCAATGACGTGGAGAGCGCGTTCGCGCGCCTCGGACGCTACGAGAACTGCGTGCGCCACCTGGAGGAGCTTGACGCGTACCGGGGGTTGAACACGCGCCTGGGGTGCCCGCTCGAATTCACCCCTCCCACCCACTGGACGCGCAAGACGACGCGCACGATGGGCGTCGTCTCGATGTACGCGCTGGCCGCCACCGAACAGGCGGTTGCCCAGGCGAGTCTGGACGAGGCGGAGCTTTCGAATGGCCGCGCCGGGGTCGCGTATGGCTCGTGTTCGGGATCGATTCAGCCGATGCTCGACTTCTATTCGATGCTGAAGACGAACGAGGTGGTGGGGGTGACCAGCGGCACCTACATCAAGCTGATGCCGCAGACGACGGCCTGCAACCTTTCAGTGCATTTCCACACCCACGGTCGCCTTGTGCCCACGGGGACTGCCTGCACGAGCGGATCGCTCGCCATCGGCAATGCGGCCGAGCTCATTCGCTGGGGGGTGCAGGACATCATGATCGCCGGTGGTGCCGAGGAGTTCAACGCGGCGCAGGTTGCGGTGTTCGACGTCCTCTACGCCACCTCTACCCGCAATGACGAGCCAGGGCGTTCACCGGCGCCGTTCGACTCGGCGCGGGACGGTCTGGTGGTGGGCGAGGGTGCCTGCACGTTCGTGCTGGAGGAGCTTGAGCACGCCAGGGCACGCGGGGCCAGGATCCTGGCCGAGGTTGTGGGATTCTGCGAGACCACGGATGGTACCCACGTGACCAATCCCAATCAGGAGACGATGGGCGCTGCGCTGGCGGGGGCACTGGCTGACGCCTCGCTCGACGCCTCGGCGATCGGCTATGTTAGCGCGCATGGCACTGCCACGATGGCGGGCGACATCGCCGAGACGATGGCGACGCGCGCGGTGTTCGGCCGCGCGGTGCCGATATCCTCGATCAAAAGCTATACTGGCCACACTCTGGGGGCCTGTGGATCGCTTGAGGCCGCCATGCTGGTGAAGTCGCTCGAAACCGGCTGGTACCCGCCCACGCTCAATCTGGTCAAGCGGGATACAGCCTGCGCGGAACTCGATTACATTGTCGGCGAGGGGCGCCGCATCGACGCTGAATACGCAATGAGCGACAATTTCGCCTTCGGAGGGGTGAACACCTCGCTGATCTTCCGTCGTGTTTAAGTTATTGCCCTGCAGGGCATTTTTTGGTATAATATCCTGACAATTTCCAATTCAAATCAAGGACTAAACTATGAAGATTGCCATCGGTGCCGATCACGGCGGATTCCAGCTCAAGCAGGCGATTGTCGCCCGTTTCAAGGGAGCGGAGTTTATTGACAAGGGAACGCAGACGGCGGATTCTTGCGATTATCCCGACTATGCCGATGCCGTGGCCGAGGCGGTCTCCCTTGGCGAGGTTGACTTCGGTGTTCTCGTATGCACCACCGGCATGGGCGTGACGATGAGCGCCAACCGCTTCCAGAACGTGCGCGCGGCGCTCTGCCGCGACGAGAAGGACGCCACGCTCGCCCGCGCCCACAATGGCGCGAACGTGCTCTGCCTCGGGCAGGACCGCACGAAGCCGGCCGACGCGGTAAAGGTCCTCAAGCGCTTTGTCGCCACGAAGATCGACAACGCCGCCCGCCACGCGCGCCGTCGCGCCAAGCTCGAGCGCGCGAAGCGCCTGAGCGACTTCTCCTATCTCGCAAAGGCCGATCCCGAAATCTACGCCTCGATCAAGGCGCAGGTGGTGCAGGAGGACACCGAGATCAACCTCATTGCCTCCGAGAACACCTCAAGCCGCGCCGTGCGCATGGCCGCCGGTTCGGTGCTGATGAACAAGTATGCCGAGGGCTATCCGGGGAAGCGCTGGTATTCGGGCTGTCTGCCGGTGGACTCCGCCGAGGAGCTCGCCCGCCAGCGTGCCTGCAAGCTCTTCGGGGCCGATCATGCCAATGTGCAGCCACACTGCGGCTCGGCGGCGAACATGGCGGTCTACTTCGCCTGCATCAAGCCCGGCGACACGATCATGTCCCTTTCGCTCGCCCAGGGCGGCCATCTCTCTCACGGCTCGCCCGTCAACTTCTCGGGCAAGATCTACAACATCGTGCCCTATACCGTCGACCGGAAGACTGAGCGTCTTGACTACGACGCCATCGAGAAGCAGGCGATGGAGGTCAAGCCCCAGATCCTTCTTACCGGTGCCTCCGCCTATCCGCGCACGATCGACTTCAGGCGCATCCGCCAGATCTGCGACAAGGTGGGCTGCATCATGCTCGTCGACATGGCCCACATCGCCGGTCTCGTCGCCGGTGGCGCGCATCCCAGCCCCGTTCCGTATGCCGACTTCGTCACCACCACTACGCACAAGACTCTTGGTGGCCCGCGCGGCGGCATGGTGCTCTGCAAGGAGAAGTGGGCCAAGGCTCTCGATAGCGCGGTGTTCCCTGGCATGCAGGGTGGTCCGCTCGAGAACATCATCGCCGCGAAGGCGATTCTGTTCCGCGAGTGGATGACCCCCGCGAAGAAGGGCTATGCCCAGCAGATCGTCCAGAACTGCAAGGCGATGTGCAAGGCGGTGAAGGACCGCGGCTACCGCATCGTCTCCGGCGGCACCGACAATCACCTTTTCCTCATCGACGTCAAGACCTCGAAGGGCATCACCGGCAAGGATGCGGCGGCGGCGCTCGACGCGGCCGGCATTGTCGTGAACAAGAACACGATTCCGTACGACACCGAAAGCCCGTTCAAGACCTCCGGCATTCGCGTGGGCACTGCGTCCATCACCACCCGCGGCATGAAGGAGAAGGAGGCGGCGAAGATCGGTGGTTGGATTGCCGACGTGCTCGACGACATCACGAATGTGAAGGTTCAGGCGAAGGTGAAGACCAAGGCCGCCGCGCTCACGGCCAAGTTCCTCGTCCCATAGGAATAGGAGAAACCACAGATGAAGGGCAATGTCTGCATAGTCTCCGCCCTGGCGGCAGGAGCATCCGTGACGGCATCGGCCCTCGGAATTGGCGACGGGCTGCACGGTTTCACCGTGAAGTCCGTCGCCGATCTTCCTGAGGTGCACGGTCGACTGGTGAGAATGGTCTACGAGAAGACCGGCACCGAACTCGCGTGGCTTGACCGCGACGACGAGAACATGACCTTCGGCATTTCGTTCCGCACCCTGCCGGAGGACGACACGGGCGTCGCGCATATCATGGAGCATTCGGTTCTCTGCGGATCGGGGAAGTACCCCGTAAAGGAGCCGTTCGTCGATCTGCTCAAGAGTTCGCTCCAGACTTTTCTCAACGCCTACACGTCAAAGGACCAGACGGTGTATCCGGTCTCGTCGCGCAACCGGATCGACTTCGCGAATCTGGCGTCGGTCTACCTCGACGCCGTCTTCGATCCCCTCAGCGTGCGCACTCCCGAGGCCTTCCGGCAGGAGGGATGGCACTGGGAGAAGGTGAACGACAAGGTGCCGGTGCGCAACGGCGTCGTCTACAACGAGATGAAGGGCGTGTACGCGAACCCCGAATCGGTTGCCTTCCGCGAGCTCTGCCGCGTGCTCTACCCCGACACCGTCTATCACCACGATTCCGGGGGCAAGCCATCCGCGATCCCCAATCTCACGTTTGAACAGTACCAGGCGTTCTACCGCCGCCACTACCATCCCACCAATGCCCGCGTCTTCCTTGACGGGCGCGTGGACCTCGACGCCACGCTTGCGATGCTGGACGGCTACTTTGTCCGCTACGATCGCGTGGATCCCGGCGCCCCGATCCCGGCGCAGAAGCCAGTCTCCGCCGAGAAGACGGTTCGCTTCGCCCTGGGGAAGGACGAGCAGACCGCCAACCGCACCATGCTGGTTGAAGGCTGGACGTTCGGCGACTTCTCCGACTGTCTTTCCGCGCTGCAGATGCAGGTTCTGATGGACGTGATTGTCGGCTCCAACGAGTCGCCGCTCAAGAAGGCGGTGCTTGAACGCGGCCTCGCCGAGGACGTCAATGGCATGTTCTTCTCCTGGCGCCAGCTTTCCGCCTGTGTCCTCGCGAAGAACGTTCGCGACGGGAAGGTGGACGAACTGCGCGCGGTAATGCGCAATGTGCTGGAGGAGCTCGCGAACAAAGGGCTGGACCATGTGCGGCTCGCCGCCGTGCTCGACCGAAAGGAGTTCAACGTCCGCGAGCATTTCTCCGGCGGTAGCGCGACCACGGGCGTAGACTTCATGGGCGAGGCGCTCGACCAGTGGCTCTATGGCGGCGATCCCGCCGACGCCTTCCGCACGAAGGAGCTGTTCGCCAACCTCCGCGCCCAGATTCCCGCCGGCGGATTCGAGAAGTTCCTGCGGCGCACGCTGCTGGACAATGCCCACCGCGCCCAGGTCACGCTCGTACCGTCGGAGACGCTTATTGCCGAGGAGGCGGAGGCGGATCGTGCCGAGCGCGAGAGGATCGCGTCCGGCTGGGATGCCGCCACGCGCAAGCGTCTTGCAGCGGAAACGGCCGCGCTCGACGCCTTCCGCGCCAAGGTTGACACCCCGGAGGATATGGCGAAGTTGCCGGTGCTGCCTCGCGCTTCGATCCCGAAGCGGGGCAAGGATCTGACGTGGACGGTCGACAATTCGTCCGGCGTACACACGGTGCGCGTGGCGGCGGGCGCTCAGGGTGTGTACCATCTGCGGCTCTCCTTTGCGGTTGACGATCTTTCCGACGGTGAGCTTGCCGATCTGCCGATTCTGGGATGTCTGCTCGGCGATCTCGCGACGAAGGACCATTCCGTGCTCGAACTGCACAACGCGGTCGACGCCGGGCTGGGCAATCTTACCGCCACCCCTGGCGTCTATGCCCCCGATGGCGACGAGCGCACTGCGGTCTGCGTGTTTTCCGTGGTGGTGGCTGGGCTGGACTCCAAGTGGGGCGAGGCGGTGAAGCTGGTGCCCGAGATCCTGCTGCGCACCCGCTTCGACGACGCGAAGGCGGCAGGCGATCTGGTGAGGCAGCGCCGTCTGGAGCTGGAGCGGCGGGCCGCTTCAATCGCCGGCCGCGTGATGGCGCGGCATCACGCCGCCGCCCCGTTCTCGGCCAGAGGGGCGGTGGAGGACGTCTTTAGCGGCCTGGCGGCGCTTCGCCGCACGCAGGCGGTGGACGATGCGTTCTCCCGCGATGCCGGGGGCGAGCTCGCGCGTCTCGCGGCACTGGCGGCGAAGGTGTTCTCGCGCTCGCGCCTGACGGTGTACCTTTCCGACAATCTGTCCGGTGCCAGTGCCGCCGAGCTGGTGGCGTGTCTGCCGGAGGATCCCCGTGGCGCCCCGGTGGTGCGCACGCCGCCGCCGCGCCGCCGCGAGGGATTCGCCATCGCCGGCGAGACGTCGTATGCCGCCCGTGGCGGCTGGGCCGGCCAGGCGCTTCCCGGCCAGGCCCGCGTGGCTGCCCGCTATCTCTCGCTGGCATATTTCTGGGACGAGATCCGCGTCAAGGGCGGCGCCTACGGAGGCGGCCTGCGCCTTGGCGGCAGCGGCGACATTGGATTCCTTTCCTGGCGCGACCCGCAGCCCGCCCGTTCGCTCGGCGTCTATGACGGCGCAGGGGCGGCCTTGCGCCGCTTCGCCGCCGGCAACGAGACGATCGACCGCTATGTGGTTGGCACGATTGCCGACGTCGACCTGTGCATGAAGCCATCGACCAAGGTCGCCAAGGCGCAGTCGCTGCACGCGATCGGCGAGACATGGGAGACGGTGCAGCGACTTCGGGGCGAAGTGCTGGCGACGGAGAAGGCGGATTTCGGGCGCATTGCGGACATGCTTGACGCATCCGTCCGCGACGCATCCGTATGCGTTATCGGCGGCGCCCATTCGCTCGAGAGCTGTTCGAATCTGGTTGATCGGGTGGAGGCGATAAACCTGAAATGAGCTTCTGGTTTCGAAGTTTTCAAATCAACAAAGGAGATAGACCGATGAAGAAGATCATGATGGTGGTTCCGGCGCTTGCCCTGGTCTGCTATTGCCATGGCGAGAACCTTACGTTCACCGGCACCACCGACCGCAACCCGCTTCTGTACAAGGCGGGCGAGACGATGACGTTCAAGGTCACGCTGGTGGACCGCGATGCGAAGAACGCGCCCGTGAAGGGGCGCAAGCTCAGGTGGACGCGCACCGGCGACGACGGTGTGGTGGAGAAGGGCGAGGCCACGAGCGACAGCCCGCTGGTCGTCAGGACCAAGACCGACAAGCCCGGCTTCGTGCGTCTCGTGGTGAAGGTGCTGGGATCGGACGGCAAGCCGCTCCAGGGTATGACCGAGCAGTTTGACGGCGGTGCCGGCGCCGACGTCAACTCCATTGTCACCACGCCCATCCCGCAGGACTTCGATTCGTTCTGGGATGGCCAGCTCGCCACGCTCGCCTCCGAGCCGATGAAGGGCGAACTGCTTCCCTGTGATCTCAAGGACGCCGATGTCGAGTTCCGCGCCTTCCGCGTGAACATGCAGCCGGGCGAGGGACCCGCCACCGGCATCGTGGCCTGGCCGAAGAAGGCGGCGCCGAAGTCATTGCGGATGTCGGTGCACGTGACCGGCTATGGCTTCGGCTCCACTAGCGTCAGCGCCAAGGAGGTGAAGCAGGGATGGCTGGTTGCGTCGATAACCCGCCATGGCGAGAATCCGCGCGCCGACAAGGGCTACTACTCGAACCTTCAGACCAACGTGCTGAAGCACTACTGCTGGCGCAACACCAAGACTAAGACGGCCAACGACGAGTTCAAGATGATCATGCGCGACGTGCGTGCGCTCGCGTTCCTGAAGACGCTCCCGCAGTGGGACGGCAAGGTCGTGAAGGTGCAGGGCGGTTCGATGGGCGGTTTCCAGTCCATCGCCCTCGCGGCGCTTGATCCCGCGGTCACCGAGTGCCATCCGTTCGTGCCGTGGATGATCGATCTGGCTGGGCGCACCAACTTCAAGCGCATGGGCGGATGGCTGCCCGACTGGACGCCCGAGCTCGCCTACATTGATACGATCAACCTTGCCACGCGCGTGAAATGCCCAGTTTACATGGGCATCGGGCTTGGCGACTACGTGTGCCCGCCCTCCGGTGAAATGCTGCTCTTCCGCAATCTGAAGGGCCCCAAGACGATGACTGCGAAGCAGAATATGGGGCATGGCGCCATCTATGGTGTGAACACCGCCGAGTACACCTACAAGGACGAAATCAAGTAGGGGTTAATTTTTTCGCATTTTCTGCTTGCAAATTTCGCGAAAAACCGTTATTCTATTGGTGTTGTGCGCGAAGTCCGCGTGCGACAATCATAACAAGGAACGAAAAAATGGCAAAGAAAGAACTGGTCCCCACCACCAAGAGCGGTCTGATGGCCGCGCTCGCCGAAGCTGGCGAGATCAGCAAGAAGCAGGCTGTCGCCGTGTACGAGAAGCTCATCGCTCTCGCGTATGAAGGCGCCCGTCAGAACGAGAAGGGCTGGGTCATTCCCGGTCTGGGCAAGCTTCTGATCAAGAAGCAGGGTCCCCGCAAGGTCCGCAATCCGCAGACTGGTGCCGAGATCAAGAAGCCCGCGTGCAAGGTGGCGAAGTTCCGCCTCGCCAAGGCCGCGAAGGACGCCCTCGTTCCGCCGAAGGCCAAGAAGTAAGTCCATTTCGGATTTGCTTATCCGAAGGTCTTCCCGCCGCAAGGCGGGAAGGCCTTTTTTGAAGAGAGAGAATATAGAACGCATTACGACGGCGAAGAGCAGAGATGGCAGAGGTAAAATACGGCGACGACAATATCAAGCACCTTAGCGCGATGGAACATATCCGCCTGCGGCTTGGCATGTACATTGGGCGCGCGAGCGATGGTGGCGACTACGATGATGGCATCTACGTGTTGTTGAAGGAAGTGATCGACAACGCGATCGACGAGTTCATAATGGGATTTGGCCGCAAGGTCGAGATCACGCTCGACTGGAACAGCGGCGCGGTGCGCGTGCGCGACTACGGGCGCGGCATTCCGCTTGGCAAGGTGGTGGACTGCGTTTCGGAACTCAACACCGGCGGCAAGTTCAACACCGAGAGCTTCCAGTTCTCCGTGGGCATGAACGGCGTGGGCACCAAGGCGGTGAACGCGCTTTCCGACCGCTTCTACGTGCGCAGCGTGCGCGACGGGGAATTCAGCGAGGCGCTGTTCGAGAAGGGCGTGCTGAAGTCGAAGAAGCGTGGCAAGTGCAAGGAGGCATCGGAGCGCAACGGCACGGCCGTGGAGTTCCTGCCCGACGGCACCATCTTCAAGAAGTTCCGCTTCCGCGAGGAGCACGTGATGCGCCGCCTCAAGATGTACGCGTATCTCAACGCCGGCCTCGCGCTCGACCTCAACGGCACCAAGGTCGTCTCGGACGAGGGGCTGGCGGATCTGATCCGCGACGAGGCGCAGTTCGAGAAGATCTACCAGCCCTTCCACTTCCGGTCGAAGACGCTCGAGTTCGTCTTCACCCATACCAACCGCTTCTCGGAGGAGTACTACTCGTTCGTCAACGGCCAGCACACTACCGAGGGCGGCACGCACCTCACCGCGTTCAAGGAGGGCCTCACCAAGGCGCTCAACGAATTCTCGAAGAAGAAGTTCGACGGCGACGACGTGCGCGAGGGAATCATCGGCGCGGTGTCCATCCGAATGCAGGACCCCGTGTTCGAGGGGCAGGCGAAGACCAAGCTCGGTTCGGCGGAGATCCGCGCCGAGCTGGTGGCGGAGATCAAGCGCCGCGCAGAGGAGCTCTTCCACAAGAATCCCACCGAGGCGCAGAAGCTCGTGGACAAGGTGGAGGAGACCTCGAAGCTGCGCAGCCAGCTCAACACCATCAAGAAGCAGGCGCGCGAGCGCAGCCAGGCGGTGAGCGTGCGTGTGCCGCAGCTGAAGGACTGCAAGCTCCACCTCAGGCTGGACAAGATCGACAAGAAGACTGGTCGGCACGAGGGCGAGGACACGATGATCTTCCTCACCGAGGGCAAGTCCGCCGGCGGCACCCTGGGCAACGCCCGCGACGCGATGAAGCAGGCCGTGTTCTTCCTGCGCGGCAAGCCGCTCAACACCTGTTCGCTCAACAAGGACGTGCTCTACCGCAACGAGGAGTTCTTCAACCTGATCAAGACCCTGGACATCGAGGATACGCTCGAGCACCTGCGCTACGGCAAGATCATCTTCGCCACCGATGCCGATGTGGACGGTCTTCACATCAGGATGCTGCTCACCACTTTCTTCATGCGATTCTACAAGCAGCTGGTGATCGACAAGCGCGTGTTCATCCTCGAGACGCCCCTCTTCCGCGTCCGCAACCCGAAGGCGAAGGGCGGGGAGCAGTACTACTGCTTCAGCGACGAGGAGCGCGTCGAGGCGATCGCCAAGTGCGGCAAGGGCTGCGAGATCACCCGCTTCAAGGGCCTCGGCGAGCTCAACGCCAAGGAGTTCAAGGACTTCATCGGGCCCGAAATGCGCCTCACCCCGGTGGTCTGCACCGAGGATTCCGAGCTAGACAAGACCATCAAGTTCTACATGGGCGCAAACACACCCGACCGCAAGGACTACATCATGGCCAACCTGGTGTGTGACTCCAGCGACTTCTAGGGCAGATGGCGGTCGTGATATAGGATTGCGGAATTTCCGGGGAACTAAGAGTGGGGAGGTCAAGGTGAAGAGCAAGACGTTCATAGACCAGGTCGAGGTGCTGGTGCGGTCGGGGAAGGGCGGCGATGGAGCTGCCACGTTCCGCCGCGAGGCGCTGGTGGCCTTTGGCGGTCCCGACGGCGGCGACGGCGGCCGTGGCGGCGGCGTCGTGCTGCGCGCCTCCACCCACGTCAATTCCCTGCTCGCCTTCTACTACGCCCCCAAGCTCTTCGCCGAGAACGGCGTCCCCGGCTCGGGGCGGCAGTGCTACGGCCGTCGCGGCAAGGATCTCGTGGTCGACGTGCCCTGCGGCACGCTGGTCACAGACGTGGAGACCGGCGAGGTGGTGGCGGACATCACGGCGGCCGGCCAGACGGTGATCGTGGCCAAGGGCGGAGCCGGTGGATTCGGCAACGTCCACTACAAGAGTTCCGTCAACCAGGCACCCACCGAGCACACCCCCGGTGGCGCGGCCGAAGAGCGGCGTCTGCGCTTCGAGCTCAAGACCATTGCCGACGCGGGGCTGCTGGGCTTCCCCAATGCGGGCAAGAGCTCGCTCCTATCGGCGCTTTCGAGCGCCACCCCCAAGGTGGCCGCCTATCCCTTCACCACGCTGAATCCGATCGTGGGCACGATCGAGTACGACGACTGGGCGCAGGTGCGCATGGCAGACGTGCCCGGAATCATCGAAGGCGCCTCTCGCGGCGTGGGGCTGGGGCTTGCCTTCCTCAAGCATCTCGAGCGCAGCCGGGTGCTGGTGTATGTGATCGACATGGCCGGCACCGACAACCGCCGCCCCTGGGACGACTACCGCGTGCTGTCAAGGGAGATTGCCGAATACAACGCCGATCTTCCCCAGCGCCCGTTCATCGTGGTGGCGAACAAGATGGACCGTGCGGAGGCGCGCCGGAACCTGGCGCGCTTCGTGAAGGAGACCGGTGTGACGCCAATCGCGCTTAGCTGCGAGGGTGCCGCGAAGGAACTTCGAGAGTACGCGGACCTCCGGGACTACCCTGGCGAACTTGGGCTCGAAGCCTTCAAGTCGGCGCTCCGGAAGCTGGTGAATCCTAAACCGCGGGCGCATAGCCATCTCGAGGCGCCGCCCCCGCCGATCTCGGAGATGCCCGACACCACTGGCGCCGAGATCCCGGCCGAGGCGATGAAGTTCGCGACTTTCCTGAAGTTCGATACCGCTAAGAAGAAGACGCACCCCAGCCGCGGCAACATCCATTCGTGATGATGCGCCCGACATGACGAGATTTCACTAAACCCAACAAGACGAGAGAACAATCCTATGGCAGAGATTATGGATATCACCGATGCCGCATTCGACGCGGCGGTGGAAAACGGAGTGACCCTGGTGGATTTCTGGGCTACCTACTGCGGCCCGTGCAAGATGCTCGGTGCCCTGATCGAGAAGCAGGTCGCGCCGCAGCTGCCTGACGACGTCAAGATCGTCAAGGTCAATGTCGAGGACGCGAAGGAGCTGGCTGCGCGGCTCGAAATACAGTCCGTCCCCGTGCTGCTCGTCTATCGCGACGGCATGCTGATGACGCGCATGGACGGTCTCCAGAAGCCGCTGGACATTATCGACGCCGTGAACACCGTGATCGGCTGAACAGTTCACCCACAAACCAACAGGTTGCCATAATGAGTCTTTTTCAGGAACTGAAGGAGCGCGGCCTCGTCGAGGCCGTGAGCGCTCCCGAAATCGAGAAGATGCTTGAGACCCCCCAGACCGTGTACTGCGGATTCGACCCCTCGGCGAATTCGCTCCAGGCGGGGAATCTCGTTTCCATAATGATGCTGCGCCGTCTGCAGCTCGCGGGCCACAAGGTGATTGCGCTCGTGGGCGGCGCGACGGGTCTGATCGGCGATCCCAGCGGCAAGTCCGCCGAGCGCAACATGCTCACTCTCGAGCAGGTGGCGGAGAACAAGAAGGGCATCCGCGAGAACCTCTCGCGCATCCTCGACTTCGACGGACCCAACGCCGCGATGATGGTCGACAACTACGACTGGTACTCCGGCATGAGCGCGATCGCGTTCCTGCGCGACGTGGCGATCAACTTCCGCGTGCCGCAGATGCTCGCGAAGGAAAGCGTCAGGAAGCGTCTCGAGGCCAGCGAGGGCGCGCTCACGTTCACCGAGTTCAGCTACCAGATCCTGCAGGGAAACGACTTCCTGCATCTGCACGACACCTACGGCTGCACGATGGAGGTCGGCGGCGCCGACCAGTGGGGCAATATCACCGCCGGCACCGACCTGGTGCACAAGATGCGCGGACGCACCGTGTTCGGCCTCACGTTCCCGCTGCTGCTCGACGGTTCGGGCAAGAAGTTCGGCAAGAGCGAGGGCAACGCGATGTTCATGTCGGCGGAGAAGACCTCGGTGTACGACTGGTACCAGTTCTTCCTGCGTTCTGCCGACGAGGACGTGATCAGGTATCTCAAGGTCTTCTCGCTGCGTCCGCTCGACGAGATCGCCGAGCTCGAGCGCCAGATGAAGGCGAACCCCGAGGCGCGCATTCCGCAGAAGGCGCTCGCAGAGGAGCTCACCACGCTGGTGCACGGAAAGGCGGCGCTCGACGCCGCGCTCGGCGCCACCGCGACGCTTTTCGGCGGTGATGTGTCGGGCAAGAGCGCGGAGGAGCTCGAGACGATCTTCAAGGACGTGCGGAGCGCCACGCTGGCGAAGGCGGACGTGATTGGCAAGAGCGTCTTCGCGGTCGCCGCCGCCGCCGGCATGTTCAAGTCCAACGGCGAGGCGCGGCGCATGGCGCAGCAGGGCGGCCTTTCGCTCAATGGCGGCAAGGCGGCGCCGGAACGCGTGTTCGCCGAGTCGGACTTCGTGGATGACCGCGTCGCCGTTCTTCGCAGCGGAAAGAAGAACTTCTTCCTCCTGCGCGTGGCGGAAAACTGATTTGAGGAGATGCCGAAATGGTGAGAACCGTTGAATGGTCGGTTTCGAAACCGCAGAGTGCGCGGGTGACGAAGTTCCTCGAGCGCAGCGCCTTCCCAGAGGAGGCGGAAAAGGCCGCCGCCGAGGTGCTGGCCGCCATTCGCGCCGAAGGCGACGCGGCTGTCGCGCGCTACGTGGAGAAGTTGGAGGGGGCGAAGCCCGCGCCGCGCCCATTCCGCGTTTCCGACGCGGAACTCGCCGCCGCCGAGGCCGCCGTTCCGCCTGCGCTAAAACGCGCAGTCAAGGATGCGTATGCGCGGGTGATGAAGTTCTCTAAGGCGTCGATGAAGAAGCCGTGGTCGATGCGCACGCCGTGCGGCGGTTCGGCCGGCGAGTTTCTCTCGCCGATGGACCGCGTGGGCGTCTATGTGCCCGGCGGCACCGCGCCGCTCGCATCGACGAGCGTGATGACGGTCACGCTCGCCCGCGCCGCCGGCGTGAAGGAGATCGTCGCCTGCACGCCCGCGGGCGCCACCGGCACGCCGAACCCCGTCCTGCTCTACGCCCTGCGCCTTGCGGGCGCCACCGAGGTGTATCGGGTGGGCGGAATCCAGGCGATCGGAATGATGGCTTTCGGCACCCGCACCGTGAAGAAGGTGCAGAAGATCGTGGGGCCGGGCAATGCGTTCGTCACCGCCGCCAAGCGCCAGGTCTACGGCTATGTGGGCATCGACCAGGTGGCGGGACCAAGCGAGATCGCCGTGCTGGCAGATGGCACCGTGCCCGCGCGTTGGGTTGCGGCCGATCTGCTCAGTCAGGCCGAGCATGGCTCCGGCTGGGAGAAGTCGCTCTTCGTCACGCAGTCGGCGGAATTCGCCGAAGAGGTGCTGAGGGAGCTGCTTGAGCAGACGAAGACGCTGTCGAGGCGCAAGCTGATAGAGCGCGTCTTCGACCGCGACGGGGTGCTGCTGTGCGTCACCCCCACGCTCGAGGAGGGGCTGGAGCTCGTCAATCGCTTCGCGCCCGAACATTTCGAGATCATGTGCCGCGACGCGAAGCGGCTCATGAAGGGAGTTCGCTCGGCCGGTGCGGTGTTCGCCGGGGCGTGGACGCCCGAGTCGGCAGGCGACTTCGTGGCCGGCCCCTCGCACGTGCTGCCCACCGGTGGCGCCGCCAACATGTTCAACGGCCTCACCCCCGACGACTTCCGCCGCCGCCACTCGTTCGTGGCGTTCACGAAGGCCGATCTAGCCGAGACCAGGTCCACCATCGAGGCCTTCGCCGCCGTCGAGGGCCCCGACGCCCACGGGCGTGCCGCCACCATCCGCTTTGAATGACAAACTGAAGGAGTACGTTGTGAAGAAACTGTCTGCAAACATCGCCCTCGCCGCCGCGGCCACGCTTGCCGCCGCTCCCGCCGACGACGCCGCGAAGAACAATTCCACCCAGATGAACGCCTCGTCCTACGCGGGCGGCCAGCGCGTCGAGAACGGCGTGAAGATTCTCTTCCTCGGCAATAGCATCACGCTGCACGGTCCGCTGGCTTCGATCGGCTGGACCAACAACTGGGGCATGGCCGCGTCCAGCGCCGACAAGGACTTCGTGCACCTGGTGGCGCGCGGGCTTGAGAAGCGCACCGGTCTCAGGGCCGACATGCGCGTGAGGAATCTGGCCGCCTTCGAGCGCAACATCCCCGGCTACGACTTCAAGAAGGAGCTCGCCGAGGAAATCGCCTGGAAGCCTACCTACGTGGTCATCGCACTGGGCGAGAACGTCCCCGCGTTCAAGAACAAGGACGAGGAGTGGGCGTATCGTCAGCGTTTCGCCGAACTCGCGCGTCTGTTCCAGCCGCATGCGGACGGTCCGCAGAGCATCGTGGTTTTCCGCGGTGTGTTCTGGCCCAACGAGGCGAAGGAGCGTCTTACCCGCGAGGCCGCCGCTGCTTCAGGTGCCCGCTACGTGTCGACCTCGGATCTTGGCACGAAGAACGAGTACAAGGCGATTGGCCTCTTCGAGCATACGGGTGTCGCGAACCATCCGGGCGACAAGGGCATGGCCGCCACGGCCGAGCGCATCCTCGAGACGATGTTCCGCTGTGACGCGGAAGTCGGCGCGGTCGACGCCGAGGGCTTCGAAAACCTGTTCAACGGACGCGACACCGAGGGCTGGTTCGGGTCTTCCGGCTATGGCGTCGATCCGCGCGAGCCCGGCGTGCTCCAGTGCTTCCCCGGCAAGGGCTCGGGCGGCAATCTGCTCACCAAGAAGGAGTATGGCGATTTCGTTCTGCGCTTCGAGTTCTGCATGCCGCCGAATGGCAACAACGGGCTTGGGATTCGCACTCCCTCGCCTAGCGTGGACGCCGCCTACCACGGCATGTGCGAGCTCCAGCTGCTTGACGACGGTGGCGACGCCTACTATGACGCGGCCGCCAAGAAGGACAAGCTAAAACCCTACCAGTACACCGCCTCCGTGTACGGCGTCGTGCCGGTCAGGCGCGACAACGTGGGCAAGCAGATCTGGGGCAAGCAGAAGTCGTTCTGCGATGGCGGCAGCTATCTGCGCAAGCCCGGCAAGTGGAACTTCGAGGAGGTGCGGGTGCAGGGCAGCCGCATCCAGGTGCTGCTCAATGGCGAAATGGTGGTCGATGCCGATGTCGCTGGCATCAAGGGCGACGGTTCCGACACTCCCGACCACAAGGCGCATCCTGGTCTTCACCGCATGCGCGGCCATATCGGCTGGCTGGGTCATGGCTCCAACGTCAAGTGGCGCAACATCCGCATCAAGGAGCTCGCTCCCGGGCATGTGCTCGGCTCGGATACGGTCAAGCCCTGTCCGGCAGGCTTCACCCGTCTGTTCGATGGCAAGACGCTTGCCAACTGGAAGGGTGTGACCACCGCCGAGAAGTTCGACAATCCATCCGTGCGCCAGGCCGCCACGCCCGAGAAGCGCGCCGAGATGCAGAAGATCGCCGACAAGGGTATGGTCGAGCACTGGCACGTGCGCGATGGAGCCCTTCACTTCGACGGCTTCCAGGGCGGATACTCCCTTGCAACCGCCAAGGACTACCGCGACTTCGAGATGTTCGTCGACTGGCGCACGCTTTCCGTCACCGGCGATTCCGGCCTCTATCTGCGCGGCTGCCCCCAGGTGCAGATCTGGGATGCCTACAACCAGTGGCACATCGGCTCCGGCGGTCTCTACAACAACAGGAAGAATGCCGACAAGGCGCTGGTCATCGCCGACCGCTTCGTGGGCTCGTGGAACACCTTCCGCGTCGTCATGAAGGGAGAGCGCGTCAGCGTGTGGCTCAACGGTCAGCTCGTGGTAGACGATACGGTGCTCGAGAACTACTTCGACCGTTCCCGGCCCATCTATCCTGTCGAGCAGATCGAACTGCAGTGCCACGGC
>JAZRXT010000073.1:0-32517 GCA_045600365.1 Kiritimatiellia bacterium | reverse complement strand
CGCCGAATTGACGACCGAGGAAGAGGCGCTGCTGATGCGCGTGAACGCCGAGGCCCCGGAGAAGCTCGCTACCCTGCTGGGGCTGCGTTTGATGGAGCATGCGCCTTTCCGTGGCGCGGTGGTGAACCTGCTCGACGCGCGCATCCTCTCGCCGGTTCCGCCAGGAACGCCCTACGAGCGGTCGAAGGCGGCCCTGCGCGACTCCACGCTGCGCCTGGCGGGCCTCTTCGCCTCGTCCATGCGCGTCAATGCCGTGGCGCCGGGCCCGGTGCTGGCGCCGGCCGACCCTGCCGCCGCCGAGCCGGGGGGCGAGGTGCTGCTTCCCGAGCGCCCGACGCCGACCGACGTTGCGGGCGCGGTTGGTTTCCTGCTTGAGGCGGGCGGCGTTACCGGGCAGATCCTGGCGGTGGATTCCGGCCAGTCGCTGTTGCCGTGAACTTGTATTCCGCGCTGAAATATGGTATTATTTAGTTGGTTTCAATCGAGAAAGGAATTGCATTGATGAAGAAGACGATCGGATTGCTTGCATTGGTGGCCGTTGCCTGTGGCTGGGGCTGGGGCAAGACGAAGGTCAAGGTGACGCCGGCGCCCGCCAGCGATTACGCCTCGCCGGAGTTCATGGCCGTGTCGTCCGACGGCGGCAGTGTCTTCGTTACCGAGGCGACGGGCACCGGGGTGGCCAACGTCGCCCTTGACGGCAGCGCCGTGCGCAAATGGAAGATTGCCTCCACTCTGGCCGAGAAGGTTCCGCTCAATCCAACCGGCATAGCCGCCGCGAAGGGCGAGGTCTTCGTCACCTGCGGCGTCGAGGCGGGCGAGCTGCAGAAGTTCAAGGAGGATGGCACGCTGCTCGCGGCGGTGGAGGTGGGCCATTCGCCCTGTTCGCCGGTGGTTTCGCCGGATGGTGCCTCCGTGTGGGTGCTCAACCGCTTCTCGGCCGAACTGCGGCGCGTCGACTCGAAGACGATGAAGGTCGATGGCGATCCGGTCAAGCTTCTGCGCGAGCCGTTCGCAGCCGCGTTCGGCGAGGGCGGGCGCCTCCTTTTCGTCGCCAACATGCTGCCATACGTCGCTGCCACCAACGACGTGGTCGCCGCGGCGGTCAGCGTGGTGGACGTGGCCACCCGCAAGGTGCGCAACATCCTTCTGCCCAACGGTTCGACCGGCGTGAGGGGCATGGGCGTCTCGCCCGACGGCAAGTCGATCTACGTCACCCACACCATGGGCCGCTACCAGCTGCCCACCACCCAGCTCGAGCGCGGGTGGATGAACACCGCCGCCCTCAGCGTCTTCGACGGCGCGACCGGCGACTACGTGAACACCGTGCTGCTTGACGACGTCGACCGCGGCGGTGCCAATCCCTGGGGCGTGGCGGTTTCGGCCGACGGGACGAAGATTGCCGTTGCGCACGCCGGAACCTGCGAGATGTCGGAGATCGACCGCAAGGCGCTGCATGACCGTCTCGCCAAGGCGGCGAAGGGCGAGTCCGCGAGCGGCATCGTCAAGAGCGCCGCCGATGTTCCGAACGATCTCGCGTTTCTGGTATCGATCCGGCGCCGGGTCCACCTGGGCGGCGACGGCCCCCGCGGTGTCGTGACCGCCGGATCGCTGGCGGTGGCCGCGCTGTACTTCGACGAGTCCATCGCCATGCTCGACCTCGCCGATGGGGCGTCCGTACCCCGCAAGCTGGCGGTGGCGCCCGCGAAGGACCTTGCCAAGGACCGCGTTCGCCGCGGCGAGATGCTGTACAACGACGGCTCGATGTGCTTCCAGCAGTGGCAGAGTTGCGCCAGCTGCCACCCCGACGGCCGCATCGACGGCCTCAACTGGGATCTGCTGAACGACGGCATGGGCAACCCCAAGCAGACCAAGAGCGAGCTCTTCAGCCACTGCACGCCGCCCACCATGGTCACCGGCATCCGCAAGGACATGCACACCTGCAACCGCGCCGGGCTGATCCACATCCAGTTCGTCACCCGTCCCGAGGAGGACGTGCACTGCTTCGACGCCTACTGCTCGCAGATGAAGCCGGTGCCCAGCCCCTATCTCGTGAACGGCGAGCTTTCCGAGCGCGCCAAGCGCGGCAGGAAGCTGTTCAAGCAGGCGAAGTGCGCCGACTGCCACACCGAGGATTCGCGTGCGCCGTCGGGCGAGAATCTCTGGACCGACTGCGCCCGCTATGACACTGGCCTCGGCGTCGGTTCCGAGGGCGGGCGCCTCTTCGACACACCCACCCTGAACGAGTGCTGGCGCACGGCGCCCTACCTCTACGACGGGCGCGCCCTGACGATGGAGGAGGTGCTGACCACCGCCAATCCGGGCGATGTCCATGGCGAGACCTCCAAGCTGAGCAAGGAGGAGATCGCCGATCTGGCAGAATACGTCCTCTCCCTCTGATCTTTCCACCATGCCACCTTGCAAATCCCCAACATCATGAAGCCATTCATCCACGACGATTTCCTCCTCACCACGGATGCCGCCCGCGAGCTCTTCCACGGCTATGCCGAGAAGATGCCGATCATCGACTACCACTGCCATCTGCCGCCGGCCGAGATCGCCGAGGACAGGCGCTGGGAGAACATCGCCCAGGTTTGGCTCGGCGGCGACCACTACAAATGGCGCCAGATGCGCTCGAACGGCGTGGACGAGAAGTTCATCACCGGCGATGCGTCCTGGCACGACAAGTTCATCAAGTTCGCCGAGACGATGGAGGTGCTGCTCAAGAACCCGCTCTTCGACTGGAGCCATCTCGAGCTCGCACGCTACTTCGGCGTGGAGGAGCGCCTCTCGCGGGCCACCGCTGAATCCATCTGGGAGCGCTGCAATGCGAAGCTCGCCGAGGCCGACTTCTCGGCGCGCGGGCTGATGCTGAAGTCGAACGTCAAGGCCGTATGCACCACCGACGACCCGGTTGACTCGCTCGAGCACCACCAGGCGATCGCCGCCAGCGGCTTCGCCGTCAAGGTGCTGCCCGCCTGGCGCAGCGACAAGGCCTCGAAGATCGACGACCCCATGGCCTGGAACGCGTGGATGGACCGGCTTGCCGCCGCCGCCGAGCAGCCGGTGAAGACCTGGGACGACTTCCTCGACGCCATGGACCGCCGCCACGGCTTCTTCGAGAGCCGCGGCTGCGTGATTTCCGACTACGGCATCACCGAGATATTCGCCGCCCCCTACACCACCGCCGAGATCCGCGCGATCTTCAGGAAGGTGCGCGAGGGCGGCGTCGCCTCGCCCGCCGAGGCGTACAAGTTCAAGAGCGCGTGGCTCTACGAGGGCCTGCGCGCCGACGCGCGCGCCAACTGGACGACGCAGCTGCACTACTCCTGCATCCGCAACCCCAACACGCGGATGTTCGAGCAGCTCGGCCCCGACACGGGCTACGACTGCATCGGCGAGTGGAACTGCGCCGAGTCGCTCGCGCGCCTCTTCGACCGCCTGGAGCTCGAGGACGCGCTGCCGCGCACCGTGCTGTATTCGCTCAACCCGAAGGACAACGAGATGCTCGCCACCCTCATGGGCTCCTTCCAGAAGGCGCCCGACCGCGGCAAGATCCAGCTGGGGGCGGCCTGGTGGTTCCTCGACCAGAAGGACGGCATGAAGAAGCAGATCGAGGCGCTTTCCGCGCTCGGATGCCTCGGCAACTTCGTGGGCATGCTCACCGACTCCCGCTCCTTCCTCAGCTACACCCGCCACGAGTACTTCCGCCGCATCCTCTGCGCGAAGCTCGGCGAGGAGATCGAGCGCGGCGAGATTCCCGCCGACATCTCCTGGATCGGATCCATCGTCGCCGACATCTCCTACAACAATGCCAACCGCTATTTCTTCGGAGCCCGCTGAGCGCTCCCCGATGTGAGATGATCGACTTCGCGAAAGTACTCAACCCCGAACAGTGCGCCGCCGCCACGGCCGGCGACGGACCGATGCTCGTCCTCGCCGCCGCCGGCACCGGCAAGACGAGGACCCTCGTGCATCGCGTGGCGTACCTGGTGGAGAAGGGCATCCCCCCCGAGCGCATTCTGCTGCTCACATTCACCAACCGCGCCGCGCGCGAGATGCTGGAGCGGGCCGCGCAGCTGGTGCCGGGCGTCGATGCGATCCACAGCGGAACCTTCCACCACGTCTGCGCCCGGCTGCTGCGTCAGTACGGTGCCTCGCTTGGCTACAAGCGGTCCTTCGAGATCCTTGACGATGACGACCAGAAGAAGCTGATGGCCCGCTGCATCAAGGAGAACGTCGAGAACGTCAAGGACTTCCAGAAGAAGGAGTTCCTCCTCAAGCTCGTCTCCGACGCCGCCAACACGCAGCAGAGTCTGGAGAAGCTGGTGCAGCGCCAGCAGACCAAGACCGCGCTCGACGTGCCGCTCGTGCTCAAGGTGTGCCGGGCCTACGAGGCCGCCAAGAAGGAGCTTGGGGCGATGGACTTCGACGATCTGCTCGTCAATGCGCTGCGCCTCCTGAAGGAGAACGACCGCGTACGGGAGTTTCTGCAGGAGCATTTCGTCCATGTGCTCGTCGACGAGTACCAGGATACCAATGTGCTGCAGGCGGAGTTCACCGACATCATCGCCGCGCGCCACCGCAACATCATGGTGGTGGGCGATGATTTTCAGTGCATCTACACCTGGCGCGGCGCCAAGTTCGAGAACATCATGGACTTCCCGAACCGGTGGGAAGGCTGCCGCATCCTTAAGCTCGAGCGCAACTATCGCTCGATGGCCCCCATTCTCGACGTCGCCAACGTGGTGATGAAGGACGTGCCCCACCAGTACGAGAAGACGCTGCGCCCGTTCCGCACGGGCGCAGCGCCGAAGCCGCGGCTCTACCGGCTCTACGACGACAGGGCGCAGGCCGAGGCGATCCTTAAGCTGATCACGGGCCTCCGCGAACTCGGCTTCGCCTATTCCGACATCGCCGTCCTCTACCGTTCGCACTACACCTCGATCTACATCCAGATGACCCTCACGCGCAATCGGATCCCGTTCCGCATCACCAGCGGCATAGGAGTCTTCGAGCAGCTGCACGTGAAGGACGTGCTGTCCTTCCTGCGCCTCTGCGTGGATCCCCACGCCGAGCTCTCGTTCATGCGCCTGATGGAGATGCTGCCCGGAGTGGGCGAGAGCTCGGCACGCAAGTACTGGCGGGCGCTCGGCGGATCGTTCGACTGCTCGAGCGCCATGGACCGCATGAATCTCTCTTCGATGGTCAGCGCGCGGGGCAGGGACGCCTGGGAGAAGATATCCGAGGCATTCGCCGCCGCCCCAGCCCATTTCGCCGCCCACCGCGACGCCAAGCCGGCCGAGGACTTCATCCGCCTTTTCTACCGCGACCACCTCATGCGTTCCTTCGAGCCTGACGACGCCGAGTCGCGGCTTGAGGATCTCGACGAAATCCGCGCCCAGATCTCGCAGTCGAAGAACGGTCTGCAGGGATTCCTCGAGGAGGTGGCGCTGATGACCAATCTCGACGCCAATGCCCGCGGCAGCCTGCCCGACGACCACGTCACCCTCACCACGGTCCACCAGGCGAAGGGCATGGAATGGCCGGTGGTCGTGCTGCCATGGCTTTCCGACACCGTGTTCCCCAGTGCCCGCGCGCTGGAGGAGGAGAACATCGACGAGGAGCGGCGGCTCTTCTATGTGGCGGTGACCCGCGCCAAGGACCGTCTCTACATGTGCGTTCCGAAGGCGAAGAAGACTGCGGACGGCGGCATGTTCCCCGTTGAGCCCTCGGTGTTCGTGCGCGAGATTCCGGGCGAGCTGGTGGAGGAGCAGGTGCTATACTCCGAGCCCCCGCCGCGCCGCAGCGCCTTTGACTACGATGACGACGACTACGGCGGCGGCCGGGGCGGCGGCTATGGCGGCCGGGGCGGCGGCTATGGTGGCGGTAGAAGCGGCTATGGCCGGTCGAAGACCGTCTACAAGACCTCCTGGAGGCATTGATGAAGAACTTTTTCAGAAGACCGTCGACGATCGCGTTTCTTGTCTTCGCCTTGGCTTATGCGCTGGCGATGGCCTTCGTGTTCAACGGTACCTGGTCGCTGGACTGCGCCCCGGTGGAGCCAGACAATCCCACTTCCTACGCCATTGACGACGGCGCGAAGTGGATTGCGTCCGTGCTCGCCGGCGGCAGGTTCGTGCCTAGCGATCTGATGCACATCGTCGGCGGCATGTACTTCTGGCAGGAGCTCCAGTACGCACTGGCCGGCTTTCTCGCCGCGCTGGGCGTCGTCTTCTACCTGCGGGGAAGGGGACTGCCGCTTGTCGCCGCCTACTGCGGTGGCGCGTTCGGTCTGATGGGGTACTGCTTCACGCTCTATTCCGCCGGGCATCTCGGCTGGTTCATCTGGCTCATGTACGGGCCATTCGCCTTCGGCCTCGTGGACCGTGCGGTGCGCAGGGGCGGCGTGCTCAACTGGGCGCTGCTCGGCGCGGTGCTGGCCTGGGCGAGCGCCCAGCAGCCCGACATGTGGCTGCTCTTCACCGTGCTCACCTTTGCCTACGGCGTGTGGTGCCTGGTGCGCGAGCGCGCGAAGCTGCGTCTGCGGTCGGTCGCCATTGGCGTTGTGGTGACCGCGGCGGCGGCGCTGGTCATCGGGGCACCGCAGTTCAGCAAGGCGATCCTGGTCGACCTGGCCGGACGCGAGAAGCAGATCGCCGGTGCGTCGTCCGCGAAGTCCGGTGGCGAGGCGGCGAAGGACGACGCCAAGGCGCGTGAGGAGCGCTGGCTCTTCTGCACCAGCTGGTCGCTGCCGCCCGAGGACACGCTCGAGTTCCTGGTGCCCGACGTGCACGGAACCTCCAGTGACCCGAGGATCCACTCGCTGCCGGGCAACCGTCCCTACGCTGGCCGCCTCGGTCAGCACGGCATTGTGCCGCCGGGCTCTGGCGGACGCCATCCGGTGACCGGCGAGATGCTGAAGCCGGGCGACCACTACTGGATGCCCTATCGCCAGCACTCGCTCTACTTCGGCTTCATCACCCTGCTGCTGGCCGTGGTGGGTGCGGCGTCCTGCTTTCTGCGCCGCCGGGATGGTGATTCTGCTGGGCGCGGCGATGCCCCGTTCTGGCTGGGCGCGGCGGTGCTGATGTACATCTTCGCCCTGGGCGGGTTCACGCCGTTCTACCGGCTGGTATTCGCGCTGCCGTTCGGTGACAGCATCCGCTGCCCGGTGAAGTTCGTGCATCTGCTGGAGTTCTGCACGGCGGTGCTGGCCGGCTATGGCGCGGCGTTTCTGCTGCGGCGCTTCGGCAAGACGCGTCCCTGGGTGGCGGTGGCAGTGGCGGTGGCCGCCGTGGTCAACATCTTCGACCTCGCCCGCATCGACGCGCGCTATCTTGCGGTGGAGGATGTGTCGTTCCAGCGCGCACCCAATGCGGCGGCGGCGGACGCGCTGCGCCTGGGTGGCGGGGCGGTGTTTGTGCAGATTCCGCCGCGCGAGGGCGGCGAGATGGTGAAGCAGTCGCTTGGACTGCATCTGGCCGAGACTGCCGACGACGCGAAGAACGCCCGCTTCATTCTCGCCGGCGGCACCGCGCTGCGCGATGACGCCACGCTGCGCGAGCGGGTGAAGTCGGGTGCGCTCGTAACGGTGGGCACCTACGCGCTGTCGCGCGCGGGAGTGCGGCCAGCCACCACGGCGGCGGCGAATCTGGTGCTGCTCCAGGTTCCGGGCGTGGAGCCGTCGAAGAAGACGCCGCCGCCGGTGAACCGGATGGCGCAGCTGGCCACGCTGCTGTCGGTGCTCGGTACCTGCACCGTCCTCGGCGCGGCGGGATGGCGTGAGACGAGAAGGTTCATCTCAAACCGGAGGCGAGGAGCGTGAAGGTGATGGTTGGAAGAAGGGGCTTCATCGCCGGGATACTGGCGACCGGGGCATTCCCTGCCCTGGCGAGCTCGGCGGCATCGCCGTCGGGCAAGGTCAACATGGCCTTCATCGGCATCGGTCATCAGGCCTGGAACGACCTGTCGATGTTCGCCTACTACCGCGAGCTGGTGAACGTGGTCGCGCTCTGCGACACGCATCTTGGCTCCCCGCGCACCGTCAAGGCGCTGAGGACGTATCCCGGCGTTCCCCGCTACCGCGACTTTCGCAAGTTGTTCGACGAGATGGCGAAGGAGATCGACGCGGTATGCATTGCCACGCCCGACTTCTCCCACTTCCCCGCCGCCATGCTGGCGATGTCGCTGGGCAAGGCGGTGTACAGCGAGAAGCCAATGTCCAACTGCTTCCGCGAGATCGGCCTGATGACGGCGGCGGCGGCCCGCCACAAGGTTGTCACCCAGATGGGCAACCAGGGCCACAGCGATGCCAACTACTGGCAGATGAAGACGCTGGTGGAGAAGGGCTATGTCCGCGATGTCCACCACATCGACGCCTTCATGAGCGCCGACAACAGGCGCTGGTTCAAGTGGCAGGGTTCGATGAAGGCGATGCCGCCGCCCGAGCCGGTGCCGGATGGACTCGACTGGAACGTGTGGCTCTCGCAGCGTCCGCAACGCGAGTACAACCACAACTTCATGGACGGCGACTGGCGCTGCTTCTACGAATACGGCACGGGGGCGCTTGGTGACTGGGGCGCGCACCTCTTCGACGCCGCCCACGAGTTCCTCCGTCTGGGGCTACCCACCCGGATCGAGACGCTCAAGAACGATCGACGCACCGATGTCGTGTATCCCATGGCGTCAACGATCCGCTACACCTTCCCCGCCCGCGGCGAGGGCCTCTGCGCCTGCACTCTCGACTGGTATGACGGCGCGGGCAACTTCCCCGCGATGCCGGGCGGCGTGACCGATCCGAAGTGGAAGCGTCGCGAATGGGGCGCCGAGCTGCAGCTGAAGGACGGGCGGGTTTTCTCGCGGGTCAGCCATGGTTCGCCGCTTCAGCTGGTGGCGGGCGGCGATCCGCAGGCGGCGGACGTTCGCAGGACGATGAAGGACTTCCCGAAGGGGAGGAGCGGACACTATCTGAACTTCGTGAAGGCTGTGAAGGGCGAGGAACGGACCAACTCCCCGTTCTCGGTGGCGGGCCCGCTTTCGCAGGTGCTGGCCCTTGGGGCTGCGATGCAGCGCATGGGCTTGCCCCGGCTCGACTTTGACCCGTCGGCAGGGCGCTTCATCGGCGAGGGTGCCGCGACGGCTAACGCGCTGCTTGACGGTCCGCCGGTGCGGAACGGTTGGGAGGAGTTCGCGCGGATGTAGGGCGAACTTTTTCGCAGTCGGCGCATTTGAGTTGATTTGCGCAACACAATATGCTATAATCTTTTCAAATTTCGGAGGATTGTCAATGGCACGACTCACCGATATCGGATGGGATGAATTCAAGGCGCTTCCGCTGGAGTCGAAGCGCCCGTATCTGGAGAATCCGGAACATCCCGGATCTCCCTACCACACGCTCTTCGCCCAGCAGTTCGACCGCGATCTGCTTGTGCGTCTGGCGGCGCTCGCGAACCGCATTCGGTTCATGGCGAAGTCCAAGGAGGGTGCGCTCTACCTCAAGTCGCTGCTGCCGCATCGCCGGGCGATGCTCTATTTCTCGCAGCCCAGTTCGCGTACGTTCCTCAGCCACCTCGCCGCCTGCCAGATTCTGGGGCTCACCACCGGCAGCGTGCGCGACGCGGCCACTTCGTCGGAATTCAAGGGCGAGTCGAAGGAGGATTCGATCCGCACCTTCTCGTCGTATTTCGACATGATCATCATGCGTACGCCGGAGAAGGGGCTTGCGGAGCAGATGGCGTGGGAGCTGTCGAACTCCTCCCGCCCCATTCCGATCATCAATGCCGGTTCCGGCAAGGACCAGCACCCCACCCAGGCGCTGCTCGACATCTACACCCTCCTGCGAAGCTTCGAGACGAAGGGCGGCCTCGCCAACCGCACCGTGACCTTCTGCGGCGATCTGCTGCGCGGCCGCACGGTGAGATCGCTGTCGTATCTGCTCACCAACTTCGAGAACATTCGCCAGGTGTTCGTGGCCCCGCCCCAGCTGCAGGTTCCGGACGACGTGCTGGCGATCCTGCGCGAGAAGGGGGTGCAGTATGCGGTGTCGGACAATCTGCGCGAGGCGACGTCGCTTTCCGACGCGGTCTACATGACCCGCATCCAGGACGAATGGGACCAGTCGAAGGGCGAGAGCGCCAAGATCGACACGTCCCGCTTCAAGTTCGGCGCCGAGGAGCTGAAGGTGCTGCCCCGCGACGGCGTGATAATGCATCCGCTGCCGCGCCGCGACGAGATAGCGCTCTGCTGCGATCGCGATCCCCGCGCCATGTACTGGCGTCAGATGCGCAATGGCATGTGGGTGCGCTCGGCCCTGATCGCGATGACGTTCGGATTCGAGGACCGCATCATGTGCTTTGGGGCGTGAGCATGACGGTTGACGACCCGATTTTCTCCGCAGTTGACGGCGTGGTGTTCGATTTCGGCGGCGTGATGACCGTTTCGCCGCTGGCGGACTGGGAGCTCTACCGGTTCTGCGAGCGCTTCGGCATCGGGCGAGACAAGGTGAGGAAGGCGTTTGACGACTACCGCCACCTCTGGGACGGTGGCTTCATCACCTTCGAGGAGATGTACCGGAGGACTTTCGCCGACTGGTCGCTGCCGCCGCCTGACGAGGCGCTTCTCGCCGAACTCTGGCACGTGGATCCCGAAAGCTGGGTGGCGACTCTGCGCGAGGACACGCTGGAGCTGATGAAGGCGTTGAAGGGGCGCGGATTCAAGCTCGGCTTGCTCACCAACATGTCGGACGACTTCTACAGCCGTCTCTTCGTGCCTCGCCTTGCCGCGTACCGCTCGCTGCTGGACGTGGAGACCGTATCGAGCCACGTGCGGATGTACAAGCCGCAGCGTGAAATCTACGATCTGGCGGCGTCGCGGATGGGAATGGCTCCGTCGCGTCTCCTGTTCCTCGACGACACCCCCGCCAATGTGGAGGCAGCCCGTTCCTTCGGCTGGCACTCCGAAGTGTATGTCTGACGACAAGTCATGGAGCATTTTCCGATGAAGAAGATAGTCATCAAGCCCAAGCGCGAATACAACGTCGAGCATCGCCATCCGTGGATATTCTCGGGAGCGGTGGCATCGGTCGAGGGAGACCCCGCCGCCGGCGACGACGTGCTGGTGGAGGCGTCCGATGGTCGCGCGCTCGGCTGGGGGGCGTTCTCTCCGCTCAGCCAGATCCGGGTGAGGATGCTGTCGTTCAATCCCGACGTGCGGCCCGATGAGTCATATGTGCGCTCGCTGGTGGCGTCTGCCATCGGCCGACGCGCGAACTTCCAGGTGGATGGCCGCACCGACGCGTTCCGGCTGGTGCACGGCGAGTCGGATGGACTGCCCGGTGTGGTGGTCGACAACTATGCCGGCCACGCCGTGATTCAGCTTTCCTCCGCCGGCGCCGAACGCCGGCGCGACGTGATTGCATCGGCGGTGATGGACTATCTGCCCGGATGCGTCGGGGTCTACGAGCGCAGCGACGTCGATTCCCGCGTGCGCGAGGGCATGGAAATGCGCACCGGCAACGTGCTCGGCGCTGAACCACCGGAGCTGATCGAGGTGCATGAGGGGACGATCCGGTACCTCGTGGACGTGCGTCACGGTCACAAGACCGGATTCTATCTCGACCAGCGGGATGCGCGTGCGGAGGTTGGGGCGCTGGCCAATTGCGCCGAGGTGCTGAACTGCTTCTCCTACACCGGAGGATTCGGCCTTGCCTGCCGTGCCGCGGGGGCGATGTCGGTGACGCATCTCGATCTGTCCGAGGGTGCTCTCGATCTCGCCAGGCGCAACACCGATCTCGAGCACCTCTGCGGCACCAAGTGCGAATATGTCTGCGCCGATGTGTTCAAGCAGCTGCGCCTCTATCGCGACCAGGGCAGGAAGTTCGATCTCATAGTGCTCGATCCGCCGAAGTTCGCCGATACGCGTTCGCAGCTGATGCGGGCGACGCGGGGATACAAGGACATCAACCTGCTGGCGATGAAGCTGCTCCGTCCGGACGGTCTGCTGGCCACGTTCTCCTGCTCCGGCGCGATGACGCCGGAGCTCTTCGACAAGGTCTGCGCCGAGGCGGCATTCGACGCCAGGCGCGATTTCCAGGTGATCGGCCGCACCCGCCAGGGAGCCGACCATCCGGTGGCGCTCTCGTTCCCCGAGGGCTTCTATCTCAAGGGACTGCTGCTTCGAGCCGTGGGGTGATTGCTTGAACGCTTCAGGAACCATAGTTGCGGCGGTGATACCGGCGTATATGCCGTCGCCCGTAATGCCGGGGATGGTTCGTGCGCTGGTGGCGCGTGGAGTGCGCCCGGTGGTGGTGGTGGACGATGGTTCAGGCGGCGCCAGCCGCGCGTTGTTCGACGAGGTGGCCGCAACCGACGGCTGCACTGTGCTGCGGCACGACGTGAACCGCGGGAAGGGGGCCGCGCTGCAGACGGCATTTGGGCATCTGGCCGGCATTCTTCCACCCGAGGCGGTGGTGGTGACGGCGGATGCCGACGGACAGCACGATGTGGGGGACTGTGTCGCCGTGGCGCATCTGCTCGACGAGCCAGGCGACGCAATCGCCCTTGGCGTGCGGGAGTTCCGTCTGGGGCGCGTTCCCTTCCGGTCGTGGTGGGGAAACGTGTGGACGGCGCTGCTGTTCTGGCTGCTGTACGGTCGGCGCCTGGGCGACACCCAGACCGGTCTGCGGGCCTTTCGCGCCGCCGACATTCCGTTTCTGCTGTCCGTCGCCGGCGACGGCTACGAGTATGAGATGGGCGTCCTCTGTGCGGCGGCGCGTTCCCATCGCGAGTTTCGAAAGTCTGTCGTGAGCACGATCTACAGCGATGGCAACGCCACTTCGCATTTCAGCCCGCTGCGCGACACGGTGCGGATATACCGCGTGCTGTTCGCGCGCCGCTTCGGTAGTTGCTCTGGAGGTGGAAGATGAGCGCCACGAACGTGTCGGTGCCGCCGATGGTGTGGGCGTTTGACTGCGAATGGGTGCCCGATCCCATGGCCGGCAGGCGCCTCTACCACATTGGGCGCGACGTGCCGGACGAGGAGGTGCTGCGCGTGATGTGGGAGTCGTCGCCGGACTTCGACCGCGAGAGCAATCCCCAGCCGTTTCTCAAGACCGTCATGTGCCGGGTGGTGTCCATCGCCGCAGTGGTGAGGGTGATGTCCCAGCAGGGGCCGCAGCTGTATCTATGGACCCTGCCGATGCTGGACGGTGGCGTGATGGACGAGGTGACGCTGCTGAAGACGTTCCTCGGAAAATACTGTTCGTACACGCAGTCGCCGCTGCTGGTGGGGTTCAACTCCAAGGGGTCCGACATGCACATTCTGGCGCAGCGCGCGATCGTGCATGGCATTTCGATGCCCCGCTACTATTCCCAGCTGGCGGGCAAACCGTGGGAGATGAGCGCCTTCGATCTCATGGAGATCGTGGGCGGGCGCACGCGCGCCTACAACTGTTCGCTCAACGAGATCGCCAATCTCTGCGGTATCCCCGGCAAGCTCGACGTCGCCGGCGACGACGTGGCGGGGATGTTCTACGGTGGCAGAATGCGCGAGATCGTGGAGTACAATGTCTTCGACGCCCTGACCACCTATCTGCTATGGTTGCGGGTGGAGCACTTCCGCGGCGGCTTCGACGATGCGAAGTACGCCGCCGAACAGGACCTGGTGCGCACGCTCCTCGGCGCCGAAGCTGCGAAGCCGGGCGGTGAATATCTGCGGCGGTACGTCGACGCCTGGAACGAACTTGCCTCGGTGTGAGCTTGATTTGACCATGATTGTTTGATAGAATATACGGAATGTCTCAGGAAAAACAGAAATTCGACTTCATCTACGCGGTCTCGAACACCAAGATCGTGCGTCCGCCTTCGCGGGCGCTGCAGACGTTCGGCTCCACGCGGATAAACTACAGCCACATCGCGCAGTTGCCGGACGATCCGGGCAAGGTTCGCGTGCGCGAGGGGCGGCTCGAGGCGCACAAGCCGGCGATCATCACTCCCGAGGCGTACATGAACGACCATCTGGACGGTTTTGGCGAGCAGGCGCGGGAGTATCTCGAGTTCCTGAAGAAGAACCAGGATTCGATCCGCATCCTCCAGTACGGATACTGTCTGTCGCAGGAGTCGTTCTCCGAGCAGGTGATCACCGATTCCATGGAGGCGGTCACCGAACGGGTTGTGGGGTCCGCGATGATTTCCAGCGATCCCTTCGCCGCCGTGGTGCAGGGGGTGGACGACCCCTGGGACGTTTCGCTGGTGCATCTCTTCTGGATGCACGTGAACGCCTCCGCGCCGGTCAACGTGCGTGAATTTGAAGAGGAGGCGGCACGGGCGGCGGAGGATTCGCTGCCCCGCGGCGTGCGCGACGAGGTCGAGGCGGCGTTCAGGAAGGCTGCGGAAAATCCCGCCCTGGTCAACGAGCTGGGCGCGCTGCTTCAGCGCAGGGGCGTCTTCGACCAGTATCAGGATCGTTTTTTCAAGCTTGTGAAACGTGGATGAGGAGATGGAGATGGAAACGGTTGTCAATACCCGCGTGATCGCGATCGCCAATCAGAAGGGCGGTGTGGGCAAGACCACCACTGTGGTCAATCTGGCGGCGGCGCTTTCGAAGATGCGTCGCACCGTGCTGGTGATAGATCTCGATCCCCAGGCGAATGCCACCACCGGTCTCGGGCAGCATCCGCAGGAGGGGGTTTCGCTCTATCCGTGCCTCGTGGGGGGCGCCGCGATCGCCGACATGATCCAGCCCACTCCGTACGAGAATCTGAACGTGATCCCGTCAGAGGTGAATCTCTCCGGCTCCGAGATCGATCTCGCCCAGCGCCCGGACCGTCTACAGGTGGTGCGCGGCGTGCTGCAGGCGATCCGCGACGCGAACGTCTTCGACTACATTCTGCTTGACTGCCCGCCGTCGCTGGGGATTCTGATGACGTCCACGCTCGCAGCGGCCGACGGCATCATCGTGCCGATGCAGGCCGAGTACTACGCTCTCGAGGGACTGAGCGTGATGATCGACCTGATTTCGCGACTGAAGGCGAACGGTGCCAACCCCAATCTGGAGCTGAACGGCATTCTGATGACGATGGTCGACCAGCGCACCCGACTTTCCATGGACGTGGTCAACGAGGTGCGCGAGCATTTCGGCGAGAAGGTGTTCGAGACCATGATCCCGCGCAACGTGCGCACCTCCGAGGCGCCCAGCTTCGGCCAGCCGGTCGTGTTCTACGATCCGTCCTGTCGCGGCGCCGAGGCGTATCGCGACTTCGCAAGGGAATTCGCCCGTCGCAACCCCACCCGCCAGAGTGTGGCGGCGGCAGTTGAGCCGGTTGTGGCGTCGGAGCCGACCACGGCGCCGGAGACGGCCGAATCTCCTCGGTAAGCCGTATGAGATATCACATCCGTCCAGCGCAAGATGCAAACACACAGAATCGCAATGGCCATGACGGTGGCGGCCATTGTCGTGATCATTGACAAATGGTGTAAAACTGGGGGAACTGTGTGATTATCGTAAATTTTGTATTGACGAGGTTCGTTCGGGTTTGGTATAATGACAGACACTGGCAGCACGGTGAATGGTTCATCGTGTCCATGGGATGGTGGTAGACCGTAAAAAGGGTAAACCCCAACAACAAAAGGAGCGTTAGATGAACAAGAGAATCCAGATCGGAGTTGCGTCTGCGTATCTACTGGCCCCGGCGATGCTGGTGGTGCTTTTCGCAGGTTCCGTCCTGGCGACGGACGGAACCTGGTTCAAGGATGATGGTAATTGCACCTGGTCCACTACCGGGTACTGGGTTCGGGGGACCATCCCCGACGAGGGACTGGCGACGTTTTGGTCGTGTCCGGCGCAGATGAACATTGACATCCCGTCCGTGACGCTCACCGGTCTCCTTCGCTCCGGCAACCGCGCGACGACGTTCACGAACGAGGTCAACGGCCTGACGTTCACCGGTGAGACGCCTTTTCTCATCAATTCGGCGAGCCAGATGACGATGAAGGGGCCTCTCGTCGGTACGGGTGCGAACCGATTGGAGATTGGCGGCAACGGAGGGATGAAGTTTGAGAACCTGGCGTCAAACTTCGGCGAAGTGGCGGTCGTAGACGGCACCGTGACGCTGCCGGCGACGTCGGGGACAATCCTCTCGCACGGCAATGTGACCGTCGGCGACGGCGAGATTCGCGTCAGCCCAGCGCTCGCCGCCGGTGAAACGGCGGATTTGACGATGTGCGACGACGAGGGGAGCCGGTTCGTTTGCGGACCGGGCTTCGGTCGGCTCACGCTGAACCACGGCGCGGGCGCGGGCGTTACGCTCACGTTGCCGTCGATTGCGATCAGCAACGGTGCGCTTTGCGTCAATTCCGGCACGTCCCTCGCGGCCCTTGGCGAGGCCGATAAACTTCTGGTCGCTGATCCGCCGGAAGTCGTGAACGGCATGGTTTCGCCCGGCATCGCCCTCTACGATGTGACATCCACTATGACCGGTGCCAACAAGGGTTCGTTCTTCGCCACCTATGACGCCGAGAAGGGCTTGGTGCCGGCGACCGATCCAGTTGCGTGGGATGTGGCCGCCGACCAGAGCGCGGCGATTGTGCGCCTCGCCGATTCGGCGACCGTCGAAACGCCCAAGAGCGTCTATGCGATGTATTGGGATCTCGCGAACAATCGCAAGCTTACGCTCGGTTCGGATCTCAAGATCCTTTCGGGCGGGCTGATTGCCAACGTCGCTTCGGACGCTGATCTCTCTGGCGCTTCGATTGACGGCGAAGGGGCGATTGACTTCGGCGACAAGCAGGGCGTCTTGCGTGGTTCGGCGGTTGGGAATTCGGCCCATCGAACGATCTCCGTTGCCTTGAATGCGCCGATCAAGGGCTCGAAGGGCCTTGTCTTCTCCGGTACGCCGGCCGTGTTGAACGGAAATTACGTCGGCATCTACAGTTATTCGATGAATGTGCCGGCGGCCTGGACGGGACCGACCGTCATTGCCAACGGAGCCAAGCTGACCATCTCGGATGCGGTCGGTGCGCAGACTTTCCCGGCGGGAGGGGATGTGCATGTGATTGGTGGCGATCATCGTGGCGGCGCGTCGATCCGCATCACGAATTCCGCCACGTTCGACCAGAACTTCGTGATTTCCGGCAGCGGTGTCAGTGGGCGTGGCAATAACAACACGGGACCGTTCCACATTGGCGGCGGCAATGTCACGCTGACGTTCAACGGCACCACGCGGTTCCGGGACATCGTCTACTTCGCCCATGACAGCAATGGCTATGTGATGAAGTTCGTCGGCAAGGTGTCGGGCGCGGGGCTTCTTGACATGCGAAGGGGTGTCTTGGAATTTGCCGGTGAGAACGATTACAAGGGGTCGATCATGGCTAGCTCGGGCGATGGCACGATCGTCGTTTCGGGGAGCGGTTCGCTCGGTTCGGCCGATGTCTCGATCACGAAGGGTGCGTTCAAGCTCAACAACCTGAACGGGCAGACGCTTGCCAACAACATCACCTGCACCGGCACGCTGACGATCGATGGCGGGCGCGTTGCGCTGACAGGCCGCGTGACGTCCGCAAAGACGATCATCAAGAACGGGGCCGTCGTGGAGATCGGCGACAACGTCGACCTTGGCCAGGTGACGTTCCAGAATGGTTCGAAGGTTATGCCCGCGTCTGGCTCTACTAGGGCCCGGGTCGAGATCGGCGGCGACGGCGCGGCGGACATCGATCTCCAGAACGGCCTTTCCGGCGAGAGCGACGTCCTGCTCGTCAAGAGCGGCACGAACACCGTCACGGTCAACAGGAACTGTGCGCTCGGCGGCAACCTGCTGATTTCCGAGGGTGTGCTGAAACTTGCGCCCGGGCTTCTGGCGACGGCGTCGTTCTGGCTCGACGCCTCGCGCGCCGATACCGTGACCGCGAGCGAGAACCAGGCGACAGTCTGGCGTTCGGCGAACGGAAATGGGCGTGTCTTTACGTATGCAACGGCCGATAAGGGCGTGCCTGGCACCTATCCGGGCCCGCAGATGAACGGCCTCGACACGATGCATTTCGACCATACCGATTCGACCTACACGTGGTTTGTCTGCGACACGACCGTCGACATCCGTTCGATCTACACGTGCATGAAGCCGTACTTCTACGATCCCGAGACGCCGGTCACGCTGTCGCCGTGGGGCTGGTATGGCAAGGGGAATCCCGAATACGGCCTTCGGTGGGCGACGTATTCGACTTGGCACGACCTTGGCTTCAGCAGCAGTAAGAAGCGCGTCAACGGCGGGAAGACGTCCGTTCCCGCCAAGCCGGATGGCGTGCCGCTCATCATCGGACAGTTCCAGGCCGACGACAGCCCGGAACCGAAGACGATGCAGCCCTCGATCGGCGGTTATCAGACCTGGAGCCGCGTGGCGAATGCCTACAACGGCGACATCGGCGAGGTAATCGCCTTCGATCACGAGATAACGGAAGACGAAAAGAAGGCCGTCGAACAGTATCTCTCCGCGAAGTGGGGCGTCTATGATGCCGCCGGGCTTTGGCCTGAGGTGGATACGTCGTGTCTGAACGGTGGGCCGGTGCTGGCCGACACGGCGCGCGTGGCGCTGGTCGATGGTGCGGTCCTGGACCTGAACGGCGCCGATCAGACGGTTGCCGCGCTGACGGGGGCGGGCCTCATCACGAACTCGTCGGCGAAGGCCGCGACTTTGATCGTGACTGGGACCTGCGACTTCACGGGCGTCATCGCCGCGAACGTGAAGCTCGTCGCGACGGGCGTCGTGCGGGGCGAGGTGAACGGTGAACTCGTCGCGAACGGCGGCACCGTCACGCTGGCTGACGGCGAATACGCTCCACCGTCCGACGGCCGTCTCTGGTGGTTTGACGCATCGGAGGTGACGGACGTCTCCGGGACGGCGAACACGGCCGGATCGATCAGGACCAATGGAAGCGGACGTGTCACCTATTGGTATTCGAAGGGCGACGCGGGGACGTATTTCAGCAGCTACGGCAATGGCGGCGGCGCGGAGAAATACGCCCAGTACTTCGAGGCGGCTGAAGGCGTTCGCGCCGGTCTGTACATGAACGCCCAGGTCGGCATGGTGTGCAACAAGGCGAATACGCCGCATACGATTGCGGTCGTGTACGAGTTCGACGCCTCGTTCTCAAGCTCGTCCTATTTCTTCTGCGGTTATGGCTTTGGCGACGCCGCCATGCGCGTCTATTCGGGCCGTGCGCTTGAAAACGAGTTCAACTTCTTCAGCAAGGCGGCGTTTTCGAATTACGGCGACCATATCTACGTCAACGGCAAGCGCATTGAGATCGACGGCAGCACGTCCGTCACCCTGCCGCAGGCGACGGTCTGCTGCTACATCGGAACGCGCGACCCCTCGCACACCGACACGAACTGGGTGGATCGCAAGTTCTGCATTGGGTCGAGCTGCTGGAGCAAGGGCACCTACGGCACCAAGGTGTGCGAGGCGATCTGCTATGACCGTCTGCTCACGGATGATGAGTGCCGTGCGCTCAACACGTACCTTGTCAACAAGTGGAACGGCAAGACCGCGCCCAAGGCGAAGGTCGGTTCCGGCGCGGCGCTGGGCGTGGTTGACGGTGGTACGCTCGACGTGAGCGCGGCGTCTTCCGCCGGCGCGGCAAAGCTCGTCGCCGGCAAGGACGGCGGTTCGGTCGTCGGCGATCTGGTCGTCGGTGGATTCGAATACGATGCTGGTGGCGCTGATTCGGTGGTGCCGCTCGCGGTCGATGGCGCGCTGACGATCGCCGAGGATGCGTCCTTCACGGTGACGGGGCTTGAGAACCTGGAGCGGACGGTCTGGAAGCTCCTTACGGCAGAATCCTCCACGGGGAGGTTCGGCGAGTTCACGGCCGATCCTGGCAAGTGGGTGTTCAGTGCGGGCTCCACTAGCTGGGGGCTGTGCGTTGGCGGAATGGTGCTGATTTTCAGGTAAGCGCTTTTTAATCTTGAAATTCGCCTTCGTTTATGGTATTATTGCCCGATGTTTCGTCTGGGGGGATATTCCCCCTGGGAGTGAATTCGTTTTGTAAACCAAAAAAGGAATAATAAAAATGCAGCTCAACCGCAGAAACTTCCTCTTCGGCTCGGCGGCCACCGCCGCTCTCGCCGGATGTGCAACCGACAAGATTGGCACGCGCAAGCTCGCGCCTGGCGAAAAGCTCAACTTCGCCATGATCGGCGTCGGCATCCAGGGCCGTGGCGACATGATGCCGTTCGTCAACAGCGACAAGATCAACGTTGTCGCCGTGTGCGATGTTGACAAGGAGCGTGCCGCCGATGCCAAGAAGCGCGTCGACGAGAAGCAGAAGGGCGACTGCCGCATTGTTTACGACTTCCGCGAGATCATCAACGACCCCATGATCGACATTGTCGGCATCGCCACGCCCGACCACTGGCACGCCTACATCGCCGTCGAGGCGATGAAGCATGGCAAGGACGTCTTCTGCGAGAAGCCGCTCACGTTCTCGATCGACGAGGCGAAGAAGATCATGTGCGCGCAGAAGAAGTATGGCCGCGTCTTCCAGACGAACGCCTGGCAGCGCAGCTGGTACCTCTTCTGGACGGCCGTCATGATCGTCCGCAACCAGAAGCTCGGCAAGATCCGCTACGTGGACGCCAACTATGGCCGCGACAAGTCCAAGCTCGGCGGTCCTTCGCACCCGATCCGCTTCTTCGACGTTCCTGCCAACGCCGCCAAGGAAGGTGCTCCGAACCCGAACGTTGACTGGGATATGTGGCTCGGCCCGGCGAAGTGGCGCCCGTATTCCGACCAGCTCGCTCCGCGCGGCGTGAACAAGTTCTATCCGATGTTCTGGCGCTTCGATGACGACTTCGGCACCGGCTACAACGGCGACTGGGGCGCCCACCACCTCGACATCGCGCAGTGGGGCATGGATATGGATGCTTCCGGCCCGTACAAGATCATCCGTTCCGACGAGCCGTATTCGACCGACCTGTTCCACGGCTGCCGCCGCCAGTTCGGCATGAAGATGCTCTTCAAGAAGGACTACGGCGACATTGAGCTCTATCACGGTCCGTTCGGCACGTGGGGCACGGTGTTCTACTGCGACAACGGCATCGTGGCCGTCAACCGTGGTAAGATCGCGGTCTGGGAGGGCACGGGCCTCATCAAGCCCACGGCCGAGATCCGCAAGCAGATCGACGGCGCTACCTTCATGACCGACAAGATTGTCGCGGCCTCTGTCGGCAAGGACTACGGTACCGACACGACGATCCGCAAGGACAACCGTCTGGGCGACGCCATCGACACTCTCAACAAGAAGTACGATCTCGCGAATGCGCCCGTTCAGATCTTCAAGGCCTCGAAGGACCACGCCCACACCGAGGACTTCATCGAGAGCTGCTATTCGCGCAAGGACACGATCTCGCCGTCCTTCGTCGGTGCGCGTACCGCGATCCTCTGCGGTCTGTGCAACATGAGCTATGTCCATGACACCGGCTTCGACTGGGATCCTGTCAAGAACGAGTTCGCGAACGGCACCGGCAAGGGCATTTCGCTCAAGCGCGACTACTGCCGCAACGGCTGGGATGTCGTGGTCTGATTGGACGAAGATTCTGTGTCAGCAAAAAGGAAAACAGGACTATGAACTTTGAAATGAATCGTCGCGGCTTCCTGGGTGCGATGGGTGGTTTCTCCATTCTCGGCACGACCGGCTGTTGCAGCTGCTTTGGTCAGCAGAAGATCCGACTCGCCGTTGCCGGCGTGATGGGCAAGGGCTTCAGCGACTGGGTGCCGATGCTCAAGAGCGGCCTCGTCGAGATCGTGGCTTTCTGCGATCCCGACCGCAACACGGTCAAGGTCGCCGCCGGCAATCTCGCCGACATGAAGAAGAAGGGCAAGCTGCCTGCCGACTTCTCGTTCGACCCGTTCAAGGTGCCGTTCTACACCGACTATCGCCAGATGCTTGACGAGAAGGCCGGCCAGATCGACGCGATGACCGTGTCGACGCCCGATCACATGCACGCCGCCATCGCGATTCGCGCGATGAAGATGGGCATCCACGTCTACGTCCAGAAGCCCCTCGTGCGCACGCTGTGGGAGGCGAAGTACTTTGGCGACACCGCCAAGGAGTACGGTGTGGTCACCCAGATGGGCAACCAGGGTTCCGCCGGCGACGGTTTCCGTCGCAACGTCGAGATCGTCCAGAGCGGCATCCTCGGCGAT
This sequence comes from Kiritimatiellia bacterium, assembly GCA_045600365.1. Classification (GTDB taxonomy): domain Bacteria; phylum Verrucomicrobiota; class Kiritimatiellia; order RFP12; family UBA1067; genus RUG572. The sequence continues at coordinate 10,325 of JAZRXT010000073.1, read as the reverse complement.
GTGAAGGAAGTCCACGTGTGGACGAACCGTCCGATCTGGCCGCAGGGCTTCGCCGCCATGAAGGCGGCCACCACGCGCGAGATCGTCGCGGTGCCTGACTGGCTCGACTGGAATGCCTGGCTGGGCGTCGCCTCGGGCCGTCCCTACCGCAAGCCGTACGACAAGAAGACCGAGCCGGAGGCCGCGCGCTTCAACACCGGCGTCTACCACGCGTTCAACTGGCGCGGGTTCTTCGACTTCGGCGCCGGAGCCTTCGGCGACATGGCCTGCCACACGATGAACCTGCCGTGGCGTGGTCTTGAGCTGGGCAAGGTGCTCGATGCCGAGTGCACCCAGATCGAGGAGGCGAACGGCGTTGCGTTCCCGACCAAGTCGACCGTGAAGCTCACCTACGCCGCGCGCGAATCGAAGGTGCGTCCCGGCGTCAATCTCCCCGAGGTCACGCTCTTCTGGTACGACGGCGATCAGCAGAAGGACGGCTGCAAGAAGCTGGCCGATCTCATGCCGCAGGTCGTGGCGATGGACCAGTACAAGGGCAAGGTTCCGCGCACCGGCTGCCTGATCGTTGGCTCGAAGGGCATTCTCTGCTCCTGCGCCGACTATGGCCAGGATGCCTTCTTCGCGCTGAAGGAGGACAAGGTGGCGATGAACACCAAGGACCATCCCGCGTGCAAGGCGGTGCCGGTTTCGATTCCGCGCTGCCAGGGCGTGGCGGCGGCCGGTGGCATGGACAGCCAGAAGGGCGGCGGCGCCGCAGCCCTTGCGGCCGACGGCCACTACGTCGAGTTCCTCACCGCCATCCGCGGCGAGAGCGCGAAGCTCCCGCTCGTGAACTCGCTCGCCTACTCCGATGTCGACTACTCCATCCCGATGATGGAGTCGATCCTCGTCGGCACGGTGGCGCAGCAGGTTCCGGGCAAGCTCAAGTGGTGTTCCTGCAAGCAGAAGTTCGACGTGGCGCAGGCGAACACGCTCGTCAAGCCCGTGATCCGCGAAGGCTTCGAGTTCTGAGGGAATCGGCGAAGATGAACCGTCGTGATTTCTTCAAGGGTGCCGCGGCGCTTGCCGCTGCGGCCTCCATCGCCCCGGCCCGCAGGGTCGCCGGCGCCGAGCTCCCGGGCTTCGGCCCGGGTGCGCCCAAGCCGATGAACAATCCCATCTGGCTCATGACCTCGGCCTTCGCCGGCGAGAGCTTCGAGGACGTGCTCAGGCGCGCCAAGTCCGTTGGCGCCCAGGGTCTTGAACTCTGCGTGTTCCGCCGCGATTCCGACCGCAAGGACCACACCGCCACCCATCTCGACTACGAGACGTTCGATCTCGAGGCCGCGAAGAAGGTGGTTGCCCGCTGCAATGAAGAGGGTCTGCGCGTGTCGGTTGGTGCATACGACAACCTCATTGGCGGCGACCCCGCGAACCAGGTGGTCAACCAGAACCACATCCTCAAGCTCATCCGCATTGCGTCGCTGCTGGGCGGCGACGCCAACGACGTGGTGTGCGGTTCGTTCGTGGGCTATGATCACGTTCTTGGCCGGCAGGACCGCGGTTTCGAGAAGAACCTCGAGAAGTTCAGGAAGGTCTTCCAGCCCATCCTCAGCTACGCGAAGAGCGTGGGTGTGACGGTGTGCGTCGAGAACTGCCCGATGGAGGGCTGGCAGAGCGCCACCGCGCCCGACTGCTACAACAACCTGCCGGGCTGCCTCGCTGCCCGCAAGCTGATGTATGCGATCCTCGACGATTCGAGTGCGCTGCAGGAGACATACGATCCCTCGCACGACATCTGGCAGCACATTGATCCGTCGGACGTCATCGAGGCGATGGACTTCGGCAAGCTGCGTCGCGTGCACATCAAGGGCACACGCAACTATCCGACCTCCTCCGACTCGATCCACTGGGGGCGTCTCTTCCCCGAGCAGGTGGTCGACGCGGCGCTGGCGAAGAAGGCCGGCGTGCCGATCGCGCAGAACGAATGGGCCCGTCTCAACTACGAGCCGCGTCTGCCCGGTTTCGGCGGCAGCGACTCCTGCGACTGGACCAAGTTCCTCCAGACGCTCATGCTGAAGGGCTTCAAGTATCCCTTCGTCATCAAGAACGAGGGGTGCAATTCGTCGCATACCGGCAACATGGGCGCCACGCTCCAGGGTTTCCGTGCGACGATCCTCAACACCGCCCCTGTGGTGTGGAAGCTCGGTCCGGACGGCTTCGCGTTCGACAAGTCTGCTCTCAAGCCGATGGCGGCGCCCGTGAAGGACATCCCCGTGGTTACAATGAAGGATCTGGTCTGAGTCCCGAAGGAAGCAGATACAAGGTGCTGATCCTCGACGACGAGCGCCTGGTGCGCATGAGCGTCGGGGCTCGGCTCCGGAATACCGAGTTCGACCTCGTCGGCGCGGAAACGCCCGGCGAGGCCGTGGACTTGTTGAAGCGCGGCAAGTTCCGCGCCGTCATCACCGATGTCATGATGGGGGCGGTGGACGGATTCATGTTCCGCGACCTGGTGCGCGGCTTCGACAGGGACATTCCGCTCATCTTCCACACGTCGATTGTCGGCAATGCCGAAGGCGACTTCTTCTCGCGGATTCTCGAGGACGAGAATTCGCACTATCTGCCGAAGAACTCCTCCACCGCCGCGTTGACCGCTCGTCTGCGCCAGGTGGTTGGCGTCTATTCCATTCGGGCCGAGAAGCGTGCGCGTGACGCCGAGGTTGATCGCACGCTGCGTCTGGCGGCGCTTGTGCAGCAGTCGATGCTTCCAGAATGGGCGCACGAGGGCAAGTCGTTTTCGCTCGGCGTCTATTGGCGTCCGTATGCGCGGGTCAGCGGAGACCTCTACGAGATTGTTCCGATTTCCGACGGTTCGCGCATTCTCGTCTTCGGGGATATTTCGGGCCATGGCGTTTCGGCTGCGTTGGCGATGACGGCCGTGCAGGCGTTTCTGCGTCATTTCCGCGAGCTGTCGCCGCGGCGGGCCCGCAACGTGGCGGCGATTGCCGGCGATATCGCCCGTTTCGTGCATCGCAGCTTTGCCGGGCTCGCCTACATGAGCGGGCTGGTGATGCACGTGGATCCGGTGAACCATGTGTTTCGTCTCTGCAACGCCGGGCATCCGGATCCGATCTGCCTGACCCGTGCGGGAGAGCGGGTGGATCTGAACCCGTCCCGTCTGGGCTGTCTGCCGATGGGAATGCTTGCGGATGCCGGATATGACGAATCCCAGGTGGCCGAGACGAAGATTGTCCCCGGTTCGGTGTTCCTGGTGTGTTCCGATGGCGTGACCGACCTGTCCTCCGACCCGGAGGGAAATGATCGCGTCGATGCCGAATCCTTCAATCAGATAGCGAGTGAGGCGGTGCGTTCGCTTGGCAAGGGGGCGGCCGCGGTGGTGCAGGCGATTCCCGCCAGCATCTACTCCATGCTTGGCGATTTCGGCTATGTCCATCCCCAGGACGATGCGGCCATCGCCGCTTTCTCATGCGATCCTCCTGGCGAGAACTGCTTCCGTGCGGCGGTGCGGATGGATCCGGTGGAGATCGATTCGTTCTGCGACCGTTGCGGGGATTTCCTCCGGTCGCGCATGGTGGTGAATTCGATTGCAGGGCGGGTCGAGCTGCTGTGCGCGGAGTTCCTGATGAATCTCCACGACCATGGCTATGGCGAAGAGGAGCGCCGCCATGAGATCGCCATGGTGGGGGTGGCCATGCACGAGAGTGACATCGAGGTGTCGGTGTGGCACCGTGCCACGTCCTGGGAGGTACCGAACGAGAACGGCGACGAGGCGCTGGAGAAGGCCAACGACAACCTCTCGCCCCATGGACGCGGGGTGCCGATAATCGGCAAGCTCTCGACCGCTGCGATGCACCGCAGTCTGGCAGGGCTCAATGTGAACATCTTCTACACTCCCAACAATGTGGTATGATGTCTTAGGGGGGATACAGCGATGGAATATTCATTTGACGAAACAGGTGACACGCTGCGCATTGCGATCGAGGGTCGTTTTGCCGCGGCTTCGGTGGACGAGTTCCGCGAGCTCGCACTGCCTAGGATCGATCGTTTCCCCAAGGTGCTGTTCGATTTCTCGTCCGTTTCCTACATCGACAGTTCCGCCCTTGGGGTGCTGATGCAGTTCCACCAGCGGGTAAGGGCGAACGGCGGCGTGATGAAGATCGTGGCGCTTCAGGAGCAGCCGAAGATGGTGTTCGACATCACCAAGGTCGGTACGGTATTCGACGTGCGCGACACGGTCGAGGACGCCTTGATGTCGTTCTAGGCAAATGCGATCCACTCTGAGAATCGTGCTGCCGCTCGTCCTCGCGATGGGCGCCAACGCCGTCAATCAGTTCGTTGACCGGATATTTCTCGCCCAGTTTTCCGACGAGGCGATCCAGGCCTCCCTGCCGGGTGGAATCCTGAGCTGGCTGTTTCTCTGCCTGATGGTGGCCACGGCGGGGTATTCGGGCACCTTCGTCGCCCAATACGCCGGTGCCGGTTCGCGGCGCGCCGCGGCGTCGGCGTTCGGACAGGGCGTATGGCTCGCGATTCTCTCGATCCCGCTGGTGCTGCTGTCGATCCCCCTGGGGCATCTCATACTTGACTTCTGCGGACATTCCCAGCACGTGCTGGAGGCGGAGAAGAAGTATTTCGACATTCTCCAGTACGGGGGATTCTTCTGCATCCTTTCGGGGGTGATCGGTGGATACTTTTCCGGCATAGGACGCACCCGCACCGTGGCGGCGGCAATGGTGCTGGGGAATCTGTCCAACGTGGTGCTGGACTGGATGGCGGTGTTCGGTCACTGGGGGTGCCCTGCCCTTGGGATCGTGGGTGCGGGGTGGGCCACGGCGGTGGCCGCCGCGATCTCAACATTGACGATGGCCGCGATTTCGCTCTTCGATCCGTACCTGCGCGGGTTGCGGTACCTAGTGGCGCTGCGGCCACGTCCGCGCCTGATCGTCGACATAGTGCGCTACGGCGTACCGTCTGGTCTGCACCAGTTTCTAGACGCCGCCACGTTCTCCGTGTTCGTGATGGCAACTGGACGGCTGGGGGCGATCGATCTTGCGGTGTCCAACGTGGTCTTCTCGATCAACCATCTTTCGTTTGCGCCGCTATTGGGTCTGAGCCAGGGCGCTACGGTGCTGGCCGGGAGGTGCCAGGGTGCGGGCAATGCAGCGGGAACAGTGCGCTCGGTATGGCACTGCCTCTTCCTTGCGGCCATCTACATTGGAATGTTCGCGGCGTTGGTGCTTGGCTTCCACGACGAGCTGATGGACGTGTTCCGCTCGGAATCCTCTTCCTTCGATCCAGTCGAGTTTCGTTCCCTGGGCCGCACACTCATGTACATTCTGCTCTCCTGGGCGGCCTGGGATGCGATTTCGATGGTGGTGGGTGGTGCGCTGAAAGGGGCCGGCGACACCAAGTTCGTGATGCTGGCGCTGTTTGCGGTGTCGATGCTGCTTTGGATGCCGGCGGTGTTCCTGGTGATGCGCTTCTCACCGTCGATAACCACGCTCTGGCTCACGATGCCCGCCTATTGCTTCATCTGTGCCGTGGTTTGCTCGGTGCGTTTCATTCACGGCCGCTGGCGGCGAATTGATCTGATCTGATTGTGTAGAGCGCTGAGGGGAGAGGGAAAAGGGAAGAATTGGCGGAGGGAGGGGGATTCGAACCCCCGATACGAAGTTTAGTCCGTATGACGATTTAGCAAACCGTTGCCTTCAGCCACTCGGCCATCCCTCCTCGTCGAAGTGGGGAATATTATACGATTTTTTGGCGACGAATGCAAGTGTTTTTTTCATGTTGCGTTTTTTTTGTCAATTCGCGGCTTTTCGCCTTGCAAAGGTTCGGATTTTTTGATATAATATTAACTCGTTTCGGAAAAAACAAGGATAAGACAATTCATGCCCACAATCAATCAGCTGATCCGCAAGGGGCGTTCGCCTCTTGCCTCGCATTCGAAATCGCCGGCGCTCAAGGCTTGCCCCCAGCGTCGTGGCGTCTGCCTCGTCGTCAAGACGATGACCCCCAAGAAGCCTAACTCCGCTCTGCGCAAGGTTGCCCGTGTGCGCCTTACCACCGGCGTCGAAGTCACGGCCTACATTCCCGGCGAGGGGCATAACCTCCAGGAACACAGCGTCGTGCTCGTGCGCGGCGGTCGTGTGAAGGATCTTCCTGGCGTGCGTTATCACATTGTTCGCGGCGTTCTCGACTCTCTTGGTGTCAATGGCCGCAACCGCAGCCGTTCCAAGTACGGCGTCAAGCACCAGAAGGAAGAGAAGAAGTAAGGGGTAAGCCATGTCCAGACGTTCAAGGAAAATCGTCAAGCGGGTCTCGGTTGACCCGAAGTTCAATTCCGAGTTGGTCGCGCACATCATCCGCGTGATCATGAAGGACGGCAAGAAGACCACTGCCGAGAAGATTGTCTATGGTGCGCTCGACAAGATTGCCGAGGAGGTCAAGAAGTCGCCCGCCAAGTTCGAGAAGACGGTCGATGACCAGAAGGTTTCCGTCACCGAGCCGCTCGAGATCATCTCTCAGGCGATCGAGAACATGAAGCCGAAAGTGGAGGTCAAGACTCGTCGCGTCGGTGGTACCACCTATCCGGTTCCTGTCGACATCAATCCCGTCCGTCAGCTCTCGCTGGCGCTCCGCTGGATGACCACGTTCGCCGCCGGCCGCCACGGCATGGGCATGCCCGCCGCTGTGGCCGCTGAAGTGATCGATGCCTTCCAGGGGCAGGGCAACGTCATCAAGAAGCGCGACGACGTGCACAAGATGGCACAGGCCAACAGGGCGTTCGCGCACTACGCCTGGTAACCGGCAAATTGTATTTTTTCCGAAATGAAGGAAGCGGGGTCCCCAGGGATCCCGCTTCTTTGCATGTAGAGGTATCAGTTTTCAATCTTCAGTTTTCGGTTTTCGCTTTAAGCCCCGAGTTCATGGAGATTGATTTTCCAGGGTGATTTTGGTATAATTCTTTCCATCTTTCATTTCAATAGGAGAACCATCAATGCAGGACACGTTTTTCGAATTCAGCCGCCGTTCCTTTCTCTGCGGTGTCGGTGCCTTTGGCCTTTCATCTTATGCCGCCGTGGACATTGCGCCGAAGACCGAATTCAAGGGCAAGATCGAGGGCCGTCGCCTGAAAATTGCCGCTATTGGATGCGGGGGCATGGGTGGCGCAGCCACCGAGGCGCTCATCAGCGCAGGCTGCGATCTCGTGGCGGTGTGCGATGTCAACCCCAACGCCTTTGACAAGTGGGAGAAGAAGTATCCGGGCATCCCGAAGTTCACCGACTACCGTGAGATGCTCAAGACGATGGGCGACAGCTTCGAGGCGGTCGAGGTGGGCACTCCGGACCACACCCACGCCTACATCTCCGTTGACTGCATGCTCGCCGGCAAGCACGTCTACGTGCAGAAGCCGCTGGCGCGCACCGTCGAGGAGTGCGAGCTAATGCTCAAGACCTCGCTCAAGACCGGGCGTGTGGTGCAGATGGGCAACCAGGGCCATCCTGGCGTGTGGCGCTACAAGGCGCTGCGCGACGCCGCCTTCTGGGGAGAGGTCAAGGAGCTCTACAGCTGGAGCGACCGCCCGGTGTGGCCGCAGGGCATGAAGGAGTACGCCAAGCCCCAGCCGCTGCCGAAGAACTACGCCCCCAACGCCTGGGACTGCTGGTGCGGACCAGCCGCCGACCACGGCTACTCGAACGCCTACCACACGTTCAAGTGGCGCGGCTGGTGGGACTACGGATGCGGCGCGATCGGCGACATGGCGGTGCACAACGCCGACCCCGCGTTCTGGGCGTTTGAGCTGGGGTTGCCTGTCTCCGTCAAGGCCGACACGTACGGCGAAGGTCCCGTGACCATCGCCTATCCGAAGCGTTCGCGCATCGAGATGACCTTCGCCCCCAACAAGTGGCTGCCCAACGGCATCAAGCTGACCTGGCTGGACGGCCACGAGCTGCCGCCGGTGGACGCGGTGCCCGGGCTTGCCGATTTCGCGAAGGACTATGGCATCGGCCAGGAGAAGCGCAAGGAGGAGAAGGCCAAGAAGGAGGGCAAACCGTATACGAAGCCCGACGATATCAAGCCCCTCATCCCCGACAACGGCCTGATCGTGATCGGGTCCAAGGCAACGACGCTCGGCTTCTCCCATGCCAGCCGTCCCAGCTGCCTCGCTGGCGACCGCAACGCATACAACAAGGCCGTTGCGCCCGGCGACAAGCGCGCCAGCTACAACCACTACCGCGAGTTCGTCGAGGCCTGCCTCGCGGGCGATCCCTCGCGCTGCGGTTCGAAGCTCGGCTATGCCGCCCCGCTCACCGAGGCGCTGCTCATCGGCTGCATCGCGCTGCGCTTCCCGGGCGAGACGCTCAGGTTCGACGCGAAGACCATGCGCTTCACCAACAAGCCGGCCGCCAACGAGTTCCTCAAGGCGCCTAAGCGCGGCGACTGGGACTTCGCCAAGATGATGGCGCGCTGAGGACGGAGCCAGCAATGGGTGGAGGCAGACGACAGGTCCGAGGGCCGCGGGAGCTGTGCACCGGCGGCGAGTGGATATACGGACGCAATCCGGTCGTGGAGGCGCTTCAGGCCGGACGGCGCACTTTCAGCGAGGTGATTCTTCCTCCTCCCGAGAAGGGGGAGGCGGACGAGATTGCCTGGATTCGCCAGACCGCGCGGGCCCTCGGCCTCGTGGTGCGCGTCGAGGACCGCAACCGGCTTGACGCGCTGGTGCGCGGTGGTCATCACCAGGGCGTGGCGATCAAGACCACCGGCTACCCCTATGTTGACTTCGGGGATATACTCGACGACGTACGCAACGACGAGAACGCGATAGTGGTGGTGCTCGACCATCTCGAGGATCCGCAGAACGTCGGTTCCGTGCTGCGCACGGCGTGCGCCGTCGGTGCGACGGGGGTCATAATCCCCGAGGACCGCTCCTGCGGCATCACGCCCGCGGCGGTGCGCGCATCGGCCGGTGCCAGCGAGTATCTCAAGGTGGCGAAGGTGGTCAACCTCGTGCGGGCGATGAAGGACCTCAAGGATGCAGGCATCTGGTTCACCGGGCTCGACTGGGGTGAGGACGCCAGGCCCTACACCGAGATCGACTTCAAGGGCCGCGCCGGAATCGTCGTCGGCGCCGAGGGCAACGGCATTACCCGTCTTGTGCGCGAGAACTGCGACTTCATAGCGGTGCTGCCGATGGTGGGCCAGATAGAATCGCTCAATGCCGGTGTCGCGGCGGCGGTCTGCCTCTACGAGGTGCTTCGGTCCCGACCGTCGTCGACCGGCAGGTCGTAAGCTGCTGTGAAAAGCTGATTGTGTATGATGCGATTTTTTGGTATAATATTCGGTCACGGTAAATAACCAATTAAAGGATCATCCTGTATGTCCACCATTGAAATGTCGTGCAATACCCTGGAAGAGGCACTTGGCAAGCCGAGAGTGCAGTTCACCAAGGAGGATATCAAGTCGTACATCCGCACCAACGGCGTGCGCCATGTCAATTTCATGTATCCCGGCGGCGACGGGCGTCTCAAGACTCTCAACTTCGTCATCAACGACGCGGCGTATCTCGACGAGATTCTCACCTGCGGCGAGCGCGTCGACGGCAGTTCGCTCTTCAGCTATGTCGAGGCGTCCAGCAGCGACCTCTACGTGATTCCCCGCTACTCGACGGCGTTCATTGATCCCTTTGCCTCGCTGCCCACGCTCTGCATGCTTTGCTCGTTCTTCAACAAGGACGGCGATCCGCTCGAATCCTCGCCCGAATACACGCTCCACAAGGCGTGCACCGTCTTCCGCAAGGAGACCGGGCTCGAGTTCGAGGCCATGGGCGAGCTCGAGTACTATGTCATCGCCAAGGACCCCGCCACGTTCCCGGCGGTCGACCAGCGCGGCTACCATGAGTCGGCCCCGTTCGCCAAGTTCAACGAGTTCCGCCAGAAGTGCATGCTGTTCATCGCCAAGGCCGGTGGTCGCATCAAGTACGGTCACAGCGAGGTTGGCAACTTCACGCAGGACGGCAAGCTCTACGAGCAGAACGAAATCGAGTTCCTGCCCTGCCCGGCGGAGGATGCCGCCAACCAGCTGACGATCGCCAAGTGGGTGATCCGCAATCTGGGAATGCAGAGCGGCCTCGATGTCACCTTCGCCCCGAAGATCACAGTGGGCAAGGCCGGCAGCGGTCTGCACATCCACATGCGCCTGATGAAGGACGGCTCCAACGTCATGCTCGACAAGGGCGTCATCAGCGCCGCCGCGCGTCGCGCCAACGCCGGCATGATGAAGCTCGCCCGCTCCATCACCGCCTTCGGCTACATGAA
>JAZRXT010000072.1:0-6035 GCA_045600365.1 Kiritimatiellia bacterium | reverse complement strand
TCGCGATTCCGGCGGCGGCCAACACCCCCCCCCCCAAATTAACCACCGCGCACAGATTGGGCGCGAGATCGCACGCCTTCTGGAACAGACGCGCCGGCGCGATCGGGTCGGCGAAGTCGGCAAAGAGCGGGTTCCCCCGGTCGCGGGAATGCACCAGAACGTTCCAGCCGCGGCCGCGGAGCTCCTCCGCAATCGCCGCGCCGATGCGCCTGGCGCCACCTGTGACCAGCACGCTGCCCTTTGCCGAATTCGACCTCACCTCCGCCCCTACTTGAGCATCAGCGCGGTCAGGAGCCGGGTGAAACGCCCGGGATCGGGAATCGCCGAACCCTCGGCTATCAGTGCCTGGTCATAGAGCAGCTCGATGGCGTCCTTGAGCTCGTCGCCGGCAAGCCCCTTCATCTTCGCCACCAGCGGATGCGACGCGTTGATCTCAAGCGTGCGCTTGGTGTGGGGCACTTCCTGCTTCATCGCGCGCAGCATGCGCTCCATCGAGGCGGAGAGCGCATTGGCGTCCGCCACCAGGCAGCAGGGCGATTCCGCCAGACGCGTCGAGACGCGCACATCGGCCACGCTGTCCTTGAGCTGCTCCTTCACGGCGTCGAGGAACCCCTTGAGGTCGGCGGCGCTCTTCTCGTTCGCCTCCTTCTCGGCCTTCTGCTCCTCCTCGCTGCCGAACTGCACGTCGCCCTTGGCGATATCGACGAGTTTCTTGCACTCGTACTCGCGGAAGGAGTCGACCAGCCATTCGTCGACGGGATCGCAGAAGAAGAGCACATCCATTCCGTGCTTCAGGGCCTGCTCGAGCTGCGGCGAGTGGCGTGCCTCCTCGAGGCGCTCGGCGCAGAGGTAGTAGATGTCCTTCTGGGTCTCGGGCATCGCCTTGACATAGTCGTCGAGCGAGATGGTCGAGCCCTCGGCGGTCTTGGCGCTCGGGTAGAGCAGCAGCTTCTTGATGCGGTCGGCGTTGGACCAGTCGGAATGGATGCCCTCCTTGAGGATGCGCCCGAACACCGTGTAGAACTCGCGGTAGACATCCGGCTTCTTCTCCTTGAGCTCGGCGAGCGAGGATAGCACCTTGGCGGTCACCGCCTCCTTGATCTTGCGGATCACGGCGTCGTCCTGCAGCATCTCGCGGCTCACGTTGAGCGGCAGGTCGGAGGAGTCGGCCACGCCCTTGACGAAGCGCAGATAGTCCGGCAGCAGCATCTCGAAGTCGTTGCCGATGAAGACGTTGCGCACGTAGAGCGAAAGGCCCTTCTTGGCGCCGGGCATGTAGATGTCCATCCCAGCCGTCTTGGGCAGGAACAGCAGCGCCTTGAACTCGACCACGCCCTCGCCGGAGAAGTGGATCGTCTCCAGCGGATTCTCGTAGTCGTGGGTGAGGTGCTTGTAGAACTCGGCGTACTCCTCCGGCTTGACATCCTTCTTCGCGCGCTTCCACAGCGCCACCATGGTGTTGAGCGGCTTCGGCGGCTCGTCCTTGCCCTCCTTCTTCTCGTCGTCCTGCTTCTCGGGCAGCTGCTTGAAGAAGATCGGGTAGGCGATGAAGTCGGAATAGCTCTTCACCAGATCGCGGATGCGCCACTCGTCGAGGTACTCCTCAAAGTCGGGGCGCAGATGGAGCATGACGCTCGTGCCGTACTCGTCGCGGGCGCCGTCCTCGATCGAATAGGTGCCCGAGCCGGAACTCTGCCACTGGTAGGCGGCGCTCTCGCCGCGCTTCTTCGTGACCACCCTCACCTGGTCGGACACCATGAACGCCGCGTAGAAGCCGACGCCGAACTGCCCGATGAGCTCGGGCAGGTTGGCGCCGCCCTTCTCCTTCAGCGCGGCGCGGAAGGCCTTGGTGCCGGAGGAGGCGATCACGCCCAGGTTCTTCTCCAGCTCCTCGGCGTTCATGCCGGAGCCGTTGTCGGAAATCATCAGCGTCTTCGCATCCTTGTCCGCGACAATCGTGATCTTCCAATCCGGATTGTCGGCCACGAGCTCCTTCTGGGTGAGCCCCTGGTATTTGGCGCGGTCAATCGCGTCGGAAGCGTTGGAGATCAGCTCGCGGAGGAATATCTCCTTCTTCGAATAGAGCGAGTTCACGACGAGATCGAGCATTTCGGCGATCTCCGCCTTGAACGCATGGTTCTTCTTTTCCATTTTCCCTTATTGCCTTTTACTATCTTGATTCACACATTCGTTCCGTACGCCGCGCACTCACATGGCGGCGAGCTTGCGGGCGATCATCGGAGCCACCAGCTTGGGGTCGGCCTTGCCCTTGGAGAGCTTCATCACCTGGCCCACGAAGAAGCCCGCCGCCGCCTTCTTGCCGGCCTTGAAGTCGGCCACGGGACGGGGGTTGGCGGCAATCGCCTGGTCGATGAAGGCCTCGAGGGCGGCCGTGTCGCTCACTGCGCCGAGCCCGCGCTCCTTGACGATCGCCTCGGGGTCGCCGCCCTTCTCGAAGAGCTCGGGGAGCAGCTCCTTGAGCGTTGGGCCGTTGATCGTGCCCTTCGCGGAAAGCTCCACCAGGGCGCGCAGCGAGGCGGGCGTGAGCGAGCATTCGCCAATCGCCCTGCCCGAGGCGTTCAGCAGCGCCATCACGTCGCCCATGAACAGATTGCAGATCAGCTTCGCGATCTTCTTGTCCAGCCCCTTCGCGGCGGCCTCGAAGAAGTCGGCATTGGCCTTGTGCTGCGAAAGGACGCCGGCGTCGTATTCGGCGATGCCGTACTCCTCCACCATGCGCTCGCGGCGCGCCTCCGGCTTCTCCGGCAGCAGCTGGCGCCACTCCTCGATCTGCGCCTCGGAAAGCTCCACCGGCACGAGATCGGGCTCGGGGAAGTAGCGGTAGTCGTGGGCGTTTTCCTTCGAGCGCATGGAGGCAGTCTCCATCGCCTCGGGATCCCAGCGGCGCGTCTCCTGCACGATGGGAATGGAATGCGCCATGCACTCGCGCTGGCGGCGCGCCTCGTACACGAGAGCGGCGTGGATGGCGCTGAACGAGTTCATGTTCTTGATCTCGACCTTGGTGCCGAGGGTCGGCGAGCCGACGGGACGGATCGAGATGTTCACGTCGCTGCGCATGTTGCCCTCTTCGAGGTTGCAGTCGGAGACGCCGGCGTAGACCAGAATCTCCTTGAGCGCCGTCAGATAGGCGATCGTCTCGTCGGCGTCGGCGAGGTCGGGCTCGCCCACGATCTCCATGAGCGGGGTACCGCCGCGGTTGAAGTCGACGCCCGAAGTGGTGGCGTAGTGGTTGATTTTCGCCGCATCCTCCTCAAGGTGGATGTGGTTGATGCGGATGAACTTCTTCGTGCCGTCCGCCTTCGTGATCTCCACCCCGCCGCCGAGACAGAGGGGATTGCCGTTCTCGGATATCTGGTAGTCCTTCGCCATGTCGGGATAGAAGTAGTTCTTCCGGTCGAAGGTGGCGTGGCGGTTGATCGTGCACCCGAGCATCAGCCCGCTCATCACCGTGAGCTTCACCGCCTCCTTGTTCATCACCGGCAGCGCGCCGGGATAGCCCAGGCACACCGGGCACACGTTGACATTCGGCTCGCATCCAGTCTTCAGCAGGCAGGAGCAGAACATCTTCGTGTTCGTCTTCAGCTGCACGTGGGTCTCGAGGCCGATCGTGTTTTCGAATTCCATACTCTCTCTTGTCCTTTATGAGAATCGCTCAGTGGCGCTTGGTGAACGGGGTGAGGAAACGGCTCTCGAGTCGTTCCTGGCGGTTGGTGCGCGACGGATCCGCCGCCTGCTCCTCCAGCGAGCGCAGGTCGAGCGAGGTCAGCCCCGCCATGCCGCTTGCGCGGTCGCCCGGCTCCTTGCGCACGCCCGACGTGTATTCGCGCCCCATCACCGCGTTCTTCGGCAGCCCCGCATCCTCGGCCATCGAGGACGGCGCCGCCATGCCAACCGAAACGAAGACGATTATCTCCTTCTGCACCTTCTTGCGGCCCTTGCCGCCGAAGAGCTTGTCGCCTATCCAGGGGATGTTGCGCAGATACGGAATGCCGGTGTCGATCTGCTCCTCGTCGGTCTTGGAGAGGCCGCCGATCACGGCCGTCATCCCGCTCTTCATCGAGAACTCGGTCACGAGACGCTGCACATCGATGATCGGATAGCGGCTGGAGTAGGATCCACCCGTCTCCGCGCCGCCCGAACCCGCCGTCACCTCGCCTGTCTTGGAGCTGATGGTGGGCACGATGGACACGTCGATCAACCCGTCCTTCGTCACCCGCGGAGTCACCTCGAGCGAGATGCCCCAGCTGAAGAACGCCTCCTTGGCGAACATCATCTTGTCCTCGCCGGGAATGGCCGACATCTTCATGTCGAGGTCAACCGAGTCGGAATTGCCGTTCAGGGTGCGCTTCACCGCCACGTTGACGTTCGGGTACTTGGTGGTCATGTCCACCACCGCCTTGCGCCCGGAGGAGACGATGATCTTCGGGTTGGAGAACGTGCGCACGTCGTATTCGCCCTCAAGCGCGCTGAGGATGAGATACATGTCGTCGAACGAGATCGTACCCGTGAAGAACCGCACGCTGCCGTCGCGGCCGCTCACATTGGACGACGATTCGTTGCCCTGCGTGGTGGTGACGCCGCCTGGACCGGTCGTCTCGGAGAAAGTCGCCTTCTTGGCGGACGTCGAACCGGCGAGCGAGTACTTCGTGGTGTCGCCGCTTGTCGTGACCGTGCGGTCGTAGCTCTGCACCGCGTTGCCGATGGTGCGCCGGTCGAGACCGCCGCCGATGGAAAGCGACCCCTTCATCGCCTCGAGCATGGACCAGTCGATGCCGAGCGAGTGCATGGCGGTACTGCTCAGCTCGACGAAGCGCGCCTCGATGTAGACCTGCTGCGGCTCGACGTCGATGTCGGCAATCACCCGCTCGCACACGTCGATCACCGGCTGCGGCGCGGTGACCATCACCGTGTTCGCATCGGGAAACGGCTGCGCTACCTTCGATATCTTCCACACCGCGCCGAAGTCGCCCGTCCAGGTGGAGTTGAAGCGCTCGGCCACCTCCTCGGAGGATGCGTTCACCAGCTTGAAGGTGCGGGTGACGAGGTTGGTGGCGGAGATCACCAGGGGGTTGACTACTGTGTCGACGACTACGTTCGTAGTCACCACGGTCTTGGTGACAGTGTTGGTGATGACATGCGGATCCAGCACCGTAAGGACGTTGGTGTAGGCGGCATCGGCCGTGGCCGGTGCCTCTTCGCCGACGGCGCCCAACGCAAGCGCCACGGCCAGCATCCATATCGGTGTTCTGGTCATGCTCACCTCGTCTTCTCGAAGGCCGCCGCCACGCGCAGAAGCTTGTCCTCGCGGTAGGCGTCGGCGATGAACTGCACCCCGACCGGCATCTTCGTGTCGGCCGTGAAGCCGGCGGGAACGGAAATGGAGCAGTTGCCCGCCAGGGCGCTGGGAATCGTGAAGAGGTCGTTGAGATACATCGTCAGCGGATCCTGCAGCTCGCCGATTCTGAAGGCGGGCGTGGGCGCCACCGGCGTGAGGAGCGCGTCGACGCCCTGGAAGACCTGCTCGAAATCGCGGCGGATCAGCGTGCGCACCCTGGAGGCGCGCCCGTAGTAGGCGTCGTAGTAGCCGGAGGAGAGCACATAGGTGCCCATGATGATGCGGCGCTTGACCTCGGGGCCGAATCCCTCGGCGCGGCTGCGGGCGTAGAGGTTGAACACACTGTCGCTCTTCGCGCTGCGATGGCCGTAGCGCACGCCGTCGAAACGCGCCAGATTCGCGCTCGCCTCGGCAGGCGCCACCACGTAGTATACCGCCATCGCGTACTCGGTGTGGGGCAGCGAGACCTCGACGATCTCGGCACCGGCCGCTGCGCACGCCTTGATCGCCTCGTCGGTGAGACGCTTCACCTCCGGATCAAGCCCGTCGATGTAGTACTCGCGCGGGAGCCCGATCTTCAGGCCCTTCATGGAGGCGCCCTCGATCGCCTTGGCATAGTCCGGCACCGGCTCGTTGGGCGTGGTGCCGTCCATCTCGTCGTGCCCGGCAAGGGGTCGGA
>JAZRXT010000071.1:0-21131 GCA_045600365.1 Kiritimatiellia bacterium | reverse complement strand
ATTCGGGAT
Source organism: Kiritimatiellia bacterium (assembly GCA_045600365.1). GTDB lineage: Bacteria > Verrucomicrobiota > Kiritimatiellia > RFP12 > UBA1067 > RUG572. Next base: position 21,122 of record JAZRXT010000071.1, on the reverse strand, counting down.
TTGTCACATGTGGCGAGTTCGTTCTCTGACGATCATTTATGCGAAGATGGAAAAACATGGGCAGCATGAACATCTGTGCTCAACTCGACGATTTCTTAGAGAAGATAGAAGAATGATTCGGCCTGGGGTTGTGATGAAAACGATTATACCGATTGTCCGAAAGCGCTTGAGTTCGCATCCTGATGTATCCAGCCCCAGAGGGCGCATGTCGTACTGAAGATACTGAAGGTTCTTTCCATTCGGACAGGTTTTTGGTATAATGTTCGCCATGAAAAACATTATACTTTCTTTTGTGCTGGGGACGGTTGCCGCCGTTTCCGCGGTTGAACCTGGATTCACCTCGCTCTTCGACGGCAAGACGCTGAAGGGCTGGAAGCTCAACGGCGGAAGCGCCGAGTTCTGGGTGGAAAACGGAACCATTGCCGGCAAGGGCGTTGTCGGCACCCCGGGCAACACCTTCCTGTGCACCGAGCGGGAATACGAGAACTTCATCTTCCGCGCGGAGTTCAAGTGCGAGTCAGGCAACTCCGGCGTCCAGTTTCGCTCCTCCACGATCCCGGAGCCGAGTTACCGGCATGGCACCAAGGTACGCGGCTATCAGAGCGAGATCACTGTGGACGGCACCAACACCGGCCGCGTCTATGACGAGGCCCGGCGCGGATACCGGCACGGCATCATCTGGCTCGACGACACCCCGCAGGAGCGTCTGGACGCGGCGAAGCGTCACTTCCACGTCAAGGGCTGGAACGAGGTCGAGATCCAGTGCGTTGGCCCCAGCATCAAGACCTGGATCAACGGCCGGCTGGTGGGCGATGTGCTGGACGATGTGCAGTTCCGCGGCTTCTTCGGTCTGCAGATCCACGCGCAGAAGAAGATCGAGGATGGCGAGGTGCAGGTTCCGGGACGGGCCTGGTGGCGCAATCTCCGCATCCGGACGCTGCCGAACTGCAGCCCCTGGCGGCGGTTCTTCGTCAAGGGGGCGGACGGCCAGATGAAGGTCGAGGGTGCAAAGTACGTCATTCCGCAGGACTGGCAGTTCGTGACCGAGGGTGGCGAAACGTATCTGCGCGGCATCCATGACGAAAAGGAGAAGAAGGACGGTCTTGTGATCTCCCACGACGACTACGCCAATTTCATCGCCCGCGTGACCTACAAGCTCAACGGTGGCAATTCGGCGCTCTACTTCCGCGCTGCCGAGGAGGATATCCCCTGGGTGCTGAAGGGCTTCCAGAACGAGATCGCCGGCAACGAGCGCGATTCTGCGCTATGGCACACCCAGGGCAAGACCACGAAGGGACGTGGCTGGGTGGCGACGAACGACGAGCTGGTAGGAAAGGTGCGCGACGCGAAGGGTGGCTGGAACACCACCGCCACGATTGCGGTCGGGAACCGCATTGTCGACCGCCTCAACGGCTTCCAGACCTTCGACATCGTGGACGAGAAGTGCGAGAAGACCGGCAAGCTCGGTCTGCAGCTCCATGGCGGATGCAAGAACGAGGTGCGTTTCAAGGACTGGGAGATGATGCCGATCGACGACTGGATGCTGCCCTACATCAACGCATCCAGGCCTGCCTATCATGGCCGCCGCAGCGCGGCGGAGTTCGAGGTGCGCAAAGGCATCGGCAATGTGATCGAGAAGATCAAGGCGGGCAAGGAGATCAAGATCGCCTATCTTGGCGGGTCGATCACCGAAATGGACGGCTGGCGCCGTCTTTCGCGCGAGTGGCTTGCTAAGGAATATCCGAACGCGAAGTTCACCGAGATCCACGCGGCCATCGGCGGCACGGGTTCCGATCTCGGCGTGTTCCGCTTCGAGCACGATGCGCTCAACCTGGATCCTGATCTGCTTTTCGTCGAGTTCGCGACCAATGACTCAGGCGCGTCGCCGGAGTCGATCTGGGAGAACTTCGACGGCATTGTGCGCAAGACCTGGCGTCGGAATCCGAAGATCGACATTGTCTTCACCTACACCATCACCTCGTCGATGATGGGCAACTACCGCGATGGTTTCTTCAACCAGGCGGCAAGCGCGATGGAGTACCTGGCCGACCACTACGGGATACCCTCGATCGGGTTTGGTCCGCGGGTGGCGGGCGAGGTTGCCGCCGGACGTCTCGTGATGTCGATGGGCGAGGTGGCCACCGCCGTGCCGAAGGAGACGCCGGACCGCGATCGTCTCATCAACGAAGAGCTCAAGCGCCAGGGTAGGATTCTCTTCGCCAAGGACGGGGTGCATCCCGCGCTGCCGGGGCATGGGTTCTATCTCGAGTCGATCAAGGCGGCCTGGGCGGCGATGAAGGAGCTGCCGGCGGTCGACCATTCCGACCGGCTGGGAACGCCGTTCTATTGTGCTCGGCTCGAGAACGCGAAGATGGTGCAGATCGAGCGCAGACACCTGGTTGGCGACAGCTGGAAGATGCTGGACCAGACCGACAATCTCCAGCGGTGCTTCAGCCGGCGGGGCGGACAGTTCTGGATGGCCACGAAGCCGGGCGATGGCATCGAGTTCAAGTTCAAGGGTTCCGAGTGCCGGATCTACGATCTGCTGGGACCGGACTGCGGACAGGTCTGGCTCACCGTCGACGGCAAGCGCTATGAGAATATGCGCGTTCGCTTCGACAGCTACTGCACCTACTACCGTCTCGCCGGATTCCGTTGCTTCAAGGGCGACGATGGCATCCACACGGTCAAGGTTGAAATCGACGCCAAGCAGCCGGATCGCACGCTGATCCACCAGCGCAGTCCCAAGGAGGACGTGACCAAGCCGAAATATGACGGTACGAAGCTGATAGTCTGCCAGTTCGAGCTCGTTGGCGATCTGGTCGACTGAGGTGAAAGACTGAATTAAAGCGTACAATATAGATCTAAAAGACACAGTGATGAAAACAGTGAATGGAATTCTCGTTCTCTCCCTCCTCGTTTCCTTTGCCGCCGTGGGCGGTTTTACGCCGGTGTTGCTGGAGGGGGTGGCGAACGCGGCGCGCATTGATGAAACCGCGAAGGACGGTCGGGGAGGATGGCTCGACCTCGGTTCGAACGATCTGAGGGTGCTGCCGTCCGGCAGCCAGACCTTTGCGCGGATACCGTTCGACATTCCCGTCTGCACGAGCGAGTGCCATCGCACCGCCATAGTGCTGGGCCGGGGCGGGAAGGAACAGCTCCAGCTGGCGGCTCCCGCCGGACTGCGCGGGAAGCGCATCTATCTGCTCCACGCCATTGCCGGCGGACCGCTGCCGCAGGAGCACGAGATAGCGGCGCGCCTCACAGTCACGTACAAGGGAGGCAAGGCGGTCGAGAGGCGTCTGCGCACGGGACGAGACGTGGCGGACTGGACGAGCGGGAAGACTTTCGGCAACGCTGCCCGTGGCTGGACTGCCTACAACAAGAATACGCAGGTGTCGCTGTTCGTTTCGCGGTTCGACCTCGAGGAGAACTGCGATATCGAGCGCGTTGCGTTCGCGGCCGAGGGGAACTGTCCGTGGATGGTGCTCGCGGTCACGGTGGGCGACAAGGTTGATCCGAAGGGGCTCGTGCAGAAGAAGCCGCTCAAGGGCACCTATCTCGCGCCGCCGCCCCGCGCCGCCGCGCTGAAGGCATTGCCCGCCGGGTTGCGTCCGAAGAACGTGATCCTCATCATCGGCGACGGCATGGGTCAGGGGGCGCAGCGGATTGCGTCACACTACCAGTACGGCCGTGACGATGCGCTTTTGATCCAACAGTTCCCGTTTGCCGGTTTCTGCACCACCATTCCAGCGAACGCGCCGGTTACGGATAGCGCGGCCTCAGCCACCGCCTTTGCCTGTGGGAGCAAGACCTCCTGCGGCACGCTTGGCCTACGCATCTCCAACGAAGCGGAGCGCAAGCAGCCGAAGCGTCTCGTTTCGGTGGCCGAGAAGGCACACGCGGCGGGGATGGCCGTGGCGCTTGTTACGAACGACCGCCTTGTTGGTGCAACACCGGGCGGCTTCTATGCCCATGTGGCCGGCCGCGGCGAGGCGACGACCATCGCCGAACAGGCCAGTGCAAGCGGCTTTGACGTGCTCGTTGGATCCTCTGGTAACCGTCAGTCACCATTCGTTCCCGAAGCGTGCGGTGGCATGCGCAAGGACGGGCGTAATCTTCTGGACGAGATGGTGCGCGCCGGCTATGCGAGTGTAGACGGGCAGACGGCCTTCGACGCGGTGCCTGCAACCCAGAAGACGATTGGCCTCTTCGGGAAGTTCGAGGGTGAGCAGTCGATAGCGGCGGCGGTCTCCACTGCGCTTCGGCATGTGGGCGAGGCTCCGAAGGGATTCTTCATGATGGCCGAATGCGCGACGACAGACTACGGCGGCCACGGCAACGATCCATCGCTTTCGGTGTTTGGCGTGATGCAGCTGGAATGGATGGTAAAGGCGGCGCTGGACTTCGCCGAGACGCGCGGCGATACGCTTGTAGTTGTCACGGCCGACCACGAGACGGGGGGGATTTCGGTGGCGCGTGGTGCCACCTGCGGCATCGTCGTGAACTACACCAGCACCAGCCACACCAGTGCGCCGGTGCCAATCTATGCCTACGGACCTGGAGCGGAGCGCTTCGGCGACAACATCGACAACACCGACATCGCGAGGTTCTTCTGCGAACTTCTGGAACTTCCTCCTCCGAACTGACAAATTTGTAGAATTGTCCGCTGATTTGGCTTGATATCGGCGTTGAACTATGAGATAATAGACCCAAACTCTTTGGAGAATAGTCAAAATGAAGACAATAGAAGGAAATCTGACCGCGAAGGGGTTGAAAATTGCGATGGTCGCAAGCCGTTTCAACTCGTTCCTGGTGGAGCAGCTGGTAAAGGGCGCCGTGGATGCATTCACGCGTCTGGGGGGCGATGCTGATGCCGATCTGCTGCTGGTCCGTGTGCCCGGCGCGTACGAGATTCCCGTGGTGGCGAAGAAACTTGCCGCCAGCGGGGCCTACGACGCGGTTGTGGGACTGGGGGCGGTGGTGCAGGGAGCGACGGCCCATGCGGGGTTGATCGTCGAGACCACGGCCCGTGCGTTCAGCGAGATCGCGCTTGCGACCGGCGTTCCGGTGACGGATGGCGTGGTCGCGGCGGAGAATCTCGAGCAGGCGGTGGAGCGCTGTGGCACCAAGCAGGGCAACAAGGGCTTTGCGGCGATGCAGGCGGCGATCGAGCTGGCCAATGTCAACAAGCTGATTTGATTTTTTCATCTGAAAAAAGAAAGGTAGATTAAAATGGCAGTAAAGAAAGTGGCGTTCCTGACGGCCGGTGGCCTGGCGCCATGTTTGAGTTCGTCGATCGGATTCCTGATTGACGAGTACACGCGTGTGGCTCCCGAGATCGAGCTCATCGGCTACATCAACGGCTACAAGGGCCTGCTCAAGGGCGAGTCGATCAAGGTGACCGACGAGGTGCGCAAGAACGCGCTTATCCTCACCCGCCACGGCGGCAGCCCGGTCGGCAATAGCCGCGTGAAGCTCACCAACGTGAAGGACTGCGTGAAGCGCGGCCTGGTCAAGGAGGGTGAGGACCCGCTCAAGGTTGCGGCCGACCAGCTGGTCAAGGACGGCGTGGATGTACTCCACACCATCGGCGGTGACGACACCAACACCACGGCCGCCGATCTCGCGGCCTATCTCAAGAAGAACAACTACAACCTCATCGTGGTTGGTCTGCCCAAGACCATCGACAACGACGTGTATCCCATCAAGCAGTCGCTCGGCGCATTCACCGCCGCCGAGGAGAGTGCGCGTTTCTTCGTCAACGTCGTCAAGGAGAACAGCGCCAATCCCCGTTCGCTGATCATCCACGAGGTCATGGGCCGTAACTGCGGCTGGCTGACCGCGTTCAGCGCGATCTACTACCACAAGATGCTCAAGCGCCGCATCAAGTTCGTGCCCGAGTTCGGTCTCACCCGCGAGCGGCAGGACGTTCACGCGGTGTACGTGCCCGAGGCCAAGGTCGACTTCGAGTCGGAGGCAAAGCGCCTCCGGAAGATCATGGACGAGCACGATGGCGTGAACATCTTCGTTTCCGAGGGTGCGTGCGTCAAGCAGATCATCCGTGAACTCAAGAAGGCCGGCGAGAGCATTCCCCTGGACGCATTCGGCCACCCGCGGCTCGACAAGGTCAACGTCGGCCAGTGGTTCGCCAAGCAGTTTGGTGCACGTCTCGGGGCCGAGAAGGTGCAGGTGTTCAAGAGTGGCTACTTCGCCCGTGCGGCGGCACCGAATCCCAAGGACCTGCGCCTCATCCGCGCGTGCAGCGTGAAGGCGGTCGAAAGCGCCCTCGCCGGTGTCGGCGGCGTGGTTGGCAAGGATGAGGACCGGCACAACGAGCTTCGTGCCTGCGAGGTCGAGCGTGGCAAGGGCGGCAAGCCGTTCAATGTGAGGAACAGCCGCTTCCGCAAGCTGATGGTTGAGATCGGCCAGCCGCGTCCGCGCAAGACCCGCACGGTTGTCAAGAGCGAGGAATGAGAAAGGTCTGAGAAGAAATGTCAGATGAAAACCAGAAGTCCACGCATGGCGTGATACTCGAGTTCGATTTCACGGTCATCGATGGGGCCAGGATGCTCTTCGACATCACGTCGAAGATGATGCAGGATCGCGGGCTTGACTTCAACGTCAAACTGGAGGCGATGCACCTCGTTGGCGGCAATGGCCAGGGTGGATTCGCCGAGCTTTTCCATGCCCTCAACTCCAAGCACGATCCCGCCAAGGCGGCACGCGAGCTTGGCGAGGCGTTTTCCAGTAGTCTCACCACGGCCTATGCCACCGCGATCACACCGGCGTTCAAGCAGTTCGTCGGCAAGCTGGTGGAGAAGGGAATCAAGGTGGTTGTGGCAACCCGTGGCGACGTGGAGGTCCTCAAGCCCCTGCTGGCCGAGTTTGGCGAAGGCGTTGTTGTCTATCCCGAGCCCTCGACCACGTATGGCGGCGGCAAGTGGGATGCCTGGCGCCGCGTGTGCGCGCAGAACGAGCTCATCGACGTGCTCACCGTCGCGGTGGCAGGTTCTGGCCATGGCGTCAAGAGTGCGCTGATTGCAGGCCTTGGAGCCCTTGGCGTCGAGCATCCGCACGTCTCCTACCAGGATTTCGGCGGTGCGGACTACGTGGTCGAGAAGCTGGACGGCGAAGCTGCCGATCTTGTCCTCGACATGATGCACATTGGCTGAAATGAACGGAATCGAACGGCTTCATTCAATCATGACCCGTCTCCGCGATCCGGAGACGGGTTGTCCCTGGGACCGGGTTCAGACGCTTGAGACGCTCAAACCCTGTGTGCTGGAGGAGACGTACGAACTGCTCGCGGCGATGGATCGCCCCGAGGACCGGGAAAATCACGTGGAGGAGCTCGGCGACGTGCTGCTGCAGGTGATGTTTCAGTGCGTCATGGCCGAGCAGGAAGGGCGCTTCACCTTCGACGACGTCGCAAATGCGATTTCCGACAAGCTGATTCGCCGTCACCCGCACGTCTTCGGCGACGTGAAGGCCGACGATCCTGCGGTGGTTCTGCGCAACTGGGAGCGCATCAAGCAGCGTGAGCATGCCAAGGAGGCGCGGCACAGCGCCATCGATGGCGTGCCGGCCACGCTGCCGGCGCTCATCAAGGCCCAGCGCACCCAGGAGAAGGCGGCCCGTGTGGGGTTCGACTGGAAGGGCGCCGACGGCCCTCTCGACAAGATCCGCGAGGAGCTTGCCGAGCTCGAGGAGGCGATCGCCGTGCGCGAGGCAGAGGCGAAGGACTCCGATGAGCCGGATCGTCCCGGCCCTGCCTACGATGCCATGAAGGACGAACTGGGCGATCTTCTGTTCTCGGTCGCCAATCTCGCCCGCCACATCAAGGCGGATTCAGAATCGGCGCTCGAGGGTGCGACCACCAAGTTCTCCCGCCGGTTCCGGGCGGTGGAGGCGGCCGCCAAGGAGCGTTCGCTCGATCTGCATTCAATGTCCCTGACCGAAATGGAATCCCTCTGGGAGGAGGTCAAGAAGTTAAATGGTTAAATGGTTAAGTAGTTAAATTTACTTCCCGCACTCTGCACTCCGCACGTCGCACTTCTCATAAGTGGTACTTGCAAAATTTGGGAGGGCCGCGCTTCTGCAACGCAATTTTTCATTTCTTGAAGATGATTCGTATCTCATCAACAGAACAAGGACGATGGTTGTTGAGAATAACAATTTGAAAACAGCACACTATGGTGTCATATTGGGCGAGTGGTCACCGAGTGGAAAATACGCAGGGCCTGCGGATGGTCGTTTCAATCCAATTCCGAATGACGTAAATATTGAGGATGGTTGTTATTTACGTGAAGTATTGAAACAGTACGTAACTCGGAAATGAAAATGGTGACGCCGATTTCTACGTGTCGTCCGACGCCGAATCGGAAAAAACGCACATTTGACCATTTTCTGCTTGATTATTTCGTGCCAATAGTGTATAATAGTAGCTCCAATTTTGCGAAAGGTAGAATAATGAAAGACGGTATCCATCCCAAGTACGGTGATTCCACCATCACCTGCGCGTGCGGCAACGTGATCCACACCCGCTCCACCAAGCCCGAGATGCAGGTCAACACCTGCTCTGCATGCCACCCCTACTTCACGGGGCAGAAGACGATGGTCGATACGGAAGGCCGCGTCGACATGTTCAAGAAGCGCTACGCCAAGTTTGCGAAGTGATTTCCGCCTGAGTCTTGGTCGCGAAGGAACAGATCGCGAAAGTACTGGATCGCCTCGCCGTGGTGGAAGCCGCGATGGGCGATCCAGTTGTCATTTCGGATGCGCGCCGCTACCGTGAGACGGTGCGCGAGCACACTGCCCTCAGAAAGCTGGAGGCGGCGGCCAAGCGCTATTTCAAACTGCTTGAGGAGATTGACGGCTGCGAGCATCTGCTTGAGGATCCCGACTTCGCCGAGGAGGCGAAGGCCGAGGTGGCGGAACTGCGCGCGGCCATTCCCGCCGCCGAGCGCGATGTGCTCGCCGGTCTGCTTCCGCCCGACCCGCTCGAGGGACGGAACGCGCTCTTCGAAATCCGTGCCGGTACCGGTGGCGAGGAGGCGGCGCTTTTCGCCGGCGATCTCTTCCGCATGTATTCCCGCTACTGCGAAACCAAGGGCTGGAAAGTGGGGGTGATGAGTTCCTCGCCAACTTCGCTGGACGGCTACAAGGAGATCATCTTCTCGGTTTCCGGCGAGGGGGCGTATGGCGTGTTCCGGTTCGAATCGGGCGGCCATCGCGTCCAGCGCGTCCCAGTAACCGAGGCCCAGGGCCGTATTCACACCTCTGCCGCCACGGTTATCGTGTTCCCGGAGGCGGACGAGACGGACGACGACATCGAGATTCCCGAGAAGGATCTCCGCATTGACATCTTCTGCGCTGGTGGCCATGGCGGGCAGGGCGTCAACACGACGTACTCGGCCATCCGCATGACCCACCTGCCCACCGGTCTCGTCGCCCAGTGCCAGGACGAACGCAGCCAGCAGCGCAACAAGGAGAAGTGCCTTGCGACGCTTAAGGCGCGCATTCTCGACATGCGCCGCCGCGAGGAGGAGGCGAAGGCGGGAGAGTCCCGTCTCTCCCTGCGGGGATCCGGCGACCGTTCGGAGCGCATCCGCACCTACAATTTCCCCCAGAACCGCCTTACCGACCACCGCGTTGACCTTACGCTCTACTCTCTCGACCGAATTGTCGAGGGCGCGCTGGACGAGGTGCTGGACACGCTGCACGAGAAGGATCTTTCAGACCGTATCGTCGCTGCGCTGGGTGAGGCCGCAGGGAACTGATGCGGGGAGCGGAAGATGTCCTTCGCCAATGTCATAAGGGATTTCAATCTCGGCCATGTGTTTCTGCACCCGTGGTTCTGGTCGAGTTTTCTCGGCTGGACGCTCGCCCAGACGATCAAGCTGGTTCGCGCGGCGGTCAGTACTGGGCGCATCGACTTCGAGTATCTGGTGTCCACGGGCGGAATGCCCAGCGCACACTCGGCCATGGTCGCGGGACTCGCCACCGCGATCGGCCTCACCGAGGGATTCGGTTCGCCGCTCGCCATGATGGCCCTGGGGTTCGCGGCGGTCACCACCTTCGACGCGGCCACCGTGCGCCGGGCGGCCGGTGAACAGGCGAAGGTGCTGAACCGCATAGTCAACAATCTTGTTTCCGAGCACCACATTCCTTCGATGGCCACGCTCAAGGAACTGCTCGGCCATACGCGCATGGAAGTGCTCTGGGGCATGGTTACGGGCGTATTCGTGGCGATTGCGGTGTGCGCCATGTGGAAGAACTGAAGCCATTTAGATGAAAGGATAATAGAATGAACGAAGCAAAGGAAAATAATATGGAAGAGGAGAAGGAGGACAAGGCGGTGGAAATGGATGCCGCCCAGGAGCAGCCCGCAGATAGCGGCGAGCAGTCCGCCGATGCCCAGCCGACCGAAGGCGCCGAGGCACCGGCGGATGAAAAGTCGCCGGCGGAAGAAGGGGAAAAGGTCGCCGAGGAATCCAAGCCCGAGGTGATCGACTGGAAGGACCGCTGCGCCCGCACCCTTGCCGATTTCGACAATTTCCGCAAGCGCACCGCCCGTGAGCGGGAGGATCTGGTGAAATTCGCCGCCTCCGACGTGATCAAGGACATTCTGCCGACGGTCGACAACCTCGCCCTTGCGCTCGAAAAGGCGAAGGACAAGACTGACGATCCGTTCATCGAGGGGGTGAAGCTCGTGTACGACGGAATCATAAAGGCCCTGGCTGCGCACGGCGCCGAGCCGATCGATTCTGTTGGCGAACCCTTTGATGCCAATTTCCACGAGGCGCTGGCCCAGATGCCCTCCCCAGATGTGGAGGAGGGAGTGATCATGAACGAGGTCAAGCGCGGCTGGCTGCTGCACGGCAAACTGCTCCGTGCTGCCCAGGTAGTGGTGAGCGCAGGCAAGCAGGCGTAAGGAGTCACTGCCATGGCGGAGAAGAGAGACTACTACGAGGTGCTTGGCGTCGCCAAGGGTGCCAGCGCGGACGAGATCAAGAGCGCCTATCGCAAACTGGCGATGAAGTGGCATCCTGACCGCAATCCCGACAATACGGAGGCGAAGGAGAAGTTCCAGGAGGCGTCCGAGGCGTATGAAGTGCTGTCCAACCCGGAAAAGCGTCAGCGTTACGACCAGTTCGGGCACCAGGGCGTGAATTTCGGCCCTGGCGGCTTCGATTTCGGACGCGACTTCTCGCACGGCGCCGATTTCAGCGATATCTTCGAGACGCTGTTCGGCGGCGGCGGATTCGGCGATTTCTTCGGTGGGGCCTTCGGCGGCGGTCGTCGCCGTGCCGACCCCAACGCGCCCCGGCGCGGGGACGACATGACCATGGGGCTCGAGATCGATTTCGACGAGGCGATCTTCGGCAGCGAGCGCACGATGGATCTCACCGTGCCCGACCAGTGCCCCGAGTGTCATGGCACTGGCGCCGCACTGGGCTCGAAGCGCGTAACCTGCCCCACCTGCCACGGCCACGGGCAGGTCGTGCAGGGCGGCGGATTCTTCCAGGTGCGCCAGACCTGCCCCCGTTGCCACGGCACGGGCGAGATCGTGGAGAAGCCATGCTCACGCTGTCACGGCCAGGGAATGGTGCGTACGGCCCGCACCATCACCCTGCGCATACCGCGTGGTGTCGACACCGGTTCGCGTCTGCGCCTTGCCGGCAAAGGCGCGGGCGGCGTGCGCGGCGGCGAGCCAGGCGATCTGTTCGTGCTTCTGAGGGTGCGACCCAGCGAAATCTTCGTGCGCGAGGATCTTGATCTCGCGGTCGACGTGCCGGTGTCGCCCATCGTCGCCGCTCTGGGCGGCGAGGTCGAGATTCCCACTCCGGACGGGATGGCCACGGTAAAGTTGGCGTCGGGCACGCCGAACGGGAAGCTGCTGCGCCTGCGCGGCAAGGGCGTGGCTGATCTTCGCGGCGGCGCCGCCGGCGATCTGGTGGCCCGCATCGTGGTGGAGGTGCCGTCGCGCCTCACCGTGAAACAGCGTGCCGCGCTGGAGAAACTGGCCAAGGAGCTGGAGCCGGACAACTTCCCCGTGACCCAGAGCTTTGGTTCCAAGACGAAGGTGTTCTACCAGCACAAGGAAAAGCTGACGCGGAGGGGATGATGTCTGCCCAGGCCCGGAATTGCCGGCTTCTGGCCGTTCACTTGCAGACCTGTCCAATGGAGGATGTATGCGTTCCGATGTAATTGTGGTTGGGGCGGGAGTCGTGGGATGTTCGATAGCGCGCGAACTCAGCCGCTATGATCTTGAGATCGCGGTTCTGGAAGCGGGCAGCGATGTGGCGGAAGGGGCCTCCAAGGCCAATTCCGCCATTGTCCATGCAGGTTTTGACGCGAAGCCCGGCACGAACAAGGCGAAGTTCAACGTGTGGGGCAATCGCCTGTTCGAGAACACCTGCAAGGAGCTGCGCGTTCCGTTCCGCAGGAATGGTTCGCTCGTTCTGGCGTTTGGACCGGAGGACGAGAAGGGCCTGGCAGAACTGAAGGCAAGGGCGGCTAAGAACGGCGTCCCCGTCGAGATCATCGGCCGGGACGAGCTGAAGCGCCGCGAGCCAAATATCTCCGACGAGGCAACGGCGGCACTCTGGGCGCCAACTGGTGGCATCTGCTGCCCGTACGAACTGACATTCCGCTCGGCGGAGAACGCTGCCGCCAACGGCGTGTCGTTCTTCTTCGATGAAAAGGTCGTGGATCTTAAGTTCGACGATGCTAGCTTCCTGTGGCGTGCTCGATCCTCCTCTGGCCGGACCTTTGAGGCAAAGATCATCGTCAATTGCGCAGGCATCCATTCAGATGAGATCAACAACCTCGTGAGCGAGACGAAGTATAGGATCGCGGCGCGGCGCGGCGAATACCTGATGCTCGACCGTGACGAGGAGAAGAGCTTCTCTGCGACGATGTTTCAGGTGCCGGGGCCGATGGGCAAGGGCATCCTCGTCTCGCCGACCGTGGACGGTACGGTGATTGTCGGGCCGACAGCCGAGGACATCGGCGACAAGGAGGACAAGGCAACAACCTACGAGGGTATCGAGAAGGTCAAGGCCGGCGCACGCCGCACCTGGCCGGATCTGCCGCTCAACAAGGTCATCACCGAGTTCTCGGGACTTCGCGCCCACGAGACCACAGTTGGCGACTTCGTCCTCGGCGAGGCCCCGGACGCGCCTGGCTTCTTCAATGCGCTCGGTGTCGAATCGCCGGGGTTGACATCGGCTCCGGCAATTGGCCTCTGGATGGCCGAGCGCGTGGCCGAGAAGCTGGGTTGCGGCAAGAAACCGGCAACCGAGGTGTCGCTCGACACCGGAGCATGGCCGGTGACGCGCACGCTGCCGAAGCGTGAACTAGCCGAACTCATCCAGCGCGAACCGAGTTTCGGACGCATTGTCTGCCGTTGCGAGGAGATCACCGAGGGCGAGATCCGCGCGGCGATCCGCGCCCGCGTGGGAGCACGTACTCTGGACGGCGTCAAACGCCGCACGCGCTCCCAGATGGGGCGCTGCCAGGGCGGATTCTGCACGCCCAAGATCATCGAGCTTCTTGGCGAGGAGTTGGGGCTGCCACCCGAGGCGTTTCTCACGTCGCGCAAGCAGGCTCCGAAGGCACTTGTTGGCCAGACTGCCAGCCAGATGGGGGGCGAAGCTACCGTGGTGTTCGATGTGACCGTGGTTGGCGCGGGGCCGGCTGGCCTTGCGGCTGCGATTGCGGCGGTGGAGGCCGGGGCCGAACGCGTTCTGGTGCTTGAGCGCGATGATGCGCCGGGCGGCATCCTGCAGCAGTGCATACACAATGGTTTCGGGCTTCACCGCTTCAAGGAGGAGCTGACCGGGCCCGAGTATGCCCAGCGGTTCGTCGACCGCGCGGAGGAGCTCAGAATCCCCATTCGCTGCGGCACAATGGTGGTGAAGGTCGAAAACCGTTCGACCCACCATGAAATCACGACGATGTCCCGCCGCTATGGACTTCAAACCGTGATGACGAAGGCGGTGGTACTGGCAATGGGCTGCCGGGAGCGTCCGCGCGGGGCGCTGATGACGCCGGGGACGCGTCCGGCCGGCGTGTACACGGCCGGCACCGTGCAACGGCTCGTCAACATGGACGGCATCATGCCCGGCAAGCGCGTGGTGATTCTCGGCTCGGGCGACATCGGCCTCATCATGGCGCGTCGGCTCACGTTCCAGGGTGCAAAGGTGCTCGCCTGCATCGAGATCATGAAGAAGAGCTCGGGTCTTATGCGCAATGTGGTTCAGTGTCTTCAGGACTACGACATCCCGCTTCTGCTGCACCACACCGTGACCGACGTCGAAGGACGCGAGCATGTGACGGGCGTTAAAGTCTCGGCGGTCGATGACGATCTGAAGCCGATCCCCGGCACGGAGATTCACTTCGACTGCGACACTCTGCTTCTCAGCTGCGGGCTCATCCCCGAGAACGAGCTTACAAAGGCGGCTGGCGTCGAGATGGATCCCAAGACGCGCGGACCCAGGGTCGACGCGAATATGGCCACCAGCGTGCCCGGCATCTTCGCCGGCGGCAACGTCGTGAGGGTCTACGATCTCGTCGACTGGGTTAGCAGGGATTCCGAAATCGCCGGTCGCGCAGCTGCCGCCTACGCAAACAATCGAACAATCTGAACAATCGAACAATCATGACCATGAAGCTGATCTGCATCAATTGCCCGAAGGGGTGCGAGATGAACGTGACGGTCGACGGCGCGAATGTGACGGTGACCGGAAACAGCTGCCCGAAAGGCGAGACCTACGCGAAGAGCGAGGTCACCAATCCAACGCGAATGGTTACGGGGCTTGTACGCGTTGCCGGGACTCGCCGCCCCCTTCCCGTGAAGACGCGTGTGGCCATCCCCAAGGCGAAGATCGCGGAGGTCACTAATCTCCTCGCCAATACGACGGTCATTCCGCCCAAGGACATTGGCGACGTCATTGTCGAGAATGTGTGTGGAACCGGCGTTGACATTGTCGCGACAGCCAAGAGGTAGGAGCAATGAAGAACACGATCGTGGCATTGGCGGGAATGGCGGCGACGAATGCGCTTGCCCTGGAAATGATGAACGTGGCGCATCGCGGCCTCTGGAAGGAGGCGCATCTGCCGCAGAACACGGTCGAGGCCATCCGTGCCGCCTACGATGCGGGTGCAAAGGTCGTCGAGACCGATTTCACCGAGACCGAGTCGGGCGAGATGATCTGCATCCACGACATCAATGAGCTTGCGTCGATGTCGACGTTCGTCAAGGAGCCGAAGAAGATCACGGCCGCCGACCGCGCCGTCATCAATCTTGGCGAGAAGATGGGCCTTGAGAAGCCATATCGCATCCCGCTGCTGAAGGATGTCCTCGCGGTCGTTCCCAGGCACGGCGTTCTGCAGTCGGAGATCAAGACCTATGGTCCGACCTATGCGCGGCAGTTCGACGATGCGGTGAAGGCTGCGGGTCTAACCGAGGAGAACATCATCGTCTCGAGCTTCCAGTATGGGGCGCTACGCGACTTCCACATGAAGTATCCGGCATACAGGACGCTGTGGCTTGGATGCGAGGTGAAGCAGGGGTGCGACCTCGACAAGCTGATCGAAAAGGCGAAGAGCGCGGGATTCAACGTGTTCTGTCCCGGTTGCGACCAGGCGAAGAAGGCCGGCCTCGGGCCGTCCGATGCCGATCGCGTGCGTGCGGCGGGGCTTGACTTCAGGTTCTACGGGGTGAACAGCCCCAGGTCGCTCGAGTATGCGGCGGCGATGGGAGTCACTGGCTTTACCTGCAACTACCATCTCGCCGCCTACGGCTGGGCGAGGAAGGTGCCCGGTGTGAGACTGTTGCCAGACCATGGCGCCCTGATCCCGGACGACTTCAAGGGATGTTTCTCGGATGGGGTGAAGACCATCGGCGTCGTGATGCCGGCGAGCATTCCCAGCCTGAAGGACTACCGTCGCTGCAAGGCATGGTTTGAGTATGCAGGCTACCGGGTGAAGGAGGCGCCGCGTCTCAACTTCCAGCAGGTTGCGCCCGTGGCCGACCGTGTGGCGGACTTCGAGGAGACGTGGATGGATCCAGAAGTGGACCTTGTCATCGCCGCCCGTGGCGGCAAGGGTGCCCAGGATCTCATCGACAAGATCGACTGGGCGAAACTCCGCACGCGCAATGACCAGCGCCTTCTGGGATTCAGCAACATCACGTGGCTCCTCAATACTATGCTCCGCGAGCGGACTGGCCACCCGATCTCTGGCCCAACGTTCACCCAGTTCCGCTACCTCCGCAAGCCGACGCTTGACTGGCTGCGGAAAACGCTCGGCGGCGAGACGCTTCCGCAGCAGCAGCTGAAGGCGCTGCGGCCGGGTGCGTTCGCAGGGTTACCATGTGGTGGACACATTGACATCCTGCGCGGCATGGCCGAACGGAAGGTGCTGCCGGATGCGAAGGGGCGCGTCATCTTCCTCGAATGTTCGGCGCGCGATCCTAAGCTCGTCAGGGGATACCTGAAGACGCTTGTGGCCTCCGGCTGGTTCGAGGGATGCGCCGGTGTTGTCTTTGGCGACATCACGCCAGGGGACGAGAAGTGCGTGGCCCTGAAGGGAGCCGCCCGCAAGAACGGGCTTGCCGAGGTTAACGCGATCAAGCGCGATTTCGCCGCGCAGATGGCCTGCCCGGTCTACGACGAATACGACTACGGTCACGTGCCGCTTTCCTTCGCCATCGATTTCCGGCGTAAAGTAACGGTCTCCTCAGATGGCTCCATGCGCTACGGGCAATAAATAGCACGGAAACTTCCATGAAGAACTACCACACCCATTCTACATGGTGCGATGGCGCGGACGATCCGGAGACGGTCGTCCTCGCCGCCATTCGCAAGGGATTTTCCGAAATTGGCTTTTCCTCGCACGCAATGCTGCCGCAGGACGATGTCGACTGGGTTCTGACGCCGGCCAAGGCACCGCGCTACACCGCTGCGATTCGCACACTGGGTGAAAAGTACTCCGATCGCATCCGTGTGCTCTGTGGAGTGGAGGCGGACTATGTTCCGGGCGGGGCTTCGCCGGACCGCGCCGTCTACGCCCACCTCGGGCTTGACTACATCATCGGCTCCATCCATTTCGTCAGGGCGGCGGATGGCGCGCTGGTGCCGGTGGACCACACCCCCCAGCTGCTTGCGGATGGTATCCGCGACCATTTCGGCGGTTCTGCCGAATCATTCATCCGTACCTATTTCTCGCAGCAGCGCGATATGGCGGCGAAGTTCGACTTCGATGTGATTGGCCACCCCGACCTCTGCCGGAAGTTCAATGTCAAACATCCCTACTTCGACGAGAACGCCATCTGGTACCAGCAGGAGCTACATGCCACGGCGGACGCCTTTGCCGCTTCCGGCAAGATGGTTGAGGTCAATACAGGTGCCATATCGCGAGGATGGCTTGACGACGCCTATCCGTCGGCACGGTTCCGTTCGTTGCTGCGCGAGCGTGGGGTGAGATTCATACTGTCGTCCGACGCCCACGCCGCCGAGACCATAGACTGCGCCTTCGAGCGGTTTGCCGGGGCGGAGAAATACGCCGAGCTATAGCCGACTATGAGCATTAAGTCGGAATATGTCGGCCGGCTGGCTCCTTCCCCCACCGGTGCCCTGCATCTTGGCAATGTGCGCACGTTCATGATTGCCTGGCTTCGTGCCCGTTCCGTGGGTGGCAGGATAATCATGCGCATGGAGGATCTTGACCACCCCCGCGACAAGCCCGGGGCGGCCGAGCAGGTGAAATGCGATCTAGGTTGGCTTGGTTTCGACTGGGACGAGGAATACGTGCAGAGTGAGCGCCGGCATATCTATCGCGAGGCCACGCGGCGGCTGCACGATTCGGGGCTGGTCTATCCCTGCATCTGTTCCCGTGCCGACGTGGAGCGCGCACAGTCCGCCCCCCACGAAGGGGAGCAGCTGCACTATCCAGGCATCTGTCGGGGACGGTTTGCAACTTGGGGCGCGGCGGTGGAGGAACTGGGGAGAAATGAGGACGAGGGCCGTCCGCATCGCATTCCCTGCTGGCGTTTCAACGTGTCTGCCGCCAAATGCGGAGTCGTGAGATTCGACGACGTCTTTGCCGGCGAGTTCTCGCAGAACGTGGCATCCGTGCTGGGTGATTTCCCACTGGCGCGGGATGAGGATGGTGCTGGCTACACCCTGGCGGCTACTGTCGACGATGCCGAAATGGGGGTCACGGAAGTGGTGCGGGGCGATGATCTTCTGCCCGCGACGCCGGCGCAGATAATGCTGTACCGGGCACTTGGATACGATCATCCTGCATTCTGCCATGTGCCGCTAGTGGTCGGGGCGGATGGTAGACGCCTTGCCAAGCGCCATGGCGACACGCGAGTGGCGATGTACCGCGAGCGGGGAATGCGGCCAGAGGTCGTCATTGGCCGTCTGGCGGCGACATGCGGAATGGGCGATGGCTCGCCGGTGGTGCTGGGCGATTTGATTCCGCACTTCAATCTGGGGAAGGTGCCGCACGCGAGGTGCCAGCTTTCCGCTATCTGGTTTAGCGCTTGATCAGCGTTCGAACTTTCTGGCGATTTCTCGGTTGGAGATGAAGTACATCACCGGCTTGTTGGCGGGTGATATGTATGGATTGGAGACGCCTGTGAGTTCGTTGATGAGTTTTTCCGCCAGTTCCCGGGTGTATTTCACCGCGCTGCCGGCGAAGGCACGCGAGACGCCGCGGGCAATGAGCTCGTCGCGCCAGCGCTTACCACCGCGCCGGGTGCCGTTTTCCGCCATGTCGGCGGTGATCGTGGCCAGCAGATCCTGGGTTGGAATGCCTGCGGCGAGCGCTGGCACGGCATCGATCTTCCACACGTCGGTGCCGAATTCCTCGATTTCGAAACCAGCCGCTCTGAGCTCGTCAATGAATGACCGGATTCTTGCCGATTCTATTGGTTGCAGGCGGATGGTTTCGGGAATAAGCAGCTTCTGGGCGGCGGGGCTTGCCGCCATGTGCGCCAAAATCTCCTCATAGGCGATTCTGGCGCGGGCTGCGCCGGGGTCGCAAATGATAAGACCGGCGTCGGTTTCAAGCAATAGAAAGCCGGTCTGGGTCTGGTCGACGTAGCGGCACCAGCGCCAGATGGCGGTTCTCGGTGTCGTCGGGGGAGCAACCGAAACTGCGGGTGACGGATCGACGATGGGAATCGGCATTGGCGGATTCTGCCCCTCCAGCGGAACGGGATCCGCGGCCAGGGGTGGCGCCGGGGGCGCTATTGGCATCGGCACCGTATTGCCAATTGGTGAGCTCGGGGCGGTAGGTCGTGGAAGATACGATGGCGAAGAGAACGGTGCGACAAAGGTCTGCGGGTCGCCGTCCACGACCGTTTTCTCCGATTGGGGGCTGACCGCCGTGATTGCATCGGCGATGGCGTGGATGATGGCGTCGCGAACCTCGGTTTGGTGGCGGAAGCGCACTTCGCGCTTGGCGGGGTGGACGTTCACGTCCACGTCTTCGGGCGGAACTTCGATGAACATTACCAGAGCCTGGCGTGCGTCCTCGCGTGAACGTGGGCAGGCTTCGCGGATGGCGAAGCCGATGCATGGACTCGTCGCCGGGCGGCCATTGACGAATATGAACTGGTCGCGCCGCAGATTCGATTCGCACGATGGTGGCGAGATGTATCCTTTCACAGTAGGGCTGTGGCCATCACCGGCCAGGTCGATGGGCAGCAGGATTTCGGTGAAGTCGGAGCCAAAGATGTCGTGGATGCGCTCTTCAAGGGAAGCGTGGGGGGGGAAGCGGTAAACCTCGCGTCCGTCGATATGGAGCGTGAAGCCGGTGTCGGGATGGGCGAGCGCGTTGACGGTGAATACAGACCGAATGTGGTATTCCTCCGTGGCGTAGCTTTTCAGGAACTTGCGTCGCGCGGGCACGTTGCAGAAGAGGTCGCGAACCTCGACCAGCGTTCCGGGCGGGGCGCCGCATTCCTTGATTTCGGACATGTTACCGGCATTGACGGTTATTGCGGTGGCGCTCTCGTCCTTGTGGCGTCTGGTGACCAGAGAGAAACGCGAGACCGAGGCGATCGAAGGTATTGCCTCGCCGCGGAAGCCGAGGGTGGAGATGTGCTCGATGTCGTCCACGTCGCGGATTTTGGAGGTGGCCTGGCGTTCGAAGGCAAGAAGTGCGTCCTCGCGGTTCATGCCGCAGCCATCGTCGCGTACGCTCACCAGCTTGCGGCCACCTGCAACTATGGTCACTTCGACGCGTTCGGCTCCGGCGTCGATGGCGTTCTCCATCAGCTCCTTGAGCACCGAGGCCGGGCGTTCCACTACCTCGCCAGCGGCGATTTTGTTCGCGACGTGGAGGGGCAGCAGCCGAATGTGGCCGTCGGTGTTCATCGCTCGAGGGTGAGTTGGCAGCGAATGTAGGTGGGAACGTCGAGATCCTGTTCGTTCCACAGTGAACGTTCGGCGTTGCTGAAGATGGAGCCGCTGGAGACGGCGCGGCTGTCGCTGCGATTGCGCATGGTGCGTCCGGTCTGGCTGGCCGTGCCGGCCACGGTTGATTCCTCGAAGAGCATCACCACCACCGAGAGCCGCCCGGAGAAGGTCGCCTCGTCGTTGACCGTTCCCAGGGCAATCGAGGTTTCGGAGCCACAGGCGGCGGAGATGCCGGCGGAGATGGACCCGACTTCGGAAAGCAGCAGATCGTCGCCTGCGAGCACGCCGACGAGCGCTGTTTTTATGTTGGGCGCACCCGACTCGTTCTTCAGCAGCGGGCTCTCGGCCAGCTTCTTCTGGATGGTGAAGACGCGGTCGGGGCCCGTGGCGGTGGCGGTGGCGAAACGAGCGCGGCCGCCGTTGGAGACGATGTTGTGCAGGCGCTTGGAGTCGAGCGAGATGTAGCCGGGCTTCTCGAGCAGCCGCCACAGGAGGGTCACGCCGGACGCGAGGATGTCCACACCGCGCCCGAAGGCCTCCTTCATGTTGTCGGTTTCCGAGACGAGGGTGTCGAGCGGCAGGGTTATCGTGGTGTCCGCATGCTGCTCGATGGTACCGAGCGTGGAGCGGGCAATGCGTTCGCGTTCCACGCCTTCAAAGGCGAAGGGGAGGGTGGCGAAG
>JAZRXT010000070.1:0-9044 GCA_045600365.1 Kiritimatiellia bacterium | reverse complement strand
CAACGAGGCCTGGTACGAGCACCGCGAACTCTCCTGGGCCGGCGGCGCGTCGGTCTCGGGCCCGGTCAACGACTTCTACGGCGGCACCGCCCGTCTGCCCGAGGCCTGGTTCGACGTCTCGCCCCAGCCGGTCTTCGACCTGCCTTTCAACTACGAGAGCCAGACCCGCGCCGGCTACCTCAACCGCGACTTCGCCAAGCACGAGCTGTCCGAGGACGTGATGTTCCGCTACAACCCGTACATCGGCCACAACGGACGCGGCGCCGACTACCAGGCCTTCCGCGCCGACACCTTCCACCGCATCTCCGCACCGTTCAAGCTCTGGGACGTGCTTGCCGTCAATCCCCGCACCTCCTACCGCGGCACCTACTGGAGCGACTCCGGCGACGCCTCCTCCGACTATGTCAAGGCCTCGGGCGACGGCATGTACCGCCACATCTTCGAGGCGGGCGCCACCGCCGCAGCCCGTGCCTCCACCTGGCTGGGCGAACGCTGGCGCCACACCTTCGAACCCTACGTGGACTATTCGTTCCAGCGCGTCGACCTTTCATCCAACGGTCGCAAGCGCTACTACGTCTTCGACGCCTACGACCGCTCCACCGACTGGCTCGACCAGTTCGGCTTCGAGGGACGCGGCCTGCCCTACAACTGGCACGGAGTGCGCCCAGGCGTGCGCAACCTGCTCCAGAACCTCGACGCAAACGACAACCTGCGCGAATACCTCGACCTCGACCTCTATGCCGCCATCCCCTTCAAGACCATGGACTACGTCAAGGACCGCGAGAGCGCACTCTTCGGATACCCCGACGATGACGAGGACGGACACTACAACCGCAGCGGCGACCGCCAGGTGGTGCCCGGTACGCGCATCCGCTACAAACCCACCAAGGACGTGACCTTCCTCACCCGCACCGAATACGACTGCCAGAACTCCGAGGTCGCCTATGCCGACCTTTCGTTCCTGCACCGCCTCAGCGACAGCTTCTCCTACTACTTCGGATACTCCGGCCGCGACCACCGCGTGTGGGACTATCTGCCCAGTGACTACCGCCGCTGGAACTACGAGTACGCCAACATCGCGCGCTTCGGCTTCCGCCACCACGTCTGCGACCACTTCGCCTGGTCGCCCTACATCCGCCACGACTGCCGCCTCGACGAGACCGAGGAGGTCGGCGCCTGGTTCGACATCCTCACCGACTGCCTCGGCTACCGCCTGCTCTTCTGCCACGAAACCTCATACCGCCGCGTCGACGGATCCAAGAACGATGCCGACAACCGCGTGGTGTTCTACATCTACCTGCGCGCCCTCGGGCCCGGCTCGATGCTGGACATGCTGCGCTTCTAGCCGGAACCCTCACCATGCCGACGACGGAAAAGACGCTCACCCTCGTGGTGCCTGTATTCGACGCGCCGCGGCTCGCCGCTCGCGTCTGCGCCGCCGTCGACGACCTGGTGCGCGCCGCAGGAAGCACCTCCTTCCGTCTGGTCGAGGCCATCTTCGTCGACGATGGCTCGAAGGAACCGCTCGAACTGCCACCCACAACCGCGTCCGGCGTGCCAGTCTCCATCCTGCGCAACGAGTCCAACCGCGGCAAGGGATTCTCGGTGCAACGGGGCTCGCTCGCCGCCGCCGGCGAATGGGTGCTCATGAGCGACGTCGACCTCTCGACGCCGCTGACCGAGTTCCCGCTGCTCGCCGCCCACGCGGACGCCTGGATGGCGTGCGGCTCGCGCAGCGACCGCGCCGGCATGCCGCTCGTGCGGCGTCTCCTGTCGCGTGCCTTCGCCCTGCTGGCGCACCTGGCTGGAGTGCGCGGCATCCAGGACACCCAGTGCGGCTTCAAGCTCTTCAACATGCCCAGAATGCGCCCCGTCTTCGAGCAGCTCACCATCGAGCGCTTCGCCTTCGACGTCGAGCTGGTGCTCAAAACCTCCCGCGCCGGCGGCACCATCGCCGAAGTGCCGGTGGAATGGCACGGCCGCCGCCGCAGTTCCCTGCGCGTCATGCACGACGCCCCCAGAATGCTCTTCGACCTCGTCAAGCTGACATTCCTACGCCAGTAGTCATAATCAGCCCCCTTGCAAAACCAAACACCGAAAGGAATACAGATGAAACGATACCTAATGCCTATCGTAGCGACAGTCGCCGCGTTCACGCTCGAAGGTGCCGTGAGCGATTTTACGCGCACCGTCGTCTCCACCAAGCTCAACGGCTGGGACGGCGTTCAGTTCATCAAGTGGACAAAGACGAAAAGCTCTTCGAATTGCGGTCGCGGCTGGGCCGTAAAGGTCGACCTTTCGAAGGGCTACCGCCTGCGCACGCAACTTGGCGATGCCGATGGGAACAAGGCCAGAGTCGGCACAATGGCCGAGACGATCTTCAACGCCGAGGGTGTCGCGCCCATCATGGGCATGAACGCGGACTACTTTGACGTCAACGTCGCCTACGCCAAGCCGACCGGCCTCGTCATCACCGACGACAAGCTCGCCACAGCCGGCTGGCCCAACAATGCCGCACCAGAAATGTGCTACATCATGCAGACGGCCGACAACAACTTCATCCATTCGAAGCTCGTCCGCAATCCCGCCCTCCCCTCTGGATATCCTTCAGCATCTTGGCAGGTCTCCGCCGCCAACGGCAAGAAGATCCGCCAGGCCGTGCGCACCAACTACTGCAACTATCCCGTCAAGGGCGGCGTGATGAATCCCGTCGCAAATCCAATCAGCTCGGGCGGCGCGACGTTCCCGACGACGATCGGCAACATGCAGAGCCGCACGGCCTATCCCCGCCCGCTCATCGGCATCGGCACAAATGCGGTCGGCGTCGCGACGAACCTCGTTCTGTTCATCAACGACGGCCGCCAGACCGACTGGTCGTACAACTTCCCCGATGTCGACGCCTATCAGATCATGATCGACGAGGGCTGCAACGAAGTCGGCGAGTTCGACGGCGGCGGCAGCGCGGCGATGTGGATGGCGTTTGGAGCCGACAGCGAGTACAACTTCGGCACAACTTATCAGACCGCGCACGGCAACTACGTCAACAAGCCGAGCGACGGCTCGCCGCGCAATGACGCCTGTGGCATCTTCCTCATGCCGCCGGCCAATGTTACCTACACCGCCGAGGTGAACGACGGCAACCTCTATGCCGACGCCAATGCCCCCTTCACCGCCGATGCGATTGCTCCCGGCGACACCATCAAGGCCCGCACGGCAACGCCGCTCGCACTGACGTCCATCGACAAGAACCTCTCCTTCACCTCCACCGCAACCGATCCCTCCACCGCGCCTTTTGTCAGCGGCAGCGCCATCACGGTCGCGGCTGGCACCACGGTCAATCTCGCCAATGCCGCCTTCGCCCCCGCGTCGGGCACCTGCACCATCACGGTCGCCGCTGGCGGCAAGGTCAATGTGTCCGGCAAGGTCGCCCTGGGCAAGATCGCCGTCCCCACGCCGTCTGAAATCGTCGTGAACGGTACGCTCACCGGAGACCTCGTCGTCGACTGCGCCACCGCCCCGCATCCCGGCGACGTCTTCGCCACGACCACGCTCCCGCTCGCACAGGCGCAGGCCTCGGCCGCGCATCTAAAGCACCCCACCGTCGCCAATCTCGTCGGCACCGCCGTCAATGTTGACGGAGTGGTGAAGCTCAAGTGGACGGACGACATCGTTGTCGACACGCCCGTCACCTCTGACGGCTACGACTTCACCAACGGCGTCGTCACCGTGAATGTAACCGAAATCGGTTCGCACATCGCAACGGGCTCCAAGCTGCACTTCACGGTCAAGGACGCCAACGGCAACGTCGTGGCCAACGGCGACAAGGCGCTGAACGGAACCGGCGCCTACGTCTTCGACACCGCCGAATACGCCTCCGCGGCGACGGCTCTCGCTGAAAACGTCAACTACACCTATTCCGTGCAGCTGGTCGATGCCGGCGGCACCGCGGTGGAGACCGCCCAGCAGACCACCGGCTCCCTTCATCTCGGCTCCGACTCATCCTGGTTCGCCTCCGCGGCCGACGATGACTCCGCCACGGGCGGAACATGGACAACCAAGCCGGAGATCGAAAACGGATACTTCGTGCTCACCAACGGCGGCGAATACGCCTTCTCCGCCACGGATCGCCACGGTGGCGTGGTGCGGGTATCGTCCTACCACAACGTCCTCGGTGGCTTCTCCGCCGCGCAGGAGGAGAGGATGCTCGCCGACTTCACCGCCAACCCACCGCAGGGAGCGATGGGAATCTTCGAGAACTCCGATGCATCCCTCTCCTTCCGTGGCCTCGTCAAGGACAATGGCGTCCCCGCCTGGCGTACCCTCTTCGGCGTCACGCCGGTGGAGAAACGCATCTACCGCCTGGAGCAGGAAGTCGACATGGAGGGCGGCACGCCCAGAATCAGCTACCTTGCCGCCGAGGGCGAGGCCGAACCAGTTCGGCTCGCGGATGAATCGGGCGAGACCTGGTTCACCGGCACCGGTGCGTCCGCAAACCAGATTGGCATCGTCGAGTTCCGGGGCAATGGCGAAATCGCCGCGCTCGCCGGCGAATTCGCCAGCAAGGCGGTAGCGGAAGTCGACGGCGTCCGCTACGCCTCCCTCGCCGAGGCCCTGGCGGCCGCGACCAACAAGCAGGTGCGTCTGCTCACCAACGTGACGCTCACGCCTTCGGCCGGTGGCACCTGGTCCATCGCCGGCGGCGACTTCCGGATTCTGCTCAACCCCAGCGAAAATGGTTCGACCGCCACCTACGAGAACGGCACGCTCACCATCGAAGTCGGCTCGCTCAAGTTCCCCGTCTCCTCCGAGACCAGCGCCGCCGGAACCGTGATGGCCACGGTCACGCGTGAATTCATCCTGGAGCACCTGCCGACCGCCGACCTCAACACCGCCGCCGGCCTAGACGCGGTCAAGACCGCGCTAAATGCCGAACGCACCGATGGCAACGGCCTGCCGCTCATCATCAGCTACATCCTCGGGCTCGACCCCAATGATCCCGCGGACAAGCCGAACACCGGCATCGTCGCCGCCAACGGCGGATTCACCCTTTCACTTGGCGACAACGTTTCGGTCAATCCAGATGCCGAGGTCGACGTGAAGTATTCACTCAAGTCGGCGGACAATCTGAAGTTCGAAAACGCGGAGGAAACCGAGCCGTCCTCCTCGTCCGTATTCAACGTCACCAAGCCCGCAGACACAGCAACCAATCGCTTCTTCCGCGTCATCATCCATCTTGGACAATGACCGCTTCCGATCATCCTCTGCGGCTCGCGACGGCCGTCTACTCTGCCTGGCGAGGATATGCATGGAATCGCCTTCCACCCGGCCTGGACGAGGCGCGTCTTGACGCGCTCTACACCCTGGCAGCGTCCGAACGGGGCGAATTCCCCGACCCCGATGCCGTAACCGCCGGAGTGGTGGCCGATCGCGAAGTCGCTGCCGCCTTCACCATTCAAACCGCACCCGCCTGGGACGACCAGGGCCGCGACTCTGAATACGGCGCATTCGCCTTCTTCAGATGTCGGGAGGCGGCGATGATCGACATAGCCACTCTACTGGCACAGTCCTTCTTCCGATGTCCCGCGCGCGAGACGCCGGAGTACTTGACTGTTCCCGCCGTCCCCGCCGCCACCCCGCCGCTCAATGCGCCTGGGCTTCTGCTAACCCACAACCGGCTCGACGGACTCAACGCGCATTCTGTGGGCGCACTGCTGGCAAAGTACTCGATCCACAGCGAGCGTTGGCAGTTCATCCTCACCAACAGCGACCTGGCAAACGCCAGCTGCGCTCCCTGGATGATCAACCGCCAGCCGATCTTCGGCAAGGGAGGAGCGTAGACATGGCGAAGATGGCGGTCGTTGGGTGCGAGGCCAGTGGCAAGACCGTCTTCATGGCGGCGCTTACCGACTACTATCGCACCGATCCGCGAAAGCCAGGAAAGGCCTGTCTCGTGCCAGAGAACAGCGCCGCCAACCGCTTCGCGGCGCTGCTGCGCCGTCAGATGCGGTTCATGCACCAGTGGCCACCCGCCACCAATCCCGGCCGCACCGTGGAGCTCGAGTGGAGCATGATGACCGAGGGCAGAAAGGTCGCGGAAATCGGAATGCTGGAATTCGGCGGCGAAACCTTTCGCGCCGCATTCCGCGGTGAGGATGACGGCGACCGGCGCAAGCAGGCGGTGACGGAACTGCTGAAATACCTGTCGTCCGCCGAGTTCATCGTCATCCTGGTGAGCATCACCGAGCTGCTGCGCGATCCAGGCGAACTCTCGCCCGAAGAATTCGAGCGCGACACCGAGGCCATGTGGGTTACGCGCGGTCTGCTGGATTTCGCGAAGAAGGAACTCCCCCATGCCGGGCTGGTGATTGGTCTCACCCGTGCCGACCGCTACCGGAATGAGCTCGAAGCCGCCGGCGGTGCCAATGCCTTCTTCACCACCCACTGGCCCTCGATCCGAGCCGTGGCGCCGGACGTGCCCGTGGTGGAGGTGGCGTCAGTGGATAGAATAAACGAAGATGGTCGCCCAGGCGACGACTACCGCACCGATGGCGTGCTACCCGTTATGCGGGAACTGGCGAAGCACCTCCACGGCGACGCAGCCACCCTCCGCGCCGAACTCGCGGCGGAACGAGAGGCACTCGACAAGCTTGATGCGTCAGCGTCGCCGACCACCTTCTCGACACGGGTGAAAAAGTTCGAGAAGCGCATCAATCATCTCCTCTCGTCCGCCGCCATTGCGGACAATGCCGAGGATGCCGATTCCGGCTTTTCCGCCGATGCCAACCGCCTTCGCGACAAGGCACGCGCCGGCCGCTCCACCGCCGGAAAGAATCGCGCGAAATCAAAAAAGAAAAAACACAGCCCGCCCGAATTCAGCGCACTTCGCTGGGTGATTCCATCGCTGCTTCTCACCACCGCAATTGCAGCTGCCGCCTGGTTCTTCAACCGGGAAAGAAACACAATCGACCACGAGAGCAGGCCACCGGCCCCAATGGCACCCGTCGCCACCAATCAAGTGAAGGCGGCGGCAATTGTCACCAACGAGGCTGAGAAGGTCGAAACTCCCACCACCAACGAGGTGAAGAAGGTTGAAGTGCCGATCACCAACGAGGTGAAGGTTGCGGTAATTACCACCAACGAGGTGAAAATGGTGGTGACGGAGACAGCGACCACCAATCAGGTGAATAACTCCGCGACCAATTCCGTTAATGACCATATACCGATCGATTTGAAGCGGAAGCGCATGCTGGCCACAAGATACTATGTTGGTACGAAGAAGGTAGCGAAGGATCTGGTCAAGGCCCGTGCGCTCTACGAGGAGGCGGCGAACGAAGGCGATGCCGTTTCCGCGAACTATCTGGCGGTAATGTACGAAGCTGGCGAAGGTGGTGCACGCGATATGACCACCGCGTTGAAATGGTACAACCGCGCGGCGGCCGGTGGAGTTGGAGACGCCATGTTCCGCCTGGGCATGGAATGCTGGGAAGAGCGTCGTTCCGACATCAGGGCGAAGAAGAAAGCCCGCGCCTGGTTCGAGAAGGCCAAGGCGGCGGGCTGCAAGCTTGACGAGCTCGAGGGATGGCTCGTCAGAAGTCGAGATTGGTGACGTTGAGGGCGTTGTCCTCAATGAACTTGCGACGGGGCTCGACCTCGTCGCCCATCAGCAGCGAGAACATCTGATCCGCCTTCACGGCATCGGCCAGCTGCACGCGCAGCATGTGACGACGATTGGGATCCATGGTGGTGGCGAACAGCTCCTTGGCGTCCATTTCACCAAGACCCTTGAAGCGGTAGATGCTCATGCCCTTGCGCCCGCGCGCGTCGATCGCCGCCAGCAGATCCTGGAGCGACGCCACATCCTGCGAGACGCCATCCTCTTCCAGAGCGGCCACCTTGCCGCCGGAACCGAGGTAGTCTTCGACCGAGAAGCCCATCGCCTGAAGCGAGGCCATCTGCTTGCGCAGTAGCGAGGAGCGGTAGACCTCCATCCAGCGGAACTGCACCTGGTCCGTGGGGTGATAGGTCTCTACCTGGGTGAGCGGCAGGTCGAAGACAGTGCTCATCTCCTGCTGGAGCTCGTTGACGCGCGCCTTGAAGGCGTCCTCGTCGCGGACGAACTCCATCTTCGCCTCATCGCCGGCGCCTCTCACGATCACATAGCGGGGAATCACGCCCTCGGCATCGCGATGCGCGATCAGTTCGCGTGCGGATACGCCGCGGCGGTCGATGGCGTCGACGGTTGTCTTGATCTCCGCCAGCAGCTCCAGCAGTTTTCTGGCCGCCTCGACGTCGAATGCAGTACCATCGGCACGCTTGACCGTCATATCGTCAAGGCCAAGGAAAAGCAGTTTCGAGGTCATCTCGCCATCGGTGAGCACGTATTCGATCTTCTTCTTGCGTTCAACCTTGTAGAGCGGCGGCTGGGCGAGATACACATACCCCTTCTCGATCAGCTCGGGCATCTTGCGGTAGAAGAAGGTCAGGAGCAGAGTGCGGATGTGGGCACCGTCGACATCGGCATCGGTCATGATGACGATCTTGTGGTAGCGTGCCTTGGAGATGTCCCACTCCTCGGCGAAGCCGCAGCCGATCGCCGTGATCAGGGTGCGTATCTCGTTGTTGGCGAGCATGCGGTCAACGCGCGCCTTCTCCACATTCAGCACCTTGCCGCGCAGCGGCAGGATTGCCTGGGTGGCGCGGTCGCGTCCGCTCTGGGCGCTACCGCCGGCGGAATCGCCCTCCACGAGGAAGAGTTCGGTCTTGGCAGGGTCGCGGCTCGAGCAGTCGCGCAGCTTGCCGGGGAGCGACAGACCGTCCATCACGCCCTTGCGCCGCGTGTTCTCGCGGGCGGCGCGCGCAGCCTCGCGGGCTCGGCAGGCGAGCAGCGTCTTCTCAATGACGGCCTTCGCGATCGCCGGGTTCTCCTCGAAGAACGTCATGAGCTTCTCGCTCACGATGGAGTCCACTATGCCCTGGACCTCGCCGTTGCCGAGCTTGGTCTTGGTCTGGCCCTCGAACTGCGGCTGCGGCACCTTGACCGAGAC